>CAYZFZ010000044.1:0-19975 GCA_964477795.1 uncultured Bifidobacterium sp.
GATCATCATGATCGGCGAGATCGGCGGCTCGGCCGAGGAGGAAGCCGCCGAGTTCATCACGGCCAACGTCACCAAGCCGATGAGCGCCTACATCGCCGGCGTCACCGCCCCCGAAGGCAAGAAGATGGGCCACGCCGGTGCCATCACCAGCGGCGGCAAGGGCACGGCGCAGGGCAAGATGGACGCACTGCGTGCCGCCGGCGTGAAGGTGGGGCTGAACCCCACCGAAGCCGGCGACCTGATGGCCGAGATCGTCGCCACCCTCTGATCTCCCGCTTTACGTAAAGGCTGTCGGGGGCTGGCCAGGGGCTGTGAGCCCGGGTTCTTGACGCAAACACGGGTGCGCAGGGCGCCGGGCTAGGTTGCGCACATGCCGATCGTGCCCGATGACAAGAACTGGACGTGGGTGCTGGAACGCCCCTGCCCGGAGTGCGGCTTCGACGGGCGAACGTTCGACATCGGCCAGACGCGTGCCGCGATCGAGTGGGCGTGCGAGCGCATGCGCGAGCTGCTCGCCCACCCGCAGGCATCCGAACGGCCCGACGACTCCACCTGGTCGGCGGTGGAGTACGGCTGCCATGTGCGCGACGTCTTCCGCCTGTACCTCACGCGGCTGGAGATGATGCTGCGCGAGGACGGGCCGCACTTCCCGAACTGGGATCAGGACGAGGCCGCGGAGCGCCAGCAGTACTGGCGGCAGCGGCCCAACGACGTCGCCGGCGAACTGCATGCGGCGGGCCGGATGCTGTCGGCCCGATACGCCACCGTCGGCGGCGACCAGTGGCGGCGCACCGGGGTGCGCAGCGACGGCGCCGCGTTCACGGTCGACAGCTTCACCCGCTACATGATCCACGATCCGGTGCACCACGTCCGCGACATCGAGCGCGGCTACGCGAAGCTGGCGCCGCCGCCGTGGGGGCCGCCCGCCGGGCCGTCGGCCGGCTGACCGGCACCGGCCCGGCAGCGCCACTCAGGGGCGGCGGCCGTACCAGGCGACGAGCCGGGTGATCGCCGGCTCGTGCTCGCCGACGGCGACGGGGTTGCCGAAGGGGCGGCCGTCGGCGCCGAAGCCCGCGGGCGCGGTCGGGGGCAGGTTGGCCATCAGCTCGGCGAACGCGGCCTCTCGATCCCCGCTGGGCAGCCCGCGCAGCGCCGCCTCCAGCGAGACGGCGACCACCTGGTCGTCCCACTCCGGCTGCTGGCCGGTGGCGGTGGCCAGATCCCATGTGTGCACGGTGAGCTCGCTGGTGTACATCGCCAGCATCGCCGCGCCGGGCGCCGTCACCCAGGGCAGCACCATCATCCGGCCGAGCGTCGCGTCGTCGGTCCAGGCGGCCTGCACGCGGTGCGCATCGCGCGTCCACGTGGCGAGCCACTCGTCGTCGGCCACGCCGGCGACCACCCGCGGCAACGCCATCGGGTCGCCACCTTCGCCCAGCAGGGCCACGCGGCGGAGCACCACCAGCAGGTGGCCGAGCAGCGCGCTCACGTCGAACTGGTCGCACGGGGTGGGCTGGTCGAGCTGCTCGGGCCGGACGGCAGCGATTGCTCGGCCCGCGGTGACGACGGCGTGGGCGAACACGGTGCGCGGATCGTCGGCCGCCGGCGTGCTGGCGGGCGCGGTGTGAGTGGTGCTGTCTGTGTTGGTCATGCCGTCACGTTCGCACTCAAACTGGACAACTGCTGTCTACTTCCGGTGAGAAGATGCGGGCATGCGTGCCGACCGACTCGTGGCCATCCTCCTGCTGCTGCAGCAACGTCAGAAGGTGACTGCCGAGGAGGTGGCTGCCGAGCTGGAGATCTCGTCGCGCACCGCCCGCCGCGACCTGGAGGCGCTGGGGATGGCCGGGCTGCCGGTGTACTCGGTTGCCGGCCGCAACGGTGGCTGGCGGCTCGCCGGTGGCGGGCGCACCGACCTCAGCGGGCTCACCGCCTCGGAGGCGCAGGCGCTGTTCCTGGTGGCCGGGCCGTCGGCGGCGACGACGCCGGAGTTGAAGGCCGCGCTGCGCAAGCTGGTGCGGGCGTTGCCCGAGCAGTTCCGCCCCGCGGCCGAGCATGCGGCCACGTCGGTGCTGATCGACGAGCACGCGTGGGAGCGCACCGCACCACGCCGTCCCGCCCCGCCGATGCTCGCGGCCGTGCAGCAGGCGGTGGCGCAGGCGCAGCAACTGCGCCTCACGTACACGGCGCGCAACCGGCAGCAGAGCGAGCGGCTGGTCGAGCCGCTCGGGCTCGCCGCCAAGGGTGCGTCGTGGTACCTGGTGGCCGACACCGAGGCCGGCCGGCGCAGCTTCCGCGTCGACCGCATCCTCGCTGCCGAGCCCACGGGCCGTGCCGCCACCCGGCCGGAAGGGTTCGACCTCGGCGCCGCGTGGGCCACCATCGCCGATCGCGTCGACGAGCTGCGCGCCCCGCTGGTGGCGCAGGCGCTGGCCTCACCGCGGCTGGTGGGTGTGCTGCGCTACGTGTTCGGCAACCGGGTGCGCGCCGGCGAGGCGGCACCGGACGGCAGGCTGCACGTCGAGATCCGCGGCCATTCGGTGCACTCGCTCACCGGTGAGCTGGGCGGGTTCGGCGGCGGCATCGAGGTGCTGGGGCCACCGGAGCTGCGCGCCGCGCTCGCGCAGGTGGGCCACGACCTGGTGGCGCTGTACGCGACCTGAGGCGGTGGCGGCGGCTACGGCAGCTGGCCGACGTGGGCGAGCGCGAGGCGGATGAGGCGGTCGTGGCCGCCGGTCATCTCGCGGCGGACCTCCTCGCTCACCGCTTCCTCGGGGGTGAACCAGCGCAGGTCGAGCGCCTCCTGCGTGGGCTGGCAATCACCGGCGACGGGGACGACGAAGGCGAGGCTGACCGCGTGGTGGCGAGGATCCTGGAAGCCACTGACCTCCACGTCGGGGAAGTACTCGACCACCGTGAACGGGGCCACCTCGGCGGGGATGCGCGGCAACGCGACGGGGCCGAGATCCTTCTCCAGGTGGCGCAGCAGGGCATCGCGGACGCGCTCGCCGAAGAGCACGCGGCCGCTCACCACCATCCGGCTGATCGAGCCGTCGGCCGCCTGGCGCAGCAGCATGCCCACCCGCGTGACGCGGCCGAGCTCGTCCACACGCACGGGCACCGCGTCCACGTAGACGAGCGGCACGTTGGCGCGGATGCTCTGCAGCTCGTCGCGGGAGAGCCAGCCGGTCTTGGTGTCGAGTTGATCGCTCATGGTGCGCGTGTTCGCTCTCGCTCGGGGCTCAGCGTCAGCTGAGGAAGAAGCCGTTGATGTCGACGAGGAGGTGGGCGGCCTCGCTCATCTTCGCTGTCACTGTGCCCGACGGGCTGAGCCGGAGCAAGCTGCCGTTGGCCACCACCTGGCCGGGCCCGAAGTTGAGGTTGGAGGTGCTGGGCTCGGTGGTGGGGTAGACGGTGAGGAAGCCGGTGGCGTTGGTGCCGATGGCGGTGAGGTTCGACGACACCGCCGACGCGTTGGCGGCCACGCCGGGCACCGTGTTGAGTGCGATCGTGCGCGCCTCGCCGGCGGCGAAGGCGGTGAGCGGGGCGTTGCGCGAGTCGTAGGCGCGCGACGGGGTGACCGGCTGGAACAGGCCGGTGGTGGTGTCGGCCGCGGTGGTGTCGGTGATGTAGCCGACGACGTCGACGATGATGTTCGTCGCGGCGGTGGTGAACACCGCGACCGAGCCGTCCGCGCCGGTGGCGACGATGGCGGTGTTGGCCGACGGGGTGGAGGGCGTGTAGTTCACCGTGCTGTGCTGGGTTGCCGCCGGGTTGCCGCCGCTGGGCATCGCCACCATGTAGCCCGGCGCCGCCGAGTTGGCCGCCGTCACGTTGATCACCAGCGCACTGACGCCCGATGCGGGCACGGCGGTGGCACCCGGCCGGCGAGCCGTGGCGATGCCGTTCGCGGGTGTCGGCGCAGCCGTACCGACGCCGACAGGGAACAGCCCGGCGTTGCGGGTGTCCATCCAACGCTCGGGGGAGATCGACACGAAGCGGCCGTCGGTGGACGTGGCGGCGCCCGTCTGGAAGTAGCCGAGCACGTCGACGATGACGTCGCCGCCGGCATCCAGGTAGAGGCTGATCTTGCCGTCGCGGCCGACCGGCACGATCGCGAAGTTCGGCCGGTCGTTGCCCGGCACCGCGATGTTGAGCGTGGAGGTGCCCCCGGTGGCGGCGCCGAGGAACGGGGAGGCCTGGATGAAGCCGAAACCGGACGTGCGCGTGGAGGTGACGTTGACCGCGACCGCGGAGACGGTGGACTGCGACACGGCGACGCCGGCGAGCACCGACACGTCGACGATCGACAGCGGTGGGTACGGCCCGACACCCAGCCCGGCGGCAGCCATGCCGCGCGAGTCGAACACCCGGTTCGGGGTGGCCAGCGGCACGTACTTGCCGGGGGACGTGTTCAGTGGCGCCGGTGCAGCCGGCAGCAGCACCTTGCCGGCGCCGAAGGCATTGTCCGGGCCGGGCGTGCCGAGGTCGTTGACGAAGTGCTTGACGAGTGCGGCCAGCGACCGGCCGGGCACCGCGAGCCCTGCGCCCTGCAGCAGCGCCGCGGCGCCGGCGGCCACGGGTGACGCGGCCGACGTGCCGTTGAACGCACCACCCCACGCGACGCTGGTGAAACCGGCCGGGGCGGAGAGGTCGGGCTTGATGCGGCCGTCGAACGTGGGCCCCTGCGACGAGTAGTTGCCGATGGCTGTGCCGGCAGGCGGGTCGACCGCGCCGACGGCGACGAGGCTGGGGTTCTGCGAGTCCACCACCGGCTTCGAGGCGGAGCCGGCAACGTCGTAGTAGCCCTCCTCCAGCAGCCCGTCGCCGAGCGCGATCTCCAGCTGGTCGGGCGTGGCGCCCACGGGCGTGGCGGCGTTGCGCCTCACCCGCATGTACACCACGCCGCCCACGTTGCCGTACAGGTTCTGCGGGAACACGCACAGGTCGTCGGCCTCCAGCGGGGCTTCGCCGGCGCGCTGATCCGCGTCGTACACGTTCTGGATGCCGTTGGCGGAGTTGCGGTCGAGGTCGATGCCCCTGACCGCGCTCATGCTGGCGGGGTTCTCGTGGCTGTCGTGTTCGTTGGCCATCGTGAGTGGCTCCCAGAACTCGATCGAGTAGTCGGTGCGCTGGGCGGCGGGCAGGTACCAGTCGTTGCTCCAGCGGACCCCGTCGAGCAGCGCCCCGCACACGGAGAAGCCGGCGTCGATGCGCAGCCAGGTGTCCACGCCGGGGCCGCGGTCGAAGTCCACGTAGCCGTTGGCGGCAAGGTCGGTGGGTACCGCGCGGCGCATGTAGCCGTCGATCGCGTCGTTGCCCGCGGAGTTGAACCAGACGAGGCCGAGCGACGCCGCATGGTCGACGACGGCGCCCAGCGGACCGGTGCCGTCGCCTGGCCCGTCGTAGGCGGCGCCCAGTGAACGGGTGACGATGGTGACGCCGTTGGCCGCGAACCAGTCGATCGCCGACTGCAGATCGCTGACGGTGCCGACGGTGGCGATGTAGACGTCGGCCAGCGGGGCCATGTCCTTCACGATCTCGACGACCGCGACGCCGTGATCGCCGTCGTTGCTGCTGACGATGGAGCCGCCGCTGCACAACCCGAAGTTGGTGGAGTCCTTGCAGAACATGCGGCCGTTGCCGACGGTGGGCTGGGGCCCGTGCTCTGCCGGGTTCCACACGGAGAAGTCGAAGTAGTCGACGACGCCGACGCGCACGCCTGCACCGCCCTGGCCGGCGGCCTGCCAGGCGGCGGCGTTGGTGATCGACACCTCACTGCCCACCGTGCCGGTGCCGGGGCCGACCTCCTCGCGACGGGTGGTGCCGGGCACGTAGCCGGCGCGGCGGGGGAAGCGGACGGACTGCGCTGCCGCGCTGCCGGCGAGCGCCTCCAGGCGGGCGACGGGCACCTCGGCCTGCACGACCTGGCCGCTGACCGTGCCGGTGACGGTGCCGCCGAGCGCGGCGACCTGCGCGGCGACTGCCACGTCGTCGGCGGTGAGCACCTCCACCGCGATGCGCGGTGCGCTGCCCTCGGTGCTGCTGGCGTGCGGCGCGTCGAGCTCGGCGATCTCCGCCAGCAGGCGAGGGTCGGTGATCCGCCCGCCGTCACCGCTGCTCGCGATCACCGCCTGGGTCGGGGCGGTGACGGCGACGCCTGCACTGACTACTGCCGCGACCAGCGCGAGCCGAACGATGCGCACGAACGATCCTCCTCGGGTGTCCGAGCAGCGTACTGGGTGAGGTCGCGGCGAACCCAGCGCCTACCGCTTGCGCCTACCGCTTGCGGCGTGGGCGCGGTGCGAACGGATCGGTGGGCGGCTGCGGCGGCGCGTAGACGGACGTGCGGTCGTCGATGGGCACCTCGATGCCGTCGGTCTCGATGTCCGTCGGTTCGCTGCTGGAGGCCACCACCACGGGTGCTTCCTCCTTCGGCTTGCGGCCGAGCGCGATGTCGACGCCGAACATCCCCGCTGCGAGCATCGCGCCCGCGGCACCATGACGGCGGCGAGCGGTGGCGACCGGATCGGAGACGGGCTCCAGCTCGACTGCGTCGGGCTCGCCCGTGTCGCGCGCGCCGGTGGTGGTCGCGTCGGCGTTCGGCTGGGTGTCGCGTGCGTCCACGGGTGCACGCTATCGACGCATGGGCGGTGCACGGGCGGCGCTCCTGATCAGGTATCGCACGACGGCCCTGTTTGCGTTGCGTAGTCTGGCATTCGTGCCCGAGGGCGACACCATCCACCGTGCTGCCGCCGCGTTGCGGACGGCCCTCACCGGTCGGCCGACGGCCCGCTTCGACGCGCCGCGCCTCTACGGCCCGCGCCCCGGTGCAGGCCGCGTGATCGAGCGCGTGGAGAGCCACGGCAAGCACCTGGAGATCATGTGGGACGACGGCATCGTGCTGCACACCCACATGCGGATGAACGGCTCGTGGCACCTGTACCGCGGTGGCGAGCGCTGGCGCCGGCCCGACGAGCAGATGCGCGTGGTGATCGAGGTGCCGGACTGGGTGGCGGTGTGCTTCAACGCTCCTGTCGTGGAGACGTACCGCGAGTTCGACCGGTTCCGCCATCCCGGCTTCGGCCGGCTCGGCCCCGATCTGTGCGTCGCCCCGGACAGCGAGCTGATGGAGTGCGCCAAGCGCATCTACGAGTACCCCGACCCCGACTGCACGATCGCCGAGGTGCTGCTCGACCAGCACGTCGCCTGCGGTGTCGGCAACGTGTACCGCAGCGAGATCCTGTGGGCCTGCGAGATCAGCCCGATGGCACCGGTCGACAGCCTGCTGCCGGCGGACTGCGTGCAGGTCATCCACGCCGCGTCGCGCATGCTGCGCAGCAATCTGCAGAACTCGTACCGCGTCACCACCTCGGCCGTCCCCGGTGGGCTGGCGGTGTACGGCCGCAACGGCCAGCGCTGCGCCCGCTGCGGCGACACGGTGCTGGTGCGCCGGATCGGCGAGCATGCCCGCACCCTCTACTACTGCCCCGGCTGCCAGGTGCGCCACCAGCCGGTCATCGCCGCGCCTCCCGCGGACGACACACCGGTGATGGACCCCCACCCGGCCGCCGCCAAGTACCTCGCCGACCTCCCCTGGCGCCGCGACTCCCTCGCCGGCTGACGCCTGCGCTCACTCGCCGGCAGTGGCGCCGGACGTGGCGGATGGCTGGTTCTCGGGGCTGGCCAGCTGGGGCACGAGGCGCGCCCAGCCGTCACCCAGCGGGGTGCGCTCGTCGTGGGCCGGGTGCTCCTTGCCGGTGACCTGGCGGAAGATGGCGGTGGCCAGCGCGGCGGCGACCACGTCGCCGACGCCCAGTGCCCTCGCGACAGCGGCCTCGGCGGAGAGCCCGGCGCGCTCCGTCTCGCCCATCTGCAGCGAGGCCCCCGCGGCAGCGGTGTAGGCGAACACCTCGTCGAGGTAGGTCGCGCCACGCTGCTGGGTGACGGCGTCGGCGTGGCCGATGGCCACCTCGGGCTGGCCGGCAGCCGAGTACACCAGAGCCGAGACCGCGTGGGTGAACGGGTGGTCGGCGCCGTCGGCCGGCACGGATTCCACCGTTGCCAGCGCCTCGTCGGTGCGGCCCTGCTGGGCGTAGGCGAGCGCCAGCACCAGCATCGGCTCGAACACCCGCCCGCCGATCGCGCTGATCTCCGCGATCGCCCGTTCGGCGAGCGCGGCGGCGACGGCCGGGTTGCCACGGTGCATCGCTGCCCCGGCGACGGCCATCACCGGGGCCGGCCCGTTCTGCGACGTGTCGGCGAGGGTGAGCAGCTCCTCGGAAGTGCGCTGCGCCGCGGCCTGGCGGCCGAGCGCCACTTGCGACCGCACGAGCGGCGCCAACGCCTGCACGAGACCGAACTTGTCGTTGAGCTTCTTGAACCTGGCTCGCGCCCGCTCGGCGAGATCGGCCGCTTCCTCCAGCTTGCCCTGCCACAGCCGCAGGTCGGCGAGCAGGGTGGCCATCATGCTGGCGGCCCACACGTCGCCGCGCAGGTCGGCCTCCTTGCCGACGGTGCCGGCCAGTGCCTCCGCCCGATCGAAGTGACCCTCGAAGAACTCGACGAACGCGAGCAGCCCGAACGCCCAGCCGACGCCGTTGCGATCACCGAGCCGCTCGTGCGTCGCCGCCGCGTGGGTGAGCCGATCGCGGGCGGCGGCAAGGTCGCCGGACATGAACGCGACCCAGGCGCGGTGCTGCTCGATGTAGGCCAGCCCACGCTCGTCGCCCAGCGACGCGTAGAGGCCGTTTGCCTCGCCGAAGAACCACTCGGCGTCGACGAGCGAGCCGCCGAACATCTCGATGAAGCCGCGCACGCGCAGCGCGCGGGCGAGCATCGCCGGATCCTCGGCGTTGCGCAGCAGGTCGACCGCCTGGCCGAGCTCGCGGCGGGCGTCGTCGATGCGGCCAGCCACCTGGCTGAGCGACCCGCGCAGGCGGAACGCCTCGGCCAGCAGGCGCACGTCGCCGCGCTCCTCGGCGATCCGCTGCAGCGAGTCGATGTCGTCGCTCGCCGCGGCGAAGTCGCGCTGGTCGATGTAGGCGCCGGCGCGCACGGTGTAGAGGTGGGCGAGCTCGGGGTCGGTGGTGTCGCCGGGGGTGGAGAGCTCGAGTGCCCGCGAGGCGTGCCGCACCGCCATGCGCAGGCTGCCCGCGTCGAGCGCGCTGTCGGCGGCATCGGTGAGCAGCTGCACGGCCTGGGCCACCACGTCGGTGGGCACACCCTCCACCGCACCCAGCTCCTGCACCAGCTCGGCGGCAGAGGCGGTGTGGTGGGCGCGGTCGTCGAGCTGGCCGATCTTGTTGAGCGCCTTCGCCACACCCGAGTGGCGCTGCGCCCTGGCCGCCTTGGTGAGCGTCTGGTACGCGGCGTCGCGCACGGACTCGCTGCGGAACTCCCAGCGGCGCCCGTCCACCTCCAGCAGCCCCAGCTCGTCGAGCTCGTGCAGGGTCTCGGGGTGGAAGACCTGGTGCAGCTCGCGGGCGAACTTCTCCAGCGCGCCGATGGCGCCGCTCGTGCCGAGGACCGCCGCGTTCTCCAGCGTCTGGCGCTGCTCGGAGGTGAGCTGGTCGAGGCGGGCGGCGATGAGGGTGCGCAGCGAGTCGGGCAGCTCGCGGTGGCCACCGCCGGCCTCGGTGAGCGCCACCAGCTCGAGCAGGAACAGGGGGTTGCCGCCGCTGCGGTCGTAGAGCGCACTGAGCAGCTGCGGATCGCGTGGGGCGTCGCTGAGCAGTGCCGTGGCCAGCAGCTCGGTGTCGGGGCGCGACAGGGGCTGCAGCGTGAGCGACAGCACGGTGCCGCGATCCGAGCGCGGTGGCCACGGCGCCTCGTGCCCCGGCCGCATCGCGGTGATGAGCAGGAACGGGTGGCGGTTCAGCGCGGTGACCAGGTGCTCGAGCAGGTCGAGCAGCACCGGGTCCGCCCAGTGCACGTCGTCGATGCTGAGCACCAGCGGGCCGCGCTCGGAGCGTGCCTCCAGCACCATGGCGACGGTCTGGTGGATCGCGCTGCGGGCGTTGACCGCATCGAGCTTGGCGATCGGCGACGGGTAGCCGAGCAGGTGCGTGAACACGTCGACGAGGCGTTCGGTGCCGGCTTCGTCGATGGACGGGAACATCCGCTGCGCCCGCTGCAGCGCGGCGGAGCGGGCGGTGTCGATGGCGATGCTCGCATCGAGGTCGAGGTAGTTGGACAGCGCGCTGGCGATCGGCCACCACACGTTGGCCTCGCCGTAGGGCACGCACGCGCCCTCCAGCACGGACGCGTCGCCACTGTCGCGCACCTTGCGGATGATCTCGTCCACGAATCGGCTCTTGCCGACGCCGTTCTCGCCGTTGACGTGCAGCAGCACACCGCGACCGTTCTGCAGCACCAGCTCGAGCGCGGCATCCGCCATCGCCAGCTCGGGGTGGCGCCCGACGATGCCGACGTCGCGGCGGCGGCGGCGGCGGGTGCCCGGTGGGGCGGTTGCCTCGATGGCCAGCCATGCCTTCAGCGCCTGCTCGCGGCCGCGTGGCTGCAGCAGGCCGGCGGTCTCGTAGCGGAACGTGTGCGAGGTGAGCGCGTAGGTGACCTCGCCGACGAGCACCCCGCCGGGGGGTGCGTCGGCCTGCAGGCGCGAGGCCGTGTTCACGACGTCGCCCATCGCGGTGTAGTCGGAGCCGGCGAGCGTGCCGACCAGCACCTCGCCGGTGTTGATGCCCACCCTCATGCGGATGTCGCTGCTGCCGGCGAGCACGCTGGTGGCCACGTAGTCGGCGAGCGTCTCCTGCATGCGCAGCGCGGCGCGCACGGCGCGCTCGGGGTCGTCCTCGTGGGCGACGGGGGCGCCGAAGAGCACCAGCAGGCCGTCGCCGAGGATCTTGTCCACCCGGCCGCCGAACTCGACGACCACGTCGACGAGGCGCTCGAAGCAGGCGTCGATCAGGCGCTTCACCTGCTCCGGGTCCATGCGCTCGGCCAGCGTGGTGAAGCCGACGAGATCGGCGAAGAGCACGGTGACGATGCGCCGTTCCTCGGGCTGGGCGAGCGCGACCGGGTGACCGCACGACGGGCAGAAGCGCGCGGCAGCGGGGACGGCCGAACCACACGAGGTGCACTGGATCACCCCGCGAGCGTAGGCCACATCCACCTGTGGGCGGACGAGCAAATGCTGCACCACCAGTAGGTTGGTCCGCAATGCCCACTCGTCACCCGATCCGGTGGTTGCGCGGTCACCCGCAGGTGGCCGACTGCTTGCTGGCCGGGTTGCTCGCGGTGCTGGCGGTGGTGCTGCACCTCACCTACCACGACCCGTCGGTGGAAGACCCCAGCGCGCTCGGCGTCGCGCTCTCGCTCGGCGCCACCGTCCCGCTGGCCTGGCGGCGGCGCTCGCCGGCGGTGGTGCTGGCTGTGGTGGCGCTGTGCCAGATGTGGATGGAGGCGATCAACGCCGGCGGGCCGGGTTGGCTGGGTGTGCTCATCGCTGCCTACACGCTGGGCGCGTACCGCAGCGGCCGCCTGCTGTGGCGGCTGGGTGGGGCGCTGCTGGTGGTGGTGGTCGCGTTCGTGATCGCGGGTGTGGTCACCGGCTCGGCCCCGTGGCAGGCGGTGGTGTCCACGCCGATCCTGTTCGCGGCCGCGATGGTGCTCGGCGACAACATGCGTCGCCGGCGCGAGCGCGCGGCAGAGCTGGTCGACAGGGCGGAGCGGGCCGAGCGCGAGCGGCTGCTGCTCGCCCAGCAGCACGTGCAGGACGAGCGCACGCGCATTGCCCGCGAGCTGCACGACGCGGTTGCCCACAGCGTCAGTCTGATGGTGATCCAGACGGCCGCCGCCCGCCGCCAGCTGCTGGTGGATCCTGCCGGGGTGGATGCGTCGCTGGCCACCGTGGAGGAGACGGGGCGCACGGCGATGCAGGAGATGCGCCGCATCCTCGGGGTCCTGCGCGACGCAACGGAGATCGCGCCGCTCAGCCCGCTGCCCGGGGTGGCGGCGATCGACGAGCTGGCCGCGGCGGCCGCCGACCTGCCCGTGTCGGTGCGCGCCGAGGGCGACCTCACCCACCTGCCGGCCGGGTTGGAGCTCAGCGCCTACCGGATCGTGCAGGAGGCGCTCACCAACGTGCGCCGCCACGCCGGCCCGGTGCAGCAGGTCGCCGTGTCGATGGTGCGCGACGACGGCTCGCTGACGGTGGAGGTCACCGACGACGGGCGCGGCGCGGCGGCCGGTGCCACCGCGGAGGGCTACGGCCTCGTGGGCATGCGCGAGCGTGTCGCGGCATGCGACGGGCACCTGGTCGCCGGGCCCCGCCCGGGTGGCGGCTGGCGCGTGCGCGCCGTGTTCCCGGTGGCCGTCGGATGAGCGTGATCGCCACGAGGGCGAGCCGGTGAACCCGCCGCCCATGATCCGTGTGGTGATCGTCGACGACCAGGCGATGGTGCGCGCCGGGTTCCGGATGATCCTGGAGAGCGAGCCGGACATCACGGTCGTCGGTGAGGCGGCCGACGGTCGCGAGGTGCTGGACGTGGTGGCGCGCAGCTCGCCGCACGTGGTGCTGATGGACGTGCGCATGCCCCACACCGACGGCATCGAAGCCACCCGCCTCCTGGCCGGCTCGGGCAGCAGCGCGCGGGTGCTGATCCTCACCACCTTCGACCTCGACGAGTACGTGTACTCGGCGCTGCGCGCGGGCGCGAGCGGCTTCATGCTGAAGGACGCGCCGGCCGAGCAGCTGATCAACGCGGTGCGCGTGATCGCCGCCGGCGACGCGCTGCTCGCACCGTCGGTGACACGGTTGCTGATCGAGGAGGTGTCGCGCCGCCCGGCGGTGGACGCGGCGGCGATCGCACCGGGTCTCGCCGACCTCACCGAGCGCGAGCTGGAGGTGCTGCGGCTGATGGCGCGTGGCATGTCGAACGCGGAGATCGCCACCGACCTGTACCTGGGTGAGGCGACCGTGAAGACGCATGTGGGCAGGGTGCTCACGAAGCTCGACCTGCGCGACCGCGTGCAGGCGGTGGTGGTCGCCTACGAGAGCGGGCTCGTCACGCCCGGCGCTCGCGATCAGCCTGGCGGCTGACCGACGTCACCCGGGAAGTGGATGGTTTGTCGCCGCAGGCCGCGCTACAACGGAGGGCATGACTGAAACGATCACCCTTGTGTCTGCCGCGGGCGCCATCGACGCGACCAAGATCTACGGCGGGGGCGACAGCGAAGTCCGCGCGCTCGACGGCGTCACCGTCCACTTCGAGCGCGGCAAGTTCACCGCCATCATGGGCCCGTCCGGCTCCGGCAAGAGCACGCTCATGCACTGCCTCGCCGGGCTCGACGCGCTCACGACGGGTGCCGTCTACATCGGCGAGACCTACCTCGCCTCGCTGAACGACAGGCAGCTCACCGAGCTGCGGCGCACCGCCGTCGGGTTCATCTTCCAGGCGTACAACCTGGTGCCCACGCTCACCGCGGAGGAGAACATCACGCTGCCGCTGCTGCTCGGCGGCGCCAAGGGCGACCAGGAGTGGATCGACCGCGTGATCGACACCGTCGGCCTGCGCGATCGCCTGAAGCACCGGCCCAGCGAGCTCTCGGGTGGCCAGCAGCAGCGCGTGGCCGTGGCCCGGGCGCTGGCCAGCAAGCCGGCGATCATCTTCGCCGACGAGCCCACCGGCAACCTGGACAGCCGCACCGGCGCCGAGATCCTCGCCTTCATGCGCCTGGCCGTGCGCGAGCTGGGCCAGACGATCGTGATGGTGACCCACGACCCGAACGCGGCCAGCTACGCGGACCGCGTTCTGTTCCTCGCCGACGGCAAGGTGGTCGACGAGATGGCCGCGCCTACGGCCGAGCGCGTCCTCGACCGCATGAAGCGCTTCGGTGAGTGACCCATGTTCAAGCTCAGCCTGAAGAACATCTGGAGTCGCAAGGGTCGCCTCGTGCTGACGGCGCTGGCCGTCATCGCCGGCACCGCGTTCCTCGCGGGCGTGTTCGTCTTCACCGACACGATCAAGGGCAGCTTCGACAAGCTGTTCGCCAACGCCTACGCCACCACCGACGCCTACGTGCGGTCTGCCGACGTCCTGGAGAGCGAGTTCGGCGAGGACATCCGCGCGAACCTCGACGCAGGTGTCCTGGATGTCGTGGCCGGGGTGCCTGGTGTGGCCTCGGCGCAAGCGGGAATCAGCGGCACGGCAGCGATCACCAACGCCGACGGCAAGATCATCGGCGTCGACGGCGCGCCCCAGTTCGGCGATGTGTGGGAGGAGGGCCCGCCCTCTCCATGGACGCTCGCCGAGGGCACCGGGCCGAGCGGTGACACCGAAGTCGTCATCGATCTTGCCGCTGCGAAGAAGGGCGACGTCAAGGTCGGTGACACCGTCTCCATCACCACCAAGAACGCGACCCGCCAGTTCACGGTCGTCGGCCTGGCGAAGTTCGCCGGTCAGGACGGCGCGAGCGGCGCGACGTTCGCCATGTTCGATCTGCCGACTGCGCAGGAGTTCGTGCTGGGTGAGCCGGGGAAGATCAGCGCTGTCGCCGCCGCCGGTGACGGGTCGAAGTCCCAGGACGAGTTGGCCACCGCCATCCGATCGGCCATCGGTGACGACTCCGTGGAGGTGCTCACCGGCGCGGAGATCACCGACGAGTCGCAGAGCCAGGCGGAGGAGGGGCTGAACTTCCTCACACTGTTCCTGTCGATCTTCGCCCTCATCGCTCTCTTCGTCGGCAGCTTCGTCATCTACAACGTGTTCAGCATCAGCGCCGCGCAGCGCGAGCGAGAGAACGCGCTGCTGCGTGCGATCGGTGCCAGCCGGTCGCAGGTGACCCGCGCACAGTTCATCGAGGCGCTCGTCGTGGGTGTGGGCGGCTCGATCCTCGGCTGCCTGGGGGGCGTCGGCCTCGCCACCGCCATCCTCGGGTTCTTGAACGCCGCCGGCTTCGGCCCGGGGAAGACCGACCTCGTGCTCAACGCGTCGCCCTTCGTCCTCACCATCGTCGTCGGCACGCTGGTGACGCTCGTGTGCGCGGTCGCCCCGGCGATTCGCTCCGGCCGCGTTCCGCCGCTGGCTGCCATGCGCGACGTGGCGGTCGACCGGGCGGCGATGTCGCTCAAGCGCAAGATCATCGGCGGGCTGGCGCTGGTCGTCGGCGTGGTCTCCGTCGCCGAAGGCCTGCGCGGCAGGGCCGAGTGGCTCGGTCTCGGCGTGGGTGGCTTCTACGTGGCCCTCATCGCGCTGGGCCCGTTCGTGGCATCACCCATCTCGCGGGCGGCGTCGCCGGTGCTGGGGAAGCTTCGTGGCGCCGCGGGAACGATGGCCGGCCGCAACGCCGCCCGCAATCCGAAGCGCACGGCGATCACCGCCGGCGCCGTCGCCGTGGGCTTGTCGCTGATCATCGGTGTCGCGACGCTCGGTTCCTCCGCGAAGGCATCGATCCGCGAGGCCATCGGCGAGAGCTTCATCGGCGACTACATCGTCTCGCCGAAGCAGCAGGGCAACGGTGTCGGTGGCCTTCCCACCGAACTCGTCGACAAGGTCGAGAGCGCCGGGATCGGCGACGTGCTGTCCATCGGCGCCAGCTACGGCACCGTCGGCGACTCCACCGACGGCTCGCTCCTCGTCGCCATCGACCCGGCCGACGCGCAGGCGCTGTTCACGTTCGACTTCGACGAGGGCGGTTTCACCGACCTCACTGCGAACGGTGTGCTGCTGAAGGACAGCAAGGCCAAGGATCTCGGCGTGGGCATCGGCGACACCGTGCCGATCACCCTGATCGGTCAGCCGGCCACCAACCTGCAGGTGCAGGGCATCTACACCACGTCGGGGTTCACGGACGTCCTCGTGTCGCGTGAGTTGTTCGCCTCCACGCCGACGCTGATGCAGTACTTCCAGATCTACGTGAAGGGTGCCGACGGCGAGAGCGATGCCACACGCGCCACGCTCGATGCGATCGTTGCGCAGTTCCCCACCGCACAGGTGCAGAGCCGCAACGGGTTCATCGACGCGCAGAGCAGCCAGATCGACGGGTTCCTCAACTTCCTCTACGCGCTGCTCGGGATGAGCGTGTTCATCGCCGTCATCGGTGTCGCCATCACGCTGTGGCTGGCGGTGTGGGAGCGCCGCCGGGAGATCGGGCTGCTGCGCGCGGTCGGCATGACGAAGCGCCAGGTGCGCAGCAGTGTGCTGTGGGAGAGCCTCATCACCGGCGTGGTCGGCGTGTTGATGGGTGTCGTCCTCGGCACCGTGCTCGGGTGGATCATCGTCAAAGCCTTCGAGGACGACGGGCTCGGGGTGTTCGAGCTGCCCACCGGAACCATCGTGGTCTGGACGATCGTGCTGCTCGTGCTGTCCGGCCTGGCCGCGTTGATCCCGGGCCGCAAGGGCTCGAACGCCAACGTGCTGGAAGCGATCGCGACCGAATGACGACACGCGTGGACGGTTCCGTGTCCGCCCAGCGAGGATGAGCGCGTGTTCCGCCTGGCGATGAGGAGCGTGCTGGCCCGGTGGCCGCGCCTGTTGTTGACGGCGCTGGCGATCGTGGCCAGCACCTCGTTCCTCTCCGGCACGTTCGTGTTCCGCGACACCATCGAGCGCACCTTCGACGCCCTCTTCGCCGATGTGTACGAGCGGGTCGACGGCTATGTGCAGAGCAGCAACTCCGTGGAGAACCTGTTCGGCCTCGAACAGCGCGACCGCCTGCCCGACAGCGTGCTCGCCGAGGTGCGGGCGGTGCCCGGGGTCGGCGAGGCGCAGGCTGCCATCCAGGGCGACGCAGTCGTCATCGACAAGGACGGCGACCCGATCGAGCGGCCGACGGCGCCCACGTTCGGCGCCGCGATCGCGGCCGGCGACCTGTCGGTGTGGAGGGTCGCGGAAGGCCGGCTGCCGGCCGCCGGCGACGAGGTGGTGCTCGACACGCTGACCGCCGATGACGGCGGCTACGTGCTCGGCGACGAGGTGAAGGTGAACGCCGAGGGCGGGTCGCGCACGTTCTCGCTGGTCGGCATCGTCGAGTTCGACGACATCATCTCGCCGAGCAACGCGACGTGGGCACTGTTCGACCTCGCCACCGCCGAGGAGTTCATCGCCAAGCCCGGCTTCATCGACGCCGTGCTCGTGAAGGGCGACGGGTCGGTGCCCGCCGACGTGCTGGTGCAGCGCCTGCGCGACACGCTCGACCCCGATGTCGCCGAAACGCTGACGTCGGCGGAGATCACCGCCCAGACGCAGACGGAGATCGAGAAGAGCCTGAGCTTCCTCGCGATCTTCCTCGCGATCTTCTCGTTCATCGCGCTCGGCGTGGGCATGTTCGTGATCTACAACGTGTTCTCCATCACCGCCGCGCAGCGCCAGCGCGAGAACGCGCTGCTGCGCGCGCTGGGCGCCAGCCGGCGCCAGATCACGTGGGCGATGATGATCGAGGCCGTCGTCGTCGGGCTCACGGGCTCGCTGCTCGGCCTCGCCGGCGGCGTGGGTCTGGCGTCGGGGATCAAGGCGCTGCTCAACGCGTTCGACTACGTCATCCCCGCCCGCGGGCTCGCCATCGAGCAGCGCACCATCGCCGTCACCCTGCTCGCCGGCACCCTGGCCACCGTGCTCGCCGCGCTCGGCCCGGCCATCGGCGCCGGCCGCATCCCACCGGTCGCGGCGATGAGCGATGCGATCCTCGAGCGGGTCGGGTCGGTGCGCCGGCGGGTGATCGCCGCGGCCGTGTGCGCGGTCGTCGGCGTCGGCTCGATCGCGGCCGTGATGGCCGGCTCGGATGCGATCCTGCTCGCCGTCGGCGTGGTCGGCCTGTTCGCCGCCTTGCTGCTGCTGGGCCCGGTGGTGGCCAAGCCGATCGCCCGCTTCATCGGTGCACCCGTGCAGCGCTTCCGTGGCGTCACCGGCACGATGGCCCGCGGCAACGTGCAGCGCAACCCGCGCCGCACGGCGCGCACCGCCGCGCCGGTGCTGCTGGGCGTCGCGCTCGTCACCGGCGCCTCCGTGTTCGCCGCCTCGATCAAGGCGCAGATCCGCGACGTCGTCGGTGCCACGTTCCAGGGCGAGTACGTCATCAACTCCACCAACGGCGGCAGCCTCAGCTTCAGCCAGGACTTCGTCGACCAGGTCAACGCGCTGCCCGAGGTGGGCAACGCCAGCGGGCTGGGCTTCGCCTTCGTCGCCGCTGCCGACGGCAAGGCCGCCCCCGGCGCGGTGATCAACCCGCAGACGGCAGCCGGGCTCGTGAACCTCACGTTCCTGCAGGGGGCGATGACCGACCTCACGCCCAGCGGCGTGCTCGTCAGCGAGAGCGAGGCGAAGAAGAAGGACCTGTCCGTCGGCGATCCGTTCGTGCTGTCCGTCGACGGCGCCGACCTCCCGCTCACCGTGCAGGGCATCTACGAGAGCACCGACTTCATCCCGTCGCGCACGTACCACCGCGACACGTTCCGCGACACCAGCATCCCCACCCCTGCCGGCATCGTCACGGTCACCAGCGCTCCCGGCGTGGGCGAGGCGAGCTTCCGCGAAGCGGTCGGGAAGCTCGTCGACGACTACGGGATCGGTGAGCTGCAGGACCGCGACCAGTTCATCGCCAGCCGCGCCGACATCGTCGACCGCAGCCTCGCGTTCATCTACGGGCTGCTCATGCTGTCGGTGCTGATCGCACTGTTCGGCATCGTGATCACGTTGCTGCTCGCCGTGTACGAGCGCCGCCGCGAGACCGGCCTGCTGCGCGCCGTCGGCATGACCCGGGTGCAGGTGCGCACCACGGTGCGCTGGGAGAGCGTGATCACCTCGCTGTACGGGGCGGCGGTGGGCGTGGTGATGGGGCTGGTGCTCGGCTACGTGGTCATCGTGGCCCTGCGCGACCAGGGGCTCACCGAGTACTCGATCCCGGTCACCAGCATCGTCTGGATCATGGCCCTCGCGTTCGGCGCCGGCGTGCTGGCCGCCGTCGTGCCGGCGTGGCGCGCCACCCGCATCGGCATCCTGCGCGCGATCGCGGCGGACGGCTGATGCAGGCGTCGGTGGCACTGCTGCAGTTCCTCGGCGAGCGCCACCTCGCCGTGCTCGCCACCCAGCGCGCGGACGGCTCGCCGCACTCCGTGCCCGTGGGGTTCACGTTCGCCGACGGCACGGTGCGCGTGATCACGTTCGCCGGGTCCGTGAAGGCGGTCAATGCCCGGCGCGGTGGGCGCGCCTGCGTCACCCAGCTCGACGGGGCGCGGTGGGTGACGCTGGAGGGGCCGGTGCGGGTGGTCGACGATCCGGCGACCGTGGCCCAGGCCGTGGAGGCCTACGGGCGGCGCTACCGTCAGCCCAAGGAACGCGACGATCGGGTCGTGATCGAGATCGAGGTCGACCGGGTGATGTGCAACAGCGGGTTGAGATGAGCGCCGGGTACTCGGGCACGCCGCTGCCCAAGAAGCTGGGCATCGTCGGCGATGTCGTGTTCACCGTCCGCCACGCGCCGCCCACGTTCAGGGCCACGCTCGGCGACTACGGCGAGGCGATCTGGCAGCACAACCTGATCGCACCGATCGATGTCGTGGTGGCGTTCTTCACCGAGCAGTCCGCGCTCGTCGCCGAGTGGCCGGCGCTGGCCGAGGCTGCGCACCCCGCCGGTGGTGTGTGGATCTGCTGGCCCAAGCAGGCGAGTCGTGTGCCAACCGACATCACCGAGAACGCCCTGCGCGCCACCTTGCTGAAGACCGGTTGGGTCGACAACAAGGTGTGCGCGATCGACGAGGTGTGGAGCGGCTTGCGTTTCGTGCTGCGCAAGGAGAACCGCCCGCCCTGGAAGCGCTGACACGGTCCGGCCCCGGTTTGCGTCAAGAAGTCGGACTCACAGCCCCAGGTCAGCGTTCGACAGCGTTTACGTAAAGCGCTGACCGCCCTACTTGTTCGGCTGGGGGAGCACGCGCAGGTAGGGCTTGACGGTGGTCCAGCCCTGGGGGAACAGCGCCTTGGCTTCGTCGTCGGTGACGGCGCTGCCGATGATCACGTCG
>CAYZFZ010000045.1:0-19575 GCA_964477795.1 uncultured Bifidobacterium sp.
ACTTCCGACTTCACTCGTTCGAGCAGAACGGCGTAGCCACGCATCTCGAGTTCCGACATGTCACAACGCTCCTGAGTCCAGGGGACTTCGAGGAGCGCCAAGCGGGCACTCGATCGCTGCGCCACACCACAGCGCCGACGGACACGATAACCCGGGAGCCGGATGGACAACATGGACAAGTGGATGGGCAACTCGGGCTGTCGGCCACTTCAGCCGACCGACAGATGGCGATCTACCTGGTGTGTTTTGAGCGCCCCCGGCAGGGATCGAACCTGCGACCTGCGGTTTAGGAATGAGCGCGAGTGGGTCTCAGCGAGTCACCTTGAATCGCATCTGACCTGCTCAGCTTCGGTGTTCTCCTCGTCTGGTCTCGTTGAACATCATGCAGTAGCGCCCAGTAGATGGACAAGTGGATGGACAACTTTCGCTGGCGGTTCCTCGTTGCCCATGGGGTCGCCGACGGCATCGGCACGAGTGTGACCGTGGTTGCATAAACCGCAGCTCGTGCTTCGGCCGCATCGATGACGCGTGCAGCAACGGGCCCCACCCGGCCCACCGAATCTGGGTTCACACCTTGACCCGATAGCTCGGACTCGGGAGGTTCTGCCATGGCGGACAGCGCAGACTCGCTCGCCGGCACTCACCAGCGACTGATGGTCAGATGAGTCCGCCGCCGGCGTCGACGACGTGTTCGTTGGCGTCGATGGCGGTGAAGAGCACCCAGTCGATGTTCTGGTCGGGGAAGCGGTCGGTCTCACCGTTCGGAACCGCGAGGTTGATGGCCTTCCCAGTGGTCGTGTCGGCGGTGAGTTCCCAGACGTCGTCGCCCTTCTTGAAGCGGACCTGGATTCTGGTCGCCGATGCGGGTACCCCGTCGATCAAGGTGAGGGTCGCTCCGTCACCAACGCGGTTGGTCTCAAAGCTGGTGCTGCCCGTGATGCCGGTGACGCCGATGATCCCGTCGCGCTCGCTGATGTTCACGTCGAGATGTAGCGGCGTGGGGACGGCGGGTGGGTTCACCGTGACGGTCACGGTGCCGGTGTCGGGGGTGGGGGCGGCGGCGATGCTGCACTCTTGCCCGATGACAGGTAGGGCGATGGCATCCCGTGGTTCATCTGCACGTAGACGGTCGTGTCCAGCGGCACTCGCGACACGAGATCGCCGACGACGCCGTCCAGCCGGATGTACACCTCCTCGACCGGATCGCCGAGCAGGAGCCGGGCTGCCGGATCATGGCGGGGGTGACTCGTGTCGTGAACGTGCCAGAGCTGATGCCCGACGCAGTGCCCTTCACCGAGCACGGTGGTGAAGACATCCCAGGGTTCGCGCTCCATCAACTGCACGGATGCACGGTGCTTGCGGTCGATGCCCTCGAACAGCAACTGGATGAGGGCGCGTTCCTCGTCGATCGACCGCAGGGGGCCGTCGCGCAGCGTGTAGTCGCACGGGGCGAAGGCGTCGTGCCCGTGCGGATGATCGCGGCAACCGACCGGATGGCGTCCGACGCTTTCATCGAGCTCACCGAGGACCTCGGGCGGAAAGCTTGCCGTCCCGTCGTGACGGTCGTGGCAGCCCCACTCCTTGACCACCACACCATTGAAGCTGTCCGGCACGGCAGCGTGCGGCACATCGAACACAGCGACGCGACGTCCGGCATCGGAGAGCCGTTCCCAATACGGTCGGCCGCGCGCGTGACGCGGTGTGGTCGGCCCGAGTGAGTAGTCGCCCGGGTCGACCTCGAGCCAGTTCCAGTACTGATGCGTGCCGACCCGATCCCCCGTCGAGATCGTCGTCCACGACGAGCCCACGTATGTCCCGAACGGTGCGATGGTGTCGAGGACCGCTCCATCGCGCATCAGGGCAGCGATGTTCGGGCACCGTCCCGTCCTCGCGAGGTGGAGCATGAGATCTGCGTCGCAAGCGTCCAGTGCGATGTGAAGGACCCTCGGTGCCGCTCGTTCAGACATCCGGCGAACTTAATCCAAAGACCACGGACAACGACCGGGCGCAGCTGCATGATGGTGGCCGTCAGCCCGCATGCGCGGACGCGGAATCGATCAGCGCCTCTGTCGCCACGACGTCCCCGCCTGCGTCCGCTGCGGTGTAGACGCGCGACCGACCGCCGTTCAACGCGTCGAGGGCGGCGCGGACGGCACCGTCGTGGGCGCTCGGGTAATAGCCGACGTCGGCTTCCCACAGCAGATCGGGTCGATCCTCGACCGTGGCGATGGATCCGTCGCCGTAGCGCAGTGCGCACCGCGGTCCGTTGTCGCCCCACGCCCCTCCCTCGCCGAGTACGTCGAGGTAGCCCTCGTCGCCGATTACGCGCGTGTGCAGTCCGCGAGCCGCCCCGTACAGACCCTCCTCACCCCTCGATGCACGGACCCAGACGACATCGACGCCGCCGGCGCGCCACGTCGCACCGCGGACATCGGTCTCCTCTGGGCCGCCGAGCGATCGGACCGCAGCGACGCGATCGGCGCCGCTCAGCCACTTCGACAGCGCGAAGAGGTGGACGAGGTGGTCGCGGATCCACGGGTGGTCACCGGCGGCGCGCCAGCCCGTGCTGTTCGCCGCAGCAACAGCCGCGACCTTCTCGGGAACCGGCTGCCAGCCGTAGAACGTGTGCGTGATCGCTCGCGGCGCACCGATCCGGCCCGAGGTGATGTCGGCGATCGCGCGCGCGTGGCTGGGCATCCAGAGGTAGCTCTCTTCGACGAGTGCGGTCCGTCCCGTCGCCGCGGCAGCACCGACGATGTCGGCGACCTCGGCCGAGCTCGTTGCCAGTGGCTTCTCGATGACGACATCGAGTCCCGCACGCATCGCCGCAACGGCGAGAGCGGCGTGGGTCGCCGTCGGGGTGAGCACGAACGCGACCTGTGGCGCAGCAACAGCGATCGCCTCGTCCAGGGACTCGAACGTCGGCGCCCGGTCCGACCACGCATGGCGTCGACCCTCGTCGAGGTCGCACAGACCCACCACCTCGGATCCCGCAGCCTCGATGGCCGCGACGATGCTCTGCGCGATCCAGCCGCCTCCGACGACCGCGACGCGCATCACTCCGCTCCGAAGGCAGCGCGAACGGCTGCGAACCCCACTTCCGAGGCAGCGAGGGCACGGTCGATGTCGGCCTCGGTGTGGGCGGCGCTCGTGAACCAGTTGTGCCAGGGATGGAAGTACGCGCCGTGACGAGCGGCCGTGCTGCTCCAGAGGTTCGCCTTGGCGAACTCGGCGTCATCGGCGAACGTCAGCAACGGCATCTGCGACGGACCGGTCAGGTTGACCGTCAGGTCGTGGCTCTTGGCCTGCAACGCCAGGCCCTCACGGAGCTGGTCGCCGGCCCGGATCAGCGTGGTCAACCCGTTCTCGTCACGCAGCGCCGTGATGGTCGCAATGGCAGCGGCCATCGGTGCCGCAGCGAACCAGAACGAACCCGTCACGTAGATCTTTCCGGCGCCCTCACGGAAGCGCTCGTTGCCGAGCACGGCCGCCAGCGGATGACCGTTTGCGATCGCTTTGCTCCAGGCGCTGAGATCGGGCTGCACACCGATCGGCTCCCAGCTGCCGCCGAACGCCATCCGGAACCCGCAGCGCACGTCATCGAGGATCAGTGCCGCGTCCGCAACGTCGCACAACGCGCGGAGCGCCCGGGCGAAGTCGGGGTCGACCAACTCCTGGTCGTGGCGGGCGTCGTGACGAAAGGGCGACACGACGACGCCGGCGAGATCATCGCCCGCTTCGGCCACCGCAGCTCGCAACGAGGCGATGTCGTTGTAGCGGAACTTGGCCAGGTGGGCGCGGTCCTCGGCGACGACGCCGTTCGGGTTGGGCGTGCACCACGGCGCCGCACCGTGGTAGGCGCCCTCGGCCACGAGGATCTTGCGCTTGCCCGTTGCGGCACGAGCGATCGTCACACACGTCGTGGTGGCGTCCGTGCCGTTCTTGGCGAACACCGCCCAATCGGCGTGCTCGACGGTGTCGACCAACAGTTCGGCGAGCTCGACCATCACGAACCCCGGGCCGTTGCTCGCGTCGTTCGACGCGCGTTGACGGGCGACCGCGGCCTCGACGCCCGGATGCCCATAGCCGACGATCATCGGCCCGTAGCCACAGAGCATGTCGACGTACTCGTTGCCGTCGAGGTCCCACAGGCGGGCCCCTTCCGCCCGAGCGATGAACTGGGGAAAGCCATCGGGCAGCCCGTTCGCGTTCTGGTGGCCGTACATCCCGTTCGGGACGACGAGTCGCGCACGCGCTCGCGCGGCGTGATCCTTGGTCAGATCGTGGTGCATTGTCGCGTCGTCGCTCATCGGTCGGTTCGGCCCCTTCGATTGATTATTTCGGACATCCGTCATATTATAAACCGCACGAGAAGCCCAGTTCCAGAGGGGTTTCGGAGAGGACGAACGTTGTGATTCCACGTCGAGGCACCGCCGAGCGAGCTGCGCTAATGACCACATTGACGGACAAGGCGCGCTTCGTGCGCACAGAGACGGTGCGCCTCACGCGCATCGCCGGGGCGGGCCACTACACCTCCACCTTCTCGGCGGCCGAGCTCTTCGCGTCGCTGTATTACGCCGCGCTGCGCATCGACCCGCGACGTCCGCAGTGGGCCGATCGGGACCGGTTCGTACTGTCCAAGGGTCACGCGGCGATCGGGCTCTATCCGCTCCTGGCCGATCTCGGCTACTTCCCGGCGTCGGACCTCGAGACGTTCACCCGCTTCGGCAGCCCGTACGGTGACCATCCCGACATGAAGAAGGTCGTCGGCGCCGACTTCAGCAGCGGCTCGCTCGGTCACGGGCTGTCCGTCGCCGTCGGCATGGCTCTCGCCGGACGGCTGGCCGGCTCCGACCATCGCACATGGTGCATGATCGGCGACGGCGAGCTGTGCGAGGGCCAGGTGTGGGAGGCGGCGATGTCAGCCGGCCACTTCCAGCTCGGCAACCTCGTCGTGATAGTCGACCGCAACCAGTTGTGCATCGACGGCTTCACCGACGACGTGATGACGGTCGAGCCGATCCACTCCCGTTTCGCGGACTTCGGCTTCACGGCGCGGCGCATCGACGGGCATGACCTCGACGCGATCCTCGACACCGTCGCCGACCTCAATCGCGAGCCAACGGGATCGCCGACCGTGATCGTCGCCGACACCGTCAAGGGCAAGGGCGTCGCGCGCATGGAGCTGTCACCGCACTGGCACGTCGGCAACCTGGTCGGCACCGACTACGACGATGTCCTCGACGAGCTGATGAGCACGGTGGGGGGTGCGTCGTGAGCACGTCGCAGGACCAGAGTGAGATCTTCCGTGGCACGGCGGGGGGCGACGCCGGTTTGCGCGATGCGCGCTCGACAGCCGGTACGAGCGCGGCCGCGATCCCCGCCTTCGTCTTCGGCGAAGAGCTCGCCGAGATCGCCGATCACGACGAGCGAATCGTCGTCCTCACCGCAGATCTCGCCAAGGCCAACCGCGCCACGGACTTCTCGGCCCGGCACCCGGAGCGGTTCTTCAACGTCGGCATCGCCGAGAAGAACATGATCACCATCGCGGCGGGGATGGCTGCGAGCGGGTTGATCCCGTTCGCAGCGACCTTCTCGTCGTTCGCGGCCCTGCTCGGCTGCGAACAGATCCGCACCGACTGCGCGTACCCGAGGCTGCCGGTGCGCATCGTCGGGCACCACAGCGGGATGTCGATGGGCTTCTACGGCACCAGCCACCACAGCCTCGAGGATCTCGGCATCATGCGCACGATCGCGGATCTCACCGTCGTGTGTGCGACAGATGCCAACCACCTGCGCGCGATCCTGCGCGCCTCGATCGACCATCCCGGTGCGATGTACCTGCGCCTCGGGCGTGGACGCGACCCCGAGGTCTACGCCTCGGTGCCGGAGTTGACGTTCGGCAAGGCGATCCAGCTGCGCGCCGGGGGCGATCTGGCGATCCTGTCCACCGGTTCCGAGGTGCACCCCAGCCTCGAGGCCGCAGCCGAGCTCGCTGCCGAGGGCGTCGAGGCCGCTGTGTACGACGTGCACACCGTGAAGCCCCTCGATCTCGAGGCGGTCGCCGCTGCGGCAGCGACCGGCCACGTGCTGACGGTCGAGGAGCACAATCGCACCAACGGCCTCGGCACGGCAGTGGCCGAGAGCCTGCTCGAGGGTGGTTTCGGCAAGGTGCGCTTCCGTCGCCACGGCATTCCTGACGAGCACGTGCCCATCGGCCCGCCGGCGGCGCTCTATGGGCACTATCGCCTCGACGCGCCGGGAATCGCCGCAGTCGCACGCGAGCTCATCGCCACCTGAGCAGGCTTGCGGCGCCGCAACTCCGTCGCCGATCAGAGGAAGTCGAAGTCGGCTCCGACGGACGCTGACAGCACGTGTTCGCGGTGGAGACGGAGCCAGCCTCGTGCGGGGAGTTCGGGCGCGCGCCAGATGGTGCGCCGGGAGGCGAGCTCGGTCTCGTCGACGAGCAGATCGATCGTGCCGGCATCGACGTCGAGCGCGATGAGGTCACCGTCGCGGACGAGCGCGAGTGGCCCGCCCACAGCGGCCTCCGGCGAGACGTGCAGCACGATCGTGCCGGAGGCCGTACCGCTCATCCGTGCATCGCTGACGCGCACCATGTCGCGCACGCCTTGCTCGGCGAGGTAGCGAGGAATGGGCGCCGAGCCCGCTTCGGGCATGCCGTCGCCGACGGGGCCGGCGTTGCGGAGCACGATCACGTGATCGGCCGTGATGCCGAGTGCGGGGTCATCGATCCGTACGGCGACGTCGTCGGCCGACTCGAAGCAGATTGCAGGGCCGGTGTGCCGCAGCAGGCGTCCGCCCGCTGCACTGCGCTTGAGCACCGCACAGTCAGGGGCGAGCGAACCGAACAGCACCGCCATCCCACCGGCCGGACCGACGGGATCATCGAGACCACGCACGACGGTCTGCCACGCGGGAGGGGTCGGCTGCTCGGACACGACGTCACCGAGTGAGCGCCCGTGCACGGTCATCGCCGATCCATCGAGCAGGTCGAGCATCGCGCGCAGCACCACACCACTGCCCCCGGCAGCGTGCACGTCCGGCAGATAGCCGGTGCCGGCAGGCTTGCAGTCGACGAGCAGCGGTGTCGCGGCGGAGATCGACGCGAGCTCCCGTAGCACGTCGAACGAGACACCGGCTCGACGGGCGAGGGCGGCGACGTGCACGACGGCGTTCGTCGAGCCACCGATGGCGACGAGCGCGGTCAGTGCGTTGCGGATCGACGTCTCTGTGACGATCGCCGACGGTCGGAGGTCCTCCGCGACCAACGCCACGGAGCGTCGCCCGGCGCGTACTCCGTCCTGCAGGCGGTCGCCGCTCGGCGCCGGAGCGGTGGCCGATCCGACGAGCGACATCCCGATCGCTTCGGTGACGATCGCCATCGTCGAGGCGGTGCCCATCACCATGCACGTGCCTCCCGTCGGGGCGAGCTGGCCGCGGCTCTCGGTGATCTCGTCACCGTCCAACTCGCCGGCCCGATGGCGCATCCACAGGTTGCGGCAGTCGGTGCACGCCCCGAGCCGCTGCCCGCGCCAGCTGCCCGAGTACATCGGTCCGGCGGGCACGAAGATCGCCGGCACGTCGGCAGAGATCGCACCCATGAGCAACGCCGGGACGGTCTTGTCGCAGCCTCCGAGCAGGACGACTGCGTCCATCGGCTGCGAGCGGATCATCTCCTCGGTCGCGATCGCCAACATGTTGCGGAACAACATCGTCGTCGGCGTCGTCAGGATCTCGGCGAGCGACGGCAGACCGAATGCGAACGGATGGCCACCCGCCTCCAGCACGCCGCGTTTGACGGCGTCGACGAGCTGGGGCATCTCGCGATGGCACGTCGTGTAGTCCGACATCGTGTGGGCGATGCCGACGATCGGCTTGTCGATCGACTCGTCGTCGTGGCCGGAGGAGGCGAGGAAGGCGCGGCGCAGGAAGCGGCTGAAACCGGGATCGCCGTACGAGGTCAGTTGCCCGTCGACGGCGCTGGCGACGCGTGGTTCAACGGAGCCGGTCACGCCGTACCCGTCACGATCGACGATGTGTCGAGACGCACGTTGACGTACTTGGTGTGCGTGTAGTCGAGGATGCCCTCGCTGCCGCCCTCACGTCCGAAGCCGCTCGACTTCACGCCGCCGAACGGCGCCTCCGCCGTGGCCAACGCGAAGTTGTTGACGCCGACCATGCCGCACTCCAGCGCCTCCGAGGCGAGCATCCCGCGGGCTGCGTCGTTCGTCAACACGTATCCAGCCAGGCCGTACGGCGTGGAGTTGGCGAGTGTGATCGCCTCGTCGAACGACGCGAACGGCAGGATCGGAGCGACTGGCCCGAACGGTTCGGTGCGTAACAGCTCCGCATCCGGAGTGACGCCACCGAGCACGGTCGGCTCGTACCAGTGGCCTTTGGCGAACTTCGTCGGTCGGCAGCCGCCAGCGAGCAACTCGGCACCACGCTCGACGGCATCGGCAACGAGGTGCTCGACCATGTCGACGCGGCGAGCGTTGGTGAGCGGCCCGATGTCCGACGTCGGATCGGTTCCATACCCGACGCGCAGCTCGGACGTGCGCCGCACGAACGCGGCGCTGAAATCGGCCACCATCGAGTCCTGGACGATGAATCGCGTCGCTGCGATGCACACCTGACCCGCGTTGCGGAACTTCGCGTCGGCGCACATGACCGCTGCCTTGTCGACGTCGACGTCGTCGAACACGACGACGGGAGCGTGACCGCCGAGTTCGAGCGAGATCGGCTTGACCCCCCGCGCGGCCAGCGTCATCAGTTGCACGCCGACGGGAACGGAACCGGTGAGCGTGACCTTGCGCACGACGTCGGATGCGATCAGCTGCTCGCTGATGGCGGCCGGGGCGCCGAACAGCACGTTGACCACACCGGCGGGTATGCCTGCGTCATGACAGGCGTTGGCAAGGTGCAGACCGGTCAGCGGCGTCTCCTCGGCGGGCTTGAGCACGATCGCGCAACCGGCTGCGAGCGCTGCCGAGATCTTGCGAGCGGGCAGGAGCACGGGAAAGTTCCACGGCGTGAACGCAGCGATGACACCGACGGGCTCGCGTCGCACGGTGATGCGATCGGTGGGGTTGCGCGACTCGACGACGCGCCCGTACAGGCGGCGCGCCTCGTCGGCGTGCCAGTCGAACTGATCGGCGCCGGACAGAACCTCCAGCCGTGCCTGGGCGAGGGGCTTGCCCTGCTCGGCTGTCAGCGATGCGGCGATCTCGTCGGCACGCTCGCGCAGGAGGCGAGCCACCTCACGCAGGCGGGCACTGCGGGTCCACGGATCCGTCGCCTTCCACACCGCGAAGCCGGCGGCAGCGGACCGCAGGGCGGCCTCGACGTCGCCCGGCGTGGCCGCGTTGATCGAGGTGATCACGTCCTCGGTGGCGGGGTCGACAACGTCGAACGGTGCGCCGGATCCGGCGACGAACGCGCCGTCGATGTACAGGGTGTCCAGGGTCGTCATGTGGTGCTCGTTCCTTGTGTTGACCGCTGCTCAGAGCGCCAGATCATGTCGCATCGCCTGCACGTCGTGTACCCACGGCCCGACGTTCCAACGCCCGAAGGCCCCCAACCCGCCGAGGGGGTCGTCACCGAAGTACACGGGCACGTGGATCAGCGACAGCCCGCCTCCGCGGATCGCCGACTCGAGGGCCACCTGCAGGTCGGTCACCGTGTGGCCACCGAACAGCGCGCGCACACCGCCGATGCTCGATGCCCAGGCGCAGTAGTCGACGGCGACGCCGTCGTGCGTGGCGAAATCGTGCAGGTACTGGGCGCGTTGCAGCGAGGAGATCGCCCCCATCCGCCGGTTGTCGAGGACGACGATGCAACCGGTCGCGCCCAGTGCCACGCCGTCGATCAGCGCCTGCGGGTTCATCGTGAACGAGCCGTCGCCGCACACCGCGACGGCGTAGAACGGGTCGTCGGCGACAGCCGTCGCCAGCACGGCGCTGGCGGCGAAGCCCATGTAGCTGGCACCGGCCTCGGTCACGTAGCGGTCGTTCGAGCGGGGCTCGACGATCTGGAAGCCGTTGGCCTGGACATCACCGGCATCGAAGACGAGCGTGGCGAGATGACGTTCGGCGACCTCGGCAATCGCGGCGATCGCTGCCGGCTGGGTCAGCACGGGCCTCCCCCACACATCGTCGTGCAGGACAGGCGATGCCAGCCGTTCGGCACAGTGCCGTCGCCATGCTGTCTTGGCGGCGGCGCATTCGGCCGTCCACGGTGAGTCAACCGCGGGTGTGGGTGCGGGACCGAGCCGCTCGAGCAACTCGGTGATCGTCGCCGCCGCATCGCCAACGAGCGCGAGCGTGTTCTGGTAGTGCAGCGCTGCGCCCGGATCGGCGTTGATGTTGATCACCTGGCGCACCTTGGGATAGCCCGTGCGCGAGCAGTCGGCCTGGCACACGGCACGGCTGCCGATCACGATCAGCGTCTCGGCGTGCTCCATCGCGTGGTTCCCACTGATCGAGCCCTTGCTGCCGCCGACACCCATCGTGCGCGGGTGATCGGGATCGACGACCCCGAGCGATCGTGGCGACTGGACGGTCACGGCATCCAGGCGGTCGACGAGGCGCTGCACGACGGCTCCGAGCCCGCGACTGCCACCACCGAGCTTGACGGCAACACGTGGCGCACCGGCGAGGGCGAACGCCGCGGCGTCGATGAACGTGCCGGCTGCCGGACCGAGACGTGGCGGCTTCCCGAGCGGCAGCTCGCGGAGGTTGAAGGCTGGGATCACCGCCGGCTGGGTGTTGATCGGGAACAGCACGAAGAACGGCCCGGCGCCGTACGGACGATCGACGACATCGATGCCGTGCCGCAGGGCGGCGGTGACCGCTGCCGGCGTGTGCACGGTGTAGGCATCGCCCATCGCGGACGCGAGCCGGTGGAAGCCGCCCTGGCCCGCACCGGGCAGTTGCTGCATGTTCGGGCCCTCGTCCTCGGTGGTCTCGTCGCCGTAGATGTGCCAGACGCCGATGCCGTTCGAGGACGCAGCGAGCGAGCCCGCCATCGCGTGCAGCGCGCCCGGACCGATCGATGTCACGACCGCCGCCCGCTGATCGCGTGTCCAGCGCAACGCAGTCGCGGCATGCGCGGCCTCGGCCTCGTGGCGGACAGGATGGCAGCGCACCGCGCCGGCGGAGGTGTAGGCGCGCAGCACCTCGCCGAGCTCCGTGGTGCCGTGGCCGAGCACGACGAAGTAGTCGCGCACACCGGCTTCGAGCAGACCGAGCACCAGCGCCTCGGCGGCCGTCAGATCGATCCGTGGCTTCAGATCACCTGCGTCGAGAGCGGCGGAGACGGAGCGGCCGGCGACAGCGGCGGCACGCGCTGCTCGCTCGCTGAAGACGTCACTCACCTGCTGGCTCGCTCACGCGTGCGGTCGGCGCGGCGACGCTCACCGCTGCCGAGTCATCCGGAAAGTGGCATGCGATCCAGTGCGCGCTGCCGTCCGCGCCGATGTCGCGCCACTGCGGCACCTCTGCCGCGCAGAGCTCCTGGGCCTGCGGGCAGCGAGTGCGGAACACGCATCCGCTCGGCGGGTTCAGCGGGCTCGGCACCTCGCCGACCAGCAGTGTGCGTTGGCGGGTGGCCTCGACATCTGGGTCCGGAACGGGAACGGCGGAGAGCAGGGCCCGCGTGTACGGGTGTGCCGGCGCGGCGTACAGCGTGTCGTTGTCGGCGAGCTCCATCATCTTGCCGAGGTACATCACCGCGACTCGATGGGCGAGGTGGCGCACGGCGGCCAGGTCGTGGGAGATGAAGAGGTAGCTCAGGCCGAACTCGCGCTGCAGGCGCACCATCAGGTTGATCACCTGGGCGCGCACCGAGACGTCGAGCGCGGCGATGGCCTCGTCGCACACGAGCAGGTCTGGATCCGCGGCGAGAGCGCGGGCGATGGCGATACGTTGACGCTGGCCGCCGGAGAACTCGTGCGGGAAGCGCTCGGTCGTGTCGGGCTCGAGGCCGACCGTGCGCAGCAGCTCCTCGACACGCGCTCTCATCGCCTCACCGTGGGCGAGGCGATGCACGATCAACGGCTCGGCCACCAGTTGCCCCACAGTCATGCGCGAGTTGAGCGACGACGTCGGATCCTGGAAGACCATCTGCATCCGGCGGCGAGCGCTGCGCAGTTCCTTGTTGTCGAGTGACGTCAGGTCGCGTCCCTCGAACAGCACCCGCCCACCCGACACCGCTTGCAGCCCCATCGCGGCGAGTCCGGTGGTCGACTTGCCGCATCCGGACTCACCGACGAGGCCGAGCGTCTCACCGCGCGTGATGGTGAGGTCGATGCCGTCCACGGCGCGCACCGAACCGACCGTGCGCTGCAGCACACCGCGCCGCACGGGAAAGCGGACCTCGAGTTGTTCCAACTGCAACAACACCTCGCTCATGATCGTCTGCCCAACTCGACGAAGCACGCGCTCGTGTGACCGCTGCCGACTTCCATCAGTGGCGGGCGTTCCGTCCGGCACTGCTCCGTGACGTGCGCACAGCGTGCCGCGAACGCGCAACCAGGGGGCGGGTCGATCAAGCTCGGCGGCGAGCCGACGATCGACGGCAGGTCGGTCTGCGAGCGCACGTCGACGCGCGGCACCGACGCGAGCAGCGCCTGGGTGTAGGGGTGATGCGGCGCCTTGAAGATCGTCCGCGCGCTGGCCTGTTCGACCACGGTGCCTGCGTACATCACGATGATCCGATCAGCGAGGCCGGCAACGATGCCGAGGTCATGGGTGACCCAGACGACGGACAGGCCGCGCTCGTCGCGCAGTGTGCGGACGAGGTCCAGGATCTGCGCCTGCACCGTCACGTCCAAGGCGGTGGTCGGCTCGTCGGCGAGCAGGATCTTCGGTTCGCTCGCGAGCGCCGTGGCGATCATCGCCCGCTGGCGCATCCCACCGCTGTACTCGCTTGGGTACTGGCGGATGCGCCGCTCCGGTTCGGGGATGCCCACCGACCGCAGCAACTCGATGGCCCGCGACGTGGCGTCCCTCTTGGAGATGCCGAGGTGCTGCCTGGGCCCCTCGGTCAGCTGGCGACGCATGCGCAACACCGGGTTCAGCGACGACAGTGGATCCTGGAAGACCACGCCGACCTCGCGTCCACGCACCTTGCGCATCGCGCGGTCGTCCGCAGTCAGCAGGTTCTCGCCGCGGTAGTTGACGTACGCGCCCGTGACGGTGGCCAACGATGGCGGCAGCAGGCGCAGCAACGACGTGAGCGTCGCGCTCTTGCCACAGCCGGACTCACCGACGATCCCCACCGTCTCGCCCTCGGCCAGTGTGAACGACACGCCGCGAACGGCGTGGGCCGAACCACGTTGGGTCTGGAAGCGCACGTTCAGGTCACGGACATCGAGCAGCGGTGCGTTGGTCATGACGCGGCGCTCACTTCCACGACCGCGGCCGGCGACGGCGGTGGTACGGGTCGAACCGGTCGCGCAGGCTGTCGCCGATGAAGTTGAAGGCGAGCACGACGGTGAGGATCGCCAGACCGGGGAACAGCGCCAGCCACCAGTGATCGATGCTGGAGCGGCCATCGCTGACGAGCGCACCCCACTCCGGCGTCGGCGGTGTGGCACCGACGCCGATGAAGCTGAGGCCAGCAGCGACGAGGATCACGACGCCGAGATCTGTCGTCGCCTTGACGCCGATCGCCGCCGTGCTGAACGGCAGCACGTGGCGACGGAACACACGAGTTCGCGTGCAGCCGATCGAGGTCGCCGCCTTGACGTGTTCGCCGCCACGGATGCTCAGCACCTGGCCGCGCATCAGCCGCGCGTACTCCGGCCAGGTCACGAGCACGACGGCGATGATCACGTTGCGGATGCTGGGCCCGAGTGCAGCGGCGATCGCGAGGGCGAGCACCATCGCCGGAAAGGACAGCGTGATGTCGGTGATCCGCATGAGGGCCTCGTCGACCCAGTGTCCGAAGAACCCTGCTGCAGCCCCGATCGCACAGCCGATCAGCATCGACAGCGCAACGGCCACCACCGCGAGGGGCAACGAGATGCGCGCACCATGCATGACGCGGCTGAACAGGTCACGACCGAGGCTGTCGGTTCCGAACCAGTGATCGCCGGTCGGTCCCCGCAGCCGCTGGCGCAGGTTCTGGTCCTTGATCGGATCGAACGGTGACCACCACGGGATGGTCGCGGCGACGACGAGCCAGGCGCCGACGACGGCCAACCCGATGTACAACGTGATGCTGCGACGCCGTGGACGCGGCGGGGCGGCAGCGCCGGCCGCGGGGTCGGCGAGCAACGGCGCGTCGGGGCCGACGGGCAGCAACCCGCTGGGATCGAGGTGCGCGCTCATCGCCCGATCCGGATCCGTGGATCGAGGCTGGCATAGAGAACGTCGACGCACGCGTTGGCGATCACATACACGACGCCGATGAGGATCGTCACGCCCAGGATCGCCTGATAGTCGAGGCTCCGCGCGGACTCGACCGCATACCGTCCGATGCCCGGCCAGGCGAAGACCGTCTCGGTCAACACGGCGCCGGCGAGCAGCCCGCCGACAGCGAGCCCGAGCACGGTGATGACGGGGATCAGCGCGTTCGGCAACGCATGGGTGATCAGCACCTTGCGCTCGGAGAGGCCTTTGGCCCGGGCCGCGACGAGGTAGCCGGATTGGCTGACCTCGAGCAACGACGCACGGACCATGCGCGCGATCAGGCCGAGGAAGAACGAGCCGAGCACGATCGACGGCAGGACGAGGTGCTTGGCGGCGTCGACGAACGTCGACCACTCGCCGTGGACGAGCGCATCGAACGTGTACATGCCCGTCGTCTTCGGCGGCGTCGGGGTGCTGCTGCTGAGCCTTCCCTCGGGACCGGGCACCAGCCCCCAGCGGAGGTAGAGGAGTTCGAGAGCGACGAGTCCGAGCCAGAACACCGGCACCCCGGAACCCAGCAGGGCCAGGAACCGCACGCCGGCATCGGGCCACCGGTTCTTGAAGCGGGCGGCGATGAGCCCAGCGGCGACACCGCCCACGGCAGCGAACGCGATCGCAGCGATCGCCAACTCCACGGTGGCCGGGAAGAAGTCACCGAGATCCTTGGCGACTTCGCGCTGCGACGACGTCGAGCGGCCGAGGTCACCGGTGACGAGATTGCCCATGTAGATCGCGTAGCGCTCGGGCACGCTGCGATCGAGGCCCCACTTCTGGCTGTAGGCCGCAACCGTTTCCGGGTTGCTCGCACCGCGCTCGCCCAACAGCCGGACCAGGGGGTCGCCCGGCATGTAGTTGGCGAGCAGGAAGGTGACGATCGTCAACCCGATGATCGTCGGAATCGCGAGCAGAAACCGCCTGACGATGTATTGCAGCAGACCCAACGATGCACGTTCCTTTCGCGCAGAGCGGCGCCGTCATGCTCCCATGACGGCGCCGCATCGACAATCAGCGGATGTTCTCGCTCAGGCCGGTGTGATGTTGATCAGCTCGATCTGGTGGTTCGGGCTGTAGATCACGTTCGCCAAGGTGTCGCGGTAGGCGATGACCGACACTGGCTGCACAAGGGGGATCAGCGAGGCGTCGTCACGCATGATCTCGCCCGCCTCGGCCGACAACGACTCCCGCTCGGCGGGATCGGTGCTCGCCTTGACCTGCGCATACAGGTCGCCCAGCTCGGGGATGTTCATCCCGACGCGCTTGGCCACGATGCCCTCGGGGCTGGCGAACCAGTCGAGGTAGTTGGTGACGTCGAGGAAGTCGGGCGCCCAGATCGAGCTGGTCAGTTGCAGCTCGCCCGCACGGAACGTCTCCAACCAGGCGTCGTACTCGACCGGCTTCAGGTTCAGGGTGATGCCGATCTCGGACAGGTCAGCGCTGATCTTCTCCCACAGGGTGGTCAGCGGCACGCCGTACGGTGCGTAGTTGGCGAACGTGACATCGACCGAGAATCCGTCGGCCAGACCGGCCTCTTCCATCAGTGCCTTGGCACCGTCGACGTCTGTGGCCACCGGATCGACCTTGTCGATGCCCTGGAGACCGAGCGGGATCACCGCAGCCGGACGTTGGGCGGCACCGGTGAGGATGCCGATGCCCTCGTAGTCGATTGCCTTCTGCACGGCCTGACGCACGAGCGGATCGGCGAACGGGCTGTCACCGTTGTTGTTCAGGGCCATGTAGAGCAGGTTCAGCGACTGGACGACGTCGACCTGCACGCCGGACACGTCTTCCAGGCCGGCAGCGGTGTCGGAGTCGATGTTCACTGCCAGGTCGACGCTATTGCCCTCGAGCAACTGCCGTTGTGTCGCCGGCTCGACCACGTCGAGGACGGTGATCATGCCGTACGCCGGCGGATGATCGCCCGAATAGTTCGGGTTGGCGACGAAGACGATGCGCTCGTTGCGCTTCCACTCCTTGAGCATGTACGGGCCGGTACCGACCGTATTGGCGTCGAGGAACTCCTGAGCGCCGTCGGCGTCGACGGCGGTCTCGTCGTCGACGGCACCGTTCTCCTTGAGGACCGTGCTGTCGAGCACCATCAGAGCCGGGTTGGTGATCTTCGGCAGGAACGAGCTGTCCGGCGCGGCGAGCGTGATCGCGACCGTCGATGGGTCGACGGCCTCGATCGCCTCGGTGCCGTCCAGGACGAAAGCGACCGAACCGGCGATGTTCTTGAGGCGGTTGAACGAGAACACGACGTCGTCGGCAGTCACCGGGTTGCCGGTCGAGAACGTGAGACCGTCGCGCAGTGTGAACGTGTACGTCAGGCCGTCATCGCTGATCGTCCACTCCGACGCGAGGCCGGGCAGCAGCGTCGTCGGCGCGGCCGGATCCACGACCACGAGGGGCTCACCCCACAACGGCTGCAGCAGGCCGTTGATGTCGGCGAAGGCACGCGGCGGGTCCAGGGTGGCGAGGTCCGCCATGGACGCCGCGATCTTGAGCTCACCGGTCGGCGTCTCTGCGCCCCCGCCGGACGTCGTGTCCGGCGCAGCGGTGTCTTCGGTCGACGACGCCGTCGTCGTGGTGCTCTTGCCGTCGGAATCACTTCCGCATGCCGCGAACGTCATGCCCACCACGGTGAACAGTGCGATGCGTCGAAGCAACCGTGTTCTCATCACTCCCCCTTGTTGCAGTCCCGCGCTCGGCGGGAAGGCCCTCGTATGATTTCGGATGAGCGTTATACTTCCCAGCCTGATCCCCCGTAGTCAATACTTCTCACAGAAATCTGTTGACGTTTCACGCGTTCGAAATACGATCGCTGTGTGCCCAAGGTTGTCGATCATGCAGAGCGCCGCGCAGAAGTGTTGGAGGCCACCTGGCGCGTGATCGCGCGCAACGGCATCGAGGGCACGACGACCCGCGAGATCGCCCGCGAGTCCAACTGCTCGACGGGGGTGTTGGCCCACTACTTCAAGGACAAGGACGAGATCCTGCGCCTCGCCCTCGACTTCGCGCACGACAAGCTGCGCGGCCGCCTGCGCGAGCTGCATCAGCAGTTCTCCGGTGTGCTGCTGCTGCGCGCGGTGCTGGCCGAGCTGTTGCCGATCGACAGTGGTCGGCAGCTCGACGTCACGCTCGAGGTCAGCTTCTGGGGCCGGGCAGTGGCGCAGTCCAGCCTGCGCGAGTCCGAACATCTCGACACCGACCGCTGGCACGCCCGCATCCGCGACCTCTTGATCGGGTCGATGGAGGCCGGCGAACTTCCCGACTCACTCGATCCCGATCGTACGGCGTCGGCGCTCGTCTGCTTCGTGGACGGGCTCGGCGTGCACTCGCTGCTCTACCCCGAGCGGTTCGGGCCGGCCGAGGTCGAGGCGCTGCTCGACGGTCAGTTGCGCCTGCTCGGCGCCGACACCTCGGCGTTCCCCAAGTTGATCCGTCGCAATCGCCGCACCGTGCCGGCGCGCGGCACCAGGAAGGCCACCTCATGAGCATCGGCATCGGCATCGTCGGTCTCGGCCGCATCTCGGGTCTGCACATCGACGGATACGAATCGCTCGCGCCCGAGGCTCGGGTCGTGGCCGTCAGCGACACGAACGCAGAACGAGCGGCAGCCGTCGCCGGCGAACTCGGCGCACGGGCGGTCACCTTCGAGGACATGCTCGTCGCAGACGACGTCGACGCGATCGAGATCCTGGTGCCGTCGTTCGCTCAGGCCCCCCTCGCGTTCGCCGTGCTGGCCGCCGGCAAGCACCTGACCGTGCAGAAGCCGGTCGCCGGCGACGTCGCCACGGCGCAGCGACTGGTCGACGCTGCGGATGCGGCCGGGGTGCAGTTCCGGGTCTTCGAGAACACGGTCAACGCGCCATCCTGGTTGCTCGCCGAGAAGCTGATCGCCGACGATGCGATCGGCACGCCGAGCTCGATCTACCTGCGTTGGGCGAACTCGTTGCTCTCGAGCGGATGGGACGTGCCGGCCGAGGCGTCGGCGTGGCGGCATCGGGGCGAGTGGGCATCACAGTTCGCCGCGCCCGCGCTCTTCGACGACAGTGCCCACCTCTTGTCGCCCGCCGTCGCGCTGTTCGGCGAGGTGCGCGAGGTCATTGCGCTGTCCGGTGATCATCGCATCGGAGACCGCCAGACCGGCTTCCCCTACGCCATCGCGTGGCATCACCAGGGCGGTGGTCAAGCCTTGGTCGAGGGAACGTTGAGCGACGAGTTGGTCGTGCTGACCGAGCAGTACAGCGCCGACACCTCGATCACCATCACCGGCAGCAAGGGCCTGCTGTGGATCAACACGGGCGAGGGTCGGGCGGCGGACCGACCGGTCGTCGAGGTCGCGTCCGGCGGCACGCTGAAGACGTACGAGGCCGACCACCGCTGGGCCGCAGCATGGCCGGAGGCGCAGAAGCAGTGGATCGGGTCGATGCTCGGCGACATCGACGAGCGCGCGTATCGCTGGACCGGCCGGCAGGCGCTGAGCGTGCTGCGCGGCAGCCTGATGGTCGACGAGGCCGTGCGCGCAGCACGAGCCCGCACGGCCGGCGCATGACACGATCGCTGCCGGCGCACGGCTGGACCTTCGCCGACGTCTTCGATCACCACGCTGCACGCACTCCGAGCGCCCTCGCCGTGGCTCACGCCGACGGCAGCGTCGAGCGGACGTGGCTCGAGCTGCGCGTTCGCGCCCACGACGTTGCCGGCTCGCTGACCGCCCTCGGTCTGCGACGCCATGACCGAGTCGCTCTCGCACTGCACAACGAGCCCCGGTACATGGAGTCGCTGTACGCGCTCAGCGTCGCCTCGATGGCGCACGTCAACACCAACTACCGCTACAGCGCGGACGAGTTGGTCGCGCTATGGACCGACATGGACGTCGCCGCCGTGGCGTTCGACGAAGACCTCCACGATCGTGTGGATGCCGCGCGCCGCGAGCTGCCGCGAGTGCGCTGGATCGCCTGCTTCGGCGCCGGTGTCGACGTGCCGACGTGGGCGATCGACTACGAGTCGCTCGCCGGCGGCGACGGATCGTGGGAGCCATCGATGCGCCGTTCTGGCGACGACCCGCTGATCATCTGCACCGGCGGCACGACGGGCAGACCGAAGGGCGTGCTGTGGCGCCAGGACGACCTGCTGC
>CAYZFZ010000046.1:0-17644 GCA_964477795.1 uncultured Bifidobacterium sp.
CAGGTTGTGCAGCCGCTGGATCTCGACGGGGTCGGCCGGGCGGGCGCGGCTGACCTTGAGGGCGATGGCGTCGGCCTTCCAGTAGGAGAAGAACGCCATGCCGCCGGAGAACACGAGCGCGACCACAGTGCCCGCGATGCCGTTGCCGATGAGGTAGCCGAACGCAGCCCCCACCAGGCACAGCACCAGCACGAAGGAGGCGATGAGCGCGACACTGCGCCGTTTGTTGGCGCGGATCAGTTCGAACATGACGGGTTCAGAACTGAACCTTGGGCACCTCGCGGGCCGCCTCGTCGGTCTCGAAGTACTCGCGCTTGTCGTAGCTCATCATCTTCGCGATGAACACGGTGGGGAACGCCTCGAGCTTGTTGTTGTAGGCCAGCACGCTGTCGTTGTAGAACTGCCGGGCGTAGGCGACACGGCCCTCGGTGGCACTGAGCTCTTCCTGCAGGGCGAGGAAGTTCTGGTTCGCCTTCAAGTCGGGGTAGGCCTCGCCGAGTGCGAAGATCTGGCGCAGCGCGCCGGTGACCGTGGCGTCGGCGGCGGCCTGGCCCGACGGCGTGGCCGGGGCTGCGATGGCGGCATTGCGGGCGTTGATCACGGCCTCGAGCGTGCTCTTCTCGTGGGCCGCGTAGGCCTTCACCGTCTCCACCAGGTTGGGGATGAGGTCGATGCGGCGCTTGAGCTGCACGTCGATCTGCGACCACGCGTTCTCCACCTGGTTCTTGCTGCGGATGAGGCCGTTGTAGGCGACGATGGCGTAGGCCACGAGCAGGCCGACGACCACCAGAAGGATGATCCACACCATGTTGGTTGACTCCGAAGGGTTGGGGCGCAGGCGAACCTGCGCGTTACGGCGCCATCATACGGGCGCGGCGCCGCCGCCGGGGTGACACCGATCCCGACATGAACGGCCACGGCGACATGGGGCTGCGCGTGCGGCTGGGCGGGGCGGCGACCTCGTGGTACATCGCCAGGTAGCGCCGCGCCAGCGCAGTCATGGAGAAGTCGTCCGCGCGGATGCTGCCGGCGGCGACGAGGCGGGCGGTGAGCGCCGGATCGTGCAGCGCCCGCTTGATCGCCGCCGCCAGCGCCGTCGCGTCGCCCGGTGGCACGAGCAGCGAGTCGACGTCGTCGGTGGCGACGTTGCGGTAGCCGTCGAGTGCACTGGCGACGATGGACGTGCCCGCCGCCATCGCCTCGATCAGCACGACACCGAACGACTCGCCGTGCAGCGACGGCGCGCAGAACACGTCGGCACCGCGCAGGCGGGCGATCTTCTCCTCGTCGCTGAGCCGGCCGAGCCACTCGATGCGGCTGTCGCCGCGGGTCTGCTGCCGCAGGCGCTCGGTGTCGGGGCCGTTGCTGGCCACCCACAGCGTCACCTCCGGGCCGAGCGCGGTCATCGCTTCCAGCAGCACGTCGAGGCCCTTGCGCTCCTCGTGGCGCCCGCAGAAGAAGATCGTCGGCCCGGTCGTCGGGTAGGGCGTCGCCGAGCGGTAGACGTCGAGCTCGACGCCGTTGTAGAGCACCTCGTACTCGCCGGGCACGTACTCCTCTACGAGCGCGAGCGCATCCTTGGAGACCGCGACCCGGCGGGCGATGTTCTTGGCGGCCGCTTTCATCGGCGCGTTGCCGTAGCGGTAGCTGGGGCTGTTGCCGGCGGCGTGGAAGGTGGCGACGACGGGTGCCGGGTGGAGCAGCATCGACGTCATCGGCGGCCCCGGGGCGAACGGCTCGTGCAGGTGCAGCACGTCGAACTGCTCCTCGAACAGCACACGCATCGTGCGCAGCACGCATGCCGGATCGGGGGCGAGCGGTGCGATCGACCCGTTGGTGGCCGTTGGCAGGCTGTTGCCGAGCGGGGTGACGAACGTGTCCGGCGGCGGGCCGTCGCACGGGCCCAGCACACGCACCTCCACGCCCATGCGCCGCAGCTCACGGGCCAGCCCCATCGCCTGCATCTGCACCCCGCCCGGCACGGAGAGGCTGTACGGACTGACCATCCCCACGCGCAGCAAGCGCTCATCGTCCGGCACGCTGCGACCCTAGCGGACACCGGCCGCAACGCCCGGAGCCGCCGCTCGGTGGTCGGCTACTGTGCGCCACCGGAAGCGTTCATCGGGATCGCCCAGGCTGCGGGTACGCGACACATGAGACGACACTCTTCGAGAGCCGGGCACCGTGGCGCGCTGGTGCTCGCCGCGCTCCTGGCCGGCATCGCCGCCGGGGCGGCGGGCATCACGCCCGCCACGGTGGGTGCCGATTCCGCGGGTCCGGCCGCGTTCACCCCCGTGCTCCCCTGCCGCCTCGTCGACACCCGCCACGACCACCCGCAGCAGGTCGCCGCCGGCACGATCCGGCTGCAGGTGACCGGAGCCTGCGGTGTGCCCGCCGGGGCCTCCGCGGTCGCGGTCACCGTCGTCGCCACCAACACCGCTGCGGCCGGCTACGTCACCGTCTACCCGTCGTCCGCCGCGGCCCCGCTCGCCTCGACACTCAACTACACAGCCGCCGACACCCGCGCCAACGGCACCATCGTCGCCCTGTCGCCGGCGGGCCAGATCGACGTCGCCGCCTCGTCGGCAGCGGATCTGGTGATCGACACCACCGGCTACTTCTCCCCGGCGGGCGGCGCCGCCACTGCCGGGCGGTTCGTGCCACTGTCCCCGGCGCGGCTCACCGACACCCGCTCGGGCAGCAAGCTCGCTGCGCACGCACCGTTCACCGTCGGGCTGCCCGCCGGCGTGCCCGCCGACGCGCTCGCGGTGGCAGTCAACCTCACGGCCGTCGAGCCCGAGCAGACCGGGTTCCTCACCGTGTACGCGGCCGGCACCACGCCAGGTGTCACGTCCGTCCTCAACTACCCCGCCGGCTCGGCACCGCGGGCAGCCACCGTGATCGTGCCCGTGTCGGCAGCCGGCTTCGTCGTGCTCAGCGAGGCCGCCACCCACCTGCTGGTCGACATCACCGGCTACTTCACCGGTGCCTCCGCGGCAGCGGGCACCGACGGCCTGCTGGTGGCGAGGAGCCCCACCCGGCTGCTCGACACGCGCACGCCCAGCGCGCCGCTGTACACGCAGGGCGCGGTAGAGGTGACGATGCCCACCGGGGCAGCGGTCGCCGTGCTCAATGTGACGATGATTCCCAACGGCCCCGGCTTCCTCTCCGCGCTGCCCGCGGGCACGTCCGCCGGCACGCCCACGGTGTCGTCGGTGAACGCCGGCCTCGCCAGCAGGCCGGTCGCGAACATGGCGATCACCCCTGCCTCGTCGCGGGGTGTGGAGGTGTGGAGCGCCGCCGAGGCGCACGTGATCGTCGACCTCACCGGCTACTTCACCGGCACCGCCGTCGCCGCGACGTTGCCCGCGCGCTCGAATGTGAAGCCGCCGAACCCCGCGGTCGGCGGCTGCCTCAGCGGGCCCGCCGAGCGCGACAAGACCGGGCGCTGGCTGCAGCAAACGGTGAACAAGTGGGGCAAGATCGGCTACTACAGCGGCTTCGGCGACAAGGGGCCGCTGGTGATCGTGGGCGACTCGCTCACGTGGCAGTCGATCATCCCGGCGATGAACACGTTCATCGACGCCGGCTACGGCCCGATCTGCCTCGACGGCGTGATCAGCCGCAACACCCTCGCGGGGTCGGCTTCGATCACGTCGGCCCGCTCGGCGGTGGAGCGCATCAAGGCCTCGCACCCGTTCTGGACGTCGCAGTCGGTGCGCTGGGTGGTCGCCCTGGGCACCAACGACATCGCCTCCACGGGCACCAGCGTCGGCCCCATCCGCCAGCGCATCGACGGGATGCTGGCCGCGATCGGGTCCACCTACTTCGAGGTCGGCTGGATCAACCTGCGCACCCGCCGTCCCGAGCCGTGGATCAGCAAGGAGAACGCGTTCAACGCGCAGCTCGCCGAGACCCCCGGCGTCTACGTCATCGACTGGGCCACGCTCATCCGCCCCTCCCCGACCACCTACATCTGGCAAGCCGACCAGATCCACCTCACCGTGTTCGGCCAGCAAGCCCGCGCCGACCTCACGGTCGGAGAGCTCGCCCAACACTGAGCTTGCTTCTGGGGCTGATCCGTTCCAATTCTGCTTCTGGGTCTGATTCGTCTCCATTTCCGGGACGATCTCCGCATCACTTGTGCCGTCAACGAAGGCTCCCAGGGAGTCTCGCCCACGTCCTGTGTCATGAGGACCACGCTGCGCCTCGGTGGGTTGTGAGGGTGTGGGTGAACGCGCGACGGGGGTGGGGGTCTGCGAAACTGCCGGGAACCTGGAGGGGGTTGCGTGCGTCTGAGGTGGTACCCGTGCGGCTGACCAGTTGGAGCCCGTCGTTGCCCATCTCCCTTCCTGCTTCCGTCCTGCGCACGGCACGATTCGCCGCGGCCGTCCTGCTCGGCGCACTCGCGCTCGCCCCGGCGCAGCGGGCGTCGGCGGCCGACACGGCCGCGACGATGGAGGTCACCGCCGGGCTGCGCGGCTGGTACGACCCCGGCGACCATGTGGTCGTGTCGGCGGAGGTGAGCAGCGACGAGGTGTTCACCGGGCGTGTCGAGGTGGTCGCCTCGTCCGGCGCGGTGGTGGCCAAGGACATCCAGGTGGCCGGCGGAACGACGAAGACGGTGCTGCTCGTCGCACCCACCTCGCTGGACAACGCACCCATCGACGTGCGCCTCACCTCCAGCGGGCAACTCGTCGCCAAGAAGTCCGTCGCACTCAAGATCGCCGAGGAAGTCGAACTGGTTGGCGTCCTGCCCGCGCTCGCCACGCGTGTCGGCTCCCTGCCCGAGCAGGTGAACCTCGCGACCGAGGCGGGCAAGGCGCAACTCGCCGAGCTGTCACTCGACCAGATGGCGCTCGGATCGTCGGCGCTCGAGGTGTTCGACACGATCGTCGCCACCACTGCCGACGTGCGCTCCCTGCAGCCCGACCAGCGTGCCGCCCTGCTCGGCTGGATCAACCGTGGTGGCCGCCTGCTGCTCGACGACGGCGACGCCGCTGACCTCACCGCCCTCCCCGCCGCATGGCGGCCCGGCGTGGCAGGCTGGGCGCTCGCCGGCCGTGGCGAGGTACGCCTCGTCGACGGCGCGGCCTCCAGCGGCCGCTGGGCCTCGATCATCGAGCCGAGCACCTCGTCGACCAGCGAGCTCGGCGGGTTCTTCGGCACCACCGAGCAATTGGGCAGCGTGGAGCAGGATCTCGCCCGCCGCGCCGGCGTGGCGCTGCCGTCCATGGTGCCGCTGCTCGTGCCCCTCATCGCCTACTGGGCGATCGTGTCGGTGATCCTGTTCGTCGTGCTCAAGTCCATGCGGCGCATGACGCTGGCGTGGGTGGCGATACCGCTGATCGCCGTGCTCACCGCCGGTGCTGTCGTCTGGTACGGCCAGCAGTGGCGTTCGGAGGGCAAACCCGCCGCCTCGGTGTTCGTGGACGGCTTCCCCGGTGGCAGCGACAGCAGCGTCAGCCTGCTCACGTTCAGCCGCGACGGCGGCACCGTGAAGGTGGGGCTACCCGCGGGCTGGCAGAGCGACAGCGAGGTCGCGTGGTACATCGGCGGCGGCAGCGATGTCGCCCCCGTGGTGCAGCCCGGCGGCGACGGCACCCGGCTGAGCGTGCGGCTGGAACCGGGCCAGGTGACCACCGCCAGCCTGCTCGGCCCGTCGGCCGACACCGGCCTCACCACCCAGGCCTGGGTGGCCGGCGACAACATCGAGGGAGCGGTCACCAACGGCAGCACCGTCACGCTGCACGAGGTGGCGATCTTCGGGCCCGGCGGCGCGCAGGCGCTGGGCACCCTCGCCCCCGGCGCCACCGCCGAGTTCTCGATCGACGCCGATTCGCTGCCCATGGGGTTCAGCCGTGCGGACCGCGTGTGGCAGCCCACCTCCGACCCGAACGCGGACACCGGCGAGATCGCCGAGTTCGGCATCTGGACGAACGCCGGCTTCAGCCGCGTGATGTACCCCAGCGCGCTCGTGCGCGCCGCCGGCTGGACCACGGAGCTGCCAGACGGGATGGAGATCGGTGGCGGGCACACCAGCACCACCGTGCTCACCAGCGTGGCGCCCATCGAGCCGAGGGGCAGCACGCTCGACCCCGCCACGGTGCGCTGGTCGATGGCGCGCTCACCGTTCTCGCAGAACGGCAACGGCACCGCCGACACGATCTACCGGTACGTGGTGCCACCTGCCACGCAGCTGGGGCAGCGCATGGTGATGGAGCTGCCAGTTGGGCTCGACAAGATCGAGCTGTGGAACGGCACCGGCTGGGTGAGCGCGAAGGCGACGAAGCGCATCGTCACCGTTCCCGCGGCCGACGTGCGCAGCGGTGTGGTGATGGCCCGCATCCCCAACGACGGCCAGTTCTTCCCCGGTGATCAGCAACCCGTCCTGCGCGGCGCCACCTCCAAGGACCCGGCATGAGCGACCACGACACCGGCCAGGACACCGCCGCCGTCGCCGTCCACGCGCAGCAGCTCACCAAGCGCTACGGCACGCTGCTGGCGGTCGACGCGCTCGAGTTGACGGTGCCACGCGGATCGATCTTCGGGCTGATCGGCCCCAACGGCGCCGGCAAGAGCACCACGTTCGCGATGATGGCCAGCCTGTTGCGCCCCACCTCCGGCCGCATCATCGTGATGGGCGCCGACCCCTCGCACAAGCCACGCACCGTGCGCCGGCGGATGGGCTACATGCCCGACAACCTGGGCGTGTACGACAACCTGCGCGTCGACGAGTACATCGAGTTCTTCGCCGCCTCCTACGGCATCCATCGCAACGAGTGGCAGTCGCTCACCGAGGGGTTGCTGGAGCTGGTGGACCTCGGCGTGAAGCGCACCGCGATGGTCAACTCGCTGTCGCGCGGCATGAAGCAGCGGCTCAGCCTCGCCCGCGCACTGGTGCACGACCCGGAGCTGCTGATCCTCGACGAGCCGGCCAGCGGGCTGGACCCCCGCGCCCGGGTGGAGCTGCGCGAGCTGCTGCGCACGCTCAACGGCATGGGCAAGACGATCGTCATCTCCTCGCACATCCTCGCCGAGCTGGAGGAGATGTGCACCGACATCGCGATCCTGGAGGCCGGCAAGCTGCTCGCCGCCGGCCCGCCCCGCGACATCCTCGAACGGTTGGGGGGCGCTCGCACGGTGCGGGTGCGCTTCGCCAGCGGCGCCACCGAGTCCTTCACGGTGCACGACGACGGCGAGCAGACCGCCCTGCTGCGCCGCCTCGTGGTGGAGGAAGAGCGCGACGTGGTGGAGTTCGTGGAGGAGTCCGGCGGGCTGGAGCAGCTGTTCATGACGATCACGGAGGGGGTCGTCCAATGATCAACCCGGTTCTCGGCCGCGAGCTGCGCGAGCGGATGCGCACGGGTCGCGCGTTCGCCGTCATCGGCATCTTCCTCGCGCTGCTGATCCTCACCGTCTACCTCGTGTACCAGGGCACCTCCACCACCGGCGAGATCCAGGCCGACCTCGCCCGCCAGACCCGGCTGGGGCGCGACCTGTTCGAGTGGGTGGTGTTCGTGATGCTCGCGCTCGTGCTGTTCTTCGTGCCGGGGCTCACCGCCGGCGCGATCGCCGGCGAGCGCGAACGCCAGACGCTGCTGCCGTTGCAGGTGACGCTGCTGCGACCGCGCAACATCTTCGTCGGCAAGGTGCTGGCGGCGATGAGCTTCCTCGTACTGCTGCTGGTGGCCACCCTGCCGGTGATGATGGTGGCCTACCTGCTGGGTGGCATCCGCGTGATCGACGGCGTGAAGGGCCTTGGCATCGTGTTCGTCGTCGCCGTGCTGCTGACCGTGATGATCGCCGCGCTCAGCTCGATGACCCGCCGGGTGCAGACGGCCACCCTGCTCGCCTACGGCTTCACGGCGCTGATCATCATGCTGGGGCCGCTGCTGTTCTTCACGATGAAGGTCGCCGACAGCAGCGACGGCAACGACCTGGAGAACCCGCCGGCCGTGCTGCTGACGTTCAACCCGATCGCGATCGTCGCCGATGCCACGGCGGGCGAGCGCGTGACGGACACGGGTAACCCGCTGCGCTGGTCGCGCAACGAGCTGGTGAAGGCGAAGTCGTTCAACGACGAGTCGTGGTTCGCCTGGTTCCCCGAGGATGACTTCGGCGCCCAGTTCCGCGTCGTCAACGTCGGCCGCCAGGGCTTTCCCGCCTGGGCGATCGGCACCATCATCCTCGCCGTGCTCGCCGGCGCCATGTCGTTGCTGGCGATCCGCCGGCTGCGCACCCCCGCGGAGAACGAACGATGAACCGAGCACTCGGCCCCCTCCTGCGTGGTGTCCGGCGGCGACTGCGTGTCGCCTGGGCGTGCGCCACCCTGCAGCTGGCTGCCCCCGTCGTCGCCTTCGCCGGCCTGGTGCTCGTGGTGGCCGCCCGCTACTTCGACCTCGCCTGGGCCGAGCCGGCGGCGCTGTGGCTGGCCGTCGGGGTGGCGGCCGTGATCGTCGGCTACGCGATCGTGTGCCGGGTGCCCGACACCACCGTGGCGCGTGCGGCCGACCGCGGCCTGCACACCCACGACGCGTTCGCGACCTCGCTGGAGCTGGACGGCCGCGAGCTGGACGGCGACGACGAGGGGTTCGCGGGCCGGGTGCACGCCCGCGCGGGCGAGCTGGCGTCGCTGGCCGAGCCGAAGCAGGCCGTGCACTACCGGCTGCTGCGCCGGCCGACGGGCATCGCCGCGGTGCTGGCGCCGACGGTGCTGGTGCTCGCCCTGATCGCCAACCCGCAGGACGCGATCCGCCGCCAGCGCGCCGAGGATCGCGCCGCGATCGAGGCGACGGCCGACGTGCTGCGCACCGAGGCCGAGCGCATCGCCCAGCAACCCGACGGCGCCGACGCCGCCGAGCGCCTGCAACAGCTGGCCGACGAGCTGGCCAAGGCCACCACGCTGGAGAAGGCCGACGAGCTGCTGGACACTGCCGCCGCCGAGCTGCGCCAGCAGGTGAGCCCGGAGCTGCTGGCCCAGAAGGCGGCCACCGAGGGGTTGCAACGCAGCGTCGAGAACACCCCGCTGCCGGGGGCGAGCAGCGAGCAGAGCGCGCAGGAGCAGATGCAGGCGACGGCCGACGAGCTGCCCAGCATGAGCGAGAGCGAGCTGGCCGACGCCGCCCAGCGGCTGGACGACCTGGCCGCGACGCAGGATGCCGGCGACCCGGCCACCGCCGACCAGCTGCGCCAGGCGGCGGACGCGATGCGTGCCGGCGACGTGGCCACCGCGCAGGCCCGCCTCGGCGAGGCCGGCCAGGCCAACGCGAGCGCCACCTCCGACGCGGCCGCGCAGGCGGCTGCCGGCGACGCCGCCGATGCGGCCGCCAACGCTGCCAGCCGCCTGTCGCAAGCCCGCGATGGCACGGCGCAGGCCGCGCAGGGGCAGGGCCAGGGTCAGGGTCAGGGTCAGGGTCAGGGTCAGGGCCAAGGTCAGGGTCAGGGCCAAGGTCAGGGCCAAGGTCAAGGGCAGGGTCAAGGGCAGGGCCAAGGTGGCGGAGGCAGCCCGTCGGGCAACGTGCAAGGCGGCGGATCCACGGCCACCAGCGGCCAGGGCGGGCAGGGGCAGGGCACCGGCCACACGGCGGGGTCGGGCGGCCCGGACACCGACACGATCTTCGATCCGGTGCACGGCACGGGCGGCGACACCGAGACCGTGGGCGGCGGCAGCGGCAGCGGCCAGGGCGGCACGATCGGCACCACCAACGGGCAGACGAACAGCGGTTCCTCCAACGTGCCCGTGGCCGACGTGATCGACGACTACACCCGCCAGGCCACCGATGCGATGAACAACCCGGCCGTCCCACCCTCGGTGAGGGCACTCGTCCTCGCCTACTTCGACCAGCTGCAAGGGAAGTCCTGATGGCACACGACCTGAACCCCACCGTCACCCCGGAGCGCTACGCGGAGATCGCCGGCGACATCGAAGCGGAGGTCGGCAAGGTCATCGTCGGCCAGGACCAGCTCGTCCGTACCGTGATCACCTGCCTGCTCGCCGAGGGCCATGCCCTGCTGGAGGGCGTGCCCGGCTTGGGCAAGACGATGTTGCTGAAGGCGCTCTCCCAGGCGGTCGACCTGCCGTTCAGCCGGGTGCAGTTCACGCCCGACCTGATGCCGGCCGACATCGTGGGCACCCAGGTGCTGGAGGAGGACGAGCACGGCCACAAGACGTTCCAGTTCCGCCCCGGGCCGGTGTTCGCCAGCTTCGTGCTCGCCGACGAGGTGAACCGGGCGACGCCCAAGACCCAGTCGGCGCTGCTGGAGGCGATGCAGGAGCGGCAGGTCACCGCCGGCGGCGCGACCCGGCCGCTGCCCCGCCCGTTCCTCGTGATGGCCACCCAGAACCCGCTCGAGATGGAGGGCACCTACCCGCTGCCGGAGGCGCAGCTCGACCGCTTCCTGCTGAAGGCGCAGGTGCCGTTCCCCAGCGCCGAGGATCTGGTGACCGTGCTCGAACGCACCACCGGCACGCACACCGCGTCGCTGCACACGGTGGCCGACGCGCCCACCCTGCTGGCGATGATCGAGCTCACCCGCCAGGTGCCCGTCGCCAGCCATGTGCTGCGCCACGCGGTCGATCTGGTGGTCGCCACCCACCCGGACCACGCGTCGACGCCCGATCTCATCTGCCGCTACGTGCGCTTCGGTGCCTCACCGCGTGCCGCACAGGCGATGGTGCTCGCCGGCAAGGTGACCGCCCTGCTCGACGGCCGGCCGAACGTGTCGATCGCCGACATCCGCTCGGTCGCGCTGGGCGCGCTGCGCCACCGGCTCGTCGTCAGCTACGAAGCCACCGCCGACGGGGTGGACGCCGAGCAACTGGTCGGCTCGCTGCTCGAGACGGTCGGCGAACCGACCGCGGGGATGCGCGGCGCGCCGTGAGCGCCCTGCTCGACCCGCAGCTGCTCACCCAGCTCGAGCGGCTGCAACTGCGCACGCGCCGACGCCTCGCCGGCCGCTTCGCCGGCGAGCATCGCAGCACCCGCTTCGGCAACTCGCTGGACTTCGCCGACCAGCGCGAGTACCACCCCGGTGACGACTACCGGCGCATCGACTACGCGGTCTATGCGCGCACCGGGCAGTTGTTCATCCGCCTGTTCGAGGCGGAGGACGACCTGCACCTGCGCATCCTGCTCGACGTCTCGGCGTCGATGGGACACCACGGCAAGCTGCTGCAGGCACAGCGCCTCGCGGCAGCGATCGGCTTCCTCGCCCTCACCCGCCGCGACGCGATCACCCTCCACCTGGAGCCGTCGGTGCGGCCACCGCAGCGCTTCAGCGGGCGCCACGCGGCCACGTCGCTGTTCCGCACCCTGGAGGGGCTGCAGCCCGACGGCGGCACCGACCTGCACTCGGCGGCCGCCGACGTGCTCGCCCGGCCGGGGCCGGCGGGCGCGACCGTGGTGATCAGCGACCTGCTCACGCCGTCGTGGGAGCCGGCCATCGACCGCCTCCCCGCCCGCGGCGGCGACGTCACGGTGCTGCACGTGCTGGCGGCCGAGGAGATCTCCCCCACGATCATCGGCGACCTCGACGTCGTCGACGCGGAGACCGGCGAGCAGGTGCCCGTCAGCCTCTCGCACGACAGCATCACCACCTACCGGGAGGTCGTCGATCGCTGGCTCACCGAAGCAGCCGCCCGCTGCCGCAGCCGCGGCGCCGCGTACCAGCGGGTGATGGCCGACGAGCCGATCGAGGACGTGGTGCTCAAGGGCTGGCGGGCCCACGGAGTGGTCCGGTGACGGGCGGCTGGTGAACGCGTTCTCCGTCTCGCTGGCCAACCCGGCCGGGCTCGCCCTGCTCGGGCTGGCCGTCCCGGTGGTGCTGCTGCACATCCTGCGGCCGCGCCGCCAGGCGGTCACCGTCAGCTCCACGTTCCTGTGGCGGGCCATCGAGCGCCCGGTCAGCAGCGCCACCCCGTGGCAGAAGCTGCGCTGGAGCCTGCTGCTGCTGGCCCAACTGCTCGCCGTCGCCCTGCTCGCGCTCGCCGTCGCCCGCCCGGTGCGGCTGGAGGCGGCCGCGCTCAGCGAGCACACCGTCTTCATCGTCGACGCGTCGGGCTCGATGGCCGCGCTCGACGGCACGCCTGATCGGCTGGCCGGCGCCGTCGACCGAGCGGTCGAGCTGCGCAAGGAGCTGCCGACGGGCGGCATCGCGTCGATCGTGGTCGCCTCCGAGCGACCTCGCGTCGTGCTCACCGCGAGCGACGACGCCGGCGCGTTCGCCGCCGCGCTGCGCACGGTGGAGACCACCACCGGGCACCCGGATTTCGCCGGTGCCTTCTCGCTGGCGGAGAGCCTGGACAACAGCAGCGCCGACATCGGCTTCGTGCTGATCAGCGACGGTGGCCTCACCGACGACGAAGAGCAGCTGATGCCCCCGGGCACCCGCTACGAGAAGGTCGGCGAGCAGAACACGAACCGTGCCATCTCGCGTGTCGACGTCGAGCCACGCGGCAGCGGCTTGCACGCCCGCGTGACCGTCCGCAACTTCGGCGACAGCGAGGTGACGCAGACGCTGCGCCTCGACGTCGACGGGGTGACGGCCGCGGAGCAGCCGATCAAGATCGGTGCGCGCGGCACCACCACCGTGGACGCCGACCTGCCGCCCGGCGATCGCGTGGAGGCCTACCTCGACGGTGGCGACCTGCTCGCGGCCGACGACGTGGGCGTCGCCGTCGGTGCCCGCCGCCCCGACCTGAAGGTGCTGATCGCCGGCGACACGCGTTTCTGGCAGGAGCTGTTCACCTCCATGCCCGGCGTGGAGGTGAGCGTCGCCGAGGTGGCCGACGGCGCCGCCGGCCCGTCCGGCGACGGCTACGACGTCGTCGTCTACTCCGGCGTCGCGGTTCCGGCGGAGCCGAAGGCGTCGTTCCTCGCGGTCGCCTCGCCGGGTGGCGTCGCCGGCGCGCCATCGGTCGGTGTGGTGGAGACACCGGCGGTCACCCTCCTACGCACCGACGATGCGCTGCTCTCCGACGTCGATCTCACCCAGGTGGCGATCGGGCAGGCGCTGCAGGTGACCGCGTCCACGGACGTGGAGGTGCTCGTCGCCGGCGAGACCGCCCCGCTGCTGCTGCGCGGCGAGATGGCCGGCCACCGCTTCGCGTTCCTCACGTTCGCGCTCGCCGACTCGAACCTGCCGCTGCAGGTCGCGTTCCCCATCCTGGGCGATCGCCTGCTCACCGAGCTCAGCGGCACGGCACTCGCGGCAGCGCCCATCGAGGTGGGCACTGCGCTCCCGATCGATCCGTCCACCAGCGGCACCGCGGTCGGTCCCGACGGCCAGCAGCGTTCGTTCGCCGCCGGCGACCCCGCACTCACGGCCAGCCTGCCCGGCTTCTGGACGATCGAGGTACCCGGCCGGCAGGACCGGCTCGTCGCCGTCAACCCGGCCGCCGACGAGAGCGACATCGCACCCCGCGACACGCTCGTGCCGCCGGTGGACGACGCCGCCCGCGAGGTGACACCGGCCCGCACCGAGCACTCGCTGCTGCCGTTCGTGATCCTGCCGCTGCTGGCCCTGCTGCTGCTGGAGTGCTGGCTCGCCTGGCGCCGCCTGGGCGTCGGCCGCCGCCAGTGGCGTGTCGCGGTGGCCTGCCGCGTGGCCGTGGCGGCACTGCTGATCGGCGCCCTGCTCGCCCCCACCATCCGCCGCTCCAGCGACCGGGTGGCGACGGTGTACGTGCTCGACGGGTCCGCATCGCTCGGCCCGGCGGGCGACGCCGCCGCGCTCGCCTGGCTGCAGGACTCGCTGTCGAAGCGGCCCGACGACGCGCTCAGCGCAGTCGTGGTCTTCGGTGGCGACGCACGGCTCGACCGTGTGCTCGAGCAGTCCTCGAACTTCGACGGTGCGGCCGTGGTGATCGACGACAGCGCCACCGACATCGCCACCGCGTTGCGCCTCGGCGGCGCGGTGCTGCCCTCCGACGCCAAGCGGCGCGTCGTCGTCATCAGCGACGGGCGGGCCACCGGTGGCGACGCGATCGCCGAGGCCCAGCAGCTCGGTGTGGAGGGTGTGCAGATCGACGTGCACACGATCGACACGGCGGTGGGAGCCGACACAGCGGTGCTCAGCATCGACGTGCCCCGGCTGGCCCGGGTCGGCGACGCGATCACGGTGAAGGTCAACGTCATCTCCACGCAGGGCGGCCGTGCGACAGTGGTGCTGCGCCGCGACGGCGAGGACGTGGGCACCCAGACCGTCGAGCTCGACGCCGGCAGCAACGTGGTGACGTTCACCGATCAGGCCGGCGACACCCCCGCAGCCGTGCTGCGCTACCAGGCGGTGGTCACGAGCGCCGGCGATGCGCAGCCGAAGAACGACGCGGCCTTCGCGGCGGTGCCGGTGGACGGGCCGGCGCAGGTGCTGATCGTCGAAGGCACCGCCGGCGAGGCCACGACGGTGAGCGCCGCGATCGAGGCGGGCGGGATCGGCACCACTGTCGTCGGCCCGGCCGAGCTGCCCTCGGTGCAGCAGCTCGCTGCCTACGCGGGCATCGTGCTGGTCGACGTGCCCGCCACGTCGCTGACCGGCGAGCAGATCGAAGCGCTCGGCGTCGCCGTGCGCGACCTGGGCCGCGGCCTGGTCACCATCGGCGGCACGCGCAGCTACGGCGTCGGCGGCTACCGCGAGTCGCCGCTCAGCGACCTGCTGCCGGTGGACAGTGAGATCCTCGACCCCAAGCGGCGCAAGACAGTGGCCGAGGTGCTGTCCATCGACACGTCCGGCTCGATGGCTGCCTGCCACTGCGACAGCGGCGCGATGAACTCCAACGTCGACCAGGGCGGTGTGAACAAGACCGACATCTCGCGCGCCGCCGCGGAGCGCACGGTCGAGGCGCTGACGCAGAGCGACCAGATCGGCGTGATGGCGTGGACGGCCGGCACCGAGTGGGTGATCGACCTGCAGACGCTGCCCTCGCAGGACGTGATCGACGAAGGCCTGGGCCGCCTGCGACCGAACGGCAACACGAACCTGATGGTCGCGCTCGACGAACCGGCCGAGAAGCTGCTCGCCAGCAACGCCGAGCTGAAGCACATCATCGTGTTCACCGACGGCTTCACCGACGTGGCGATCATCGACCGGCTCGCGGATCGCGCCGCCGAGCTCTACACGGACAGCGGCATCACCGTCTCCGTGCTCGCCACCGGTGAGGGCGCGGCGCCGTCGCTGGAGAAGATCGCCGTCGCCGGGCACGGCCGCTACTACCCGGGCACCAACCTCGCCGACGTGCCGCAGATCATGGCCGAAGAGGCCGTCATCGCCAGCCGCGACTTCATCAACGAAGGCGAGTTCCTGCCGGAGGTCACGTCCAACGACCCGGTGGTGGCACCGCTCACCTCGTCGCCGGCGCTGCTCGGGTACGTGGCCACGACTGCGAAGCCCGAGTCGTCGACACTGCTGCGCATCGGCCCCGACCGCGACCCGCTGCTGGCCACCTGGCAGGCCGGGCTGGGCAAGGTGAGCAGCTGGACCAGCGACGCGAGCGCAGCCTGGTCGCAGCAGTGGGCGAACTGGGACGGCTACGTGGACTTCTGGAGCCGGGTGGTGAAGGGCACGTTCCAGCAGGGCGACGCCGCCGGCGCGGCGCAGGCGCAGGTGGCGAACGGCCGGCTGCAGGTCAGCGTCGAGGGCAGCAACAACTTCCCCGACGGCGCCACCGCCACCGCCACCGTCGCAGGCCCCGACGGCCAGCGCTACGAGGTGCCGCTCGACCGCGTGGGCGGCACACGCTTCGAGGCCGACATGCCGGCCGGCCGCAGCGGCACCTATGCCGTCGGCGTGAACGTCACCGCGGCGGGCGAGACCGTGCTCGCCAGCAGCACGCTCGCCAGCGAGAGCTACCCGGCCGAGTACGCCCCCGGCGAGTCCGACGCGGCGCTGATGGCACGGCTGTCCACCGAGTCAGGCGGGCGCGGCGAGATCACGGTGGCCCAGGCATGGGACAGCGACGGCCTGCAGGCAGGTTTCCGCCGGCTGGCGCTGGCCGGCCCGTTCCTGCTGCTGGCGGCGATCCTGTGGCCGATCGCGGTCGCGTTGTCGCGGTTGTCGCTGCGCGGTGCCACGGTGGCGGGTGCGCGCAGCGGTGTCGCTGCCGCTGGGCGGCGGCTGCGCGGCGCGCTGCCCCGGCTGGCCGCCGACCCGCACCACTCGCCGTCGAAGGAGGCGTCACCCTCGTCGCAGCCCAGGCCTTCGTCGCAGCCGACGCCGCGGGCGTCGACGCCGAGCAAGCCCGACGGTTCGCCGGTCGGCAAGCAGACCGCGGCCGTCAACGAGCTGCTGGCGAAGAAGCGGGCTCGGCAGGCGGGCGGCGACGACGCAACCGACCCGGACGGCTGAGCACGCCGGCGGCGGTGACCACCGCGCCGAGCCACACCGCCCACGTCAGCGGACGCTGGCGCACGACGAGCCGCACGAACCCCGCATCGTTCGCATCCAGCAGCGTCACTTGCACATCTCGCCACGGGCGGGTGATCATCGCCGTCTCGGCCAGCACCCCGCCCCGCTCGGGGTAGGCGACGAGCGAGGGCCGCAGCAGCCATCCGTCCACGTCCACCGTCGCCACCACCGCCTGCACATCGGCGCGTGGCCCGAGCTCCACCGCGACGCCGTGGCCCACCACCGCCAGCCCGGCCACACGCGCCGACTGCCCATCCGCGAGCCCAACCTGCTGCTCACGGTCGAACGTGGTGGCGGCGATCCCGGCGACCAGGAGCAGCACGCCGGCATGGGCCAGCCGGTCTCGCGGGACACGCAGTCGCGCCACCAGGAAGGGCACGGCGACGAGCGCGAGCGGCCCGACCGTGCGGGAGAAGAACACGCCGCGGACCGCGGCCGGCCTGTCTGCGAACACGTCGGCCACGAGCGGGGCCACCGTGCCGGTGGCGACCACGAACAGCATCGTCGACGCAACGACGACGGGCACGAGCGCACCTTCTGGTGACCGACCGGGCCGATCCACGGTGCGGGCGAGCACCACGAGCGCGCCGCAGCTCGCGGCGGTGACGGCGAGGAGCGCCCAGCCGACGCTCGCCTGCTCGGCGAAACCGTGGATCGACGGCGTCGCGCCAGAGCGCACCAGAGCCGCCCCGAGCAGGGCGCCCGTCCACGGCAGCAGCGCGAGCCACCGCCGCGCCGGCAGATGCAGGGCCACGACCGCAGCCAGCCACACGAGCAGCGACGTGTTCTCCACCGGGTCCCACGCCCAGTAGCCACCCCAGCCCTGCTCCACATAGCTCCACAGCCCGCCGAGCGCCATCGCCAGCGTGACGAGACCGATCGTGCGCCGCAGCCAGCGACCCGGGTCGCCGCCGTCGAGCACCACCATCGCGGCGCCGAGGCCGCACGCCAGCCCGGCGTACAGCAGGGGCGGGTGCACCGCCATCGCCGGGTGCTCGAGGATCGGGGTGAGCCCGAAGCCGCGCAGGGCGGGCGCGTCGAGGCGCCCGAACGGGCTCGCCCAGATCAGATCGACGATCGCCAGCGCCGCCACGGTGAGCGCGCCGAACCAGATGGCGACCGGCCGCTGCAGGCGGCGAGCAGCGACCGAGGCGACCAGCCCGACGACGCCCGCGAAGAGCAGCAGCGACCCCTCGCTGCCACCCCACACCCCGGCCAGCCGGTAGTACCACGGGGCGTC
>CAYZFZ010000046.1:17654-19215 GCA_964477795.1 uncultured Bifidobacterium sp.
GGCTCTGCCCGGCGACGTACGCCCACTGCAGTTCGTTGCCGAGAAAGGCGATCGCCAGCCGGCCGAGCGCGAGCCACACCACCGCCGTCACACCCCACAGCGCGTCGCGGGCAGCAGTTGCGGGGTGCACGCGAGCAGTCTGCTACGCCACCGGCGGCGCCGGGGCGCAGCCGCCGAGTCAGAACAGGCGGGCGGTGAGCTTCTTGCGGTAGACCGCGGTGCGCGGGTCGTCGGGGCCCATCAGCTCGAGCAGATCCACGTACTGCTGGCGGGCGTCGTCGTCGGTCTTCACCGAGTCGAGCAGCGCGGTGAGCGTCGCCTCGTGGTCGTCGTCGGGGGCCGTGTGCACCCGCGCCGTCGCCGCGATGTGGCGGGTGCGCTCGGTCTCGGGGATGCGGGCGAGGAACTGCAGCGCCTGCTCGTTCTCGCCGCGGGCGATCAGCAGCTCGGCGAGGCCGACGATCGCGTCCTCGTTGCCCGGCTCGATCTCCAGCGCCGCGCGGTACGCACCTTCGGTGCCCTCAGCGAGCAGCGCGGCGAGCGTGATCTCGCCCTCGGTGGGCACCAGCGAATCCACGAACTGCTGCACGATGTGCTCGGGGTAGGCGCCCATGAAGCCGTCGACCACCGCACCGTCCTTCAGCGCGTACACGGCGGGGATGGACTGCACCTCGAACGCCTGCGAGATGGCCGGGTTCTGATCGGTGTCCACCTTCACCAGCACGACCTTGCCGTTGGTGGCGTCGACCACCTTCTCCAGGATCGGCCCCAGCGTGCGGCACGGCCCGCACCACGGTGCCCACAGGTCGACGATGACCGGCACCTCACGCGAGCGGTCGATGACTTCGGTCTGGAACGTTGCGTCGGTGACGTCGAGGGCCATCCGGGCACGATACCGCTGAACGACTCCGGCGGACGGCGTGCCCGGCGGTCGCCGGCAGTACGGTACGAAGCGATGAGCTCCGTGCATGGCATCGACGTCCCGGCGGTCGGCAACTGGTTGCAGGCCCACGTCCCCGGCGCGGTCGCGCCGTTCGAGTACGAGGTGATCGCCGGCGGCCACTCGAACCTCACGTTCAAGGTCACCGGTGCCGACGGCACCCGCTTCGTGTTGCGCCGCCCACCCCTCGGGCATGTGCTGGCCAGCGCCCACGACATGGGTCGCGAGCACCGCATCATCAGCGGGCTGCAGCGCTCGGCGGTGCCGGTCGCACCCGCCCTGGGGTTCTGCGACGACCCGTCCGTCAACGGCGCGCCGTTCTACGTGATGGGCTTCGTCGACGGGTACGTACTGCGCGACAAGGCGGCTGCCGAGGCTGTCCTGTCCGTCGCGGCCCGGCGTACGGCCAGCGAGTCGCTCGTCGACACGATGGCGGCCATCCACCAGGTGGATCTGCACGCCGCCGGGCTGGATCAGCTGGGCCGCCACGAGGGCTACATCGCCCGCCAGCTGAAGCGCTGGTACGGCCATTGGAACCAGCAGAAGACCCGCGAGCTGCCCGCCGTCGTTCGTGTGCACGACGCGCTGTCGCAGCGCATCCCCGAGCAGGGGCCGGCCACC
>CAYZFZ010000047.1:0-19046 GCA_964477795.1 uncultured Bifidobacterium sp.
GACTACACGCGCATCAAGCACGTGATGGCCAACCTGGACAGCTGACCGAGGCACCTGGCCAACGCACGTGGCCGAGACACCTGGGGTTCAGTGCGCTCCCCAGGTGAAGGTCTGCTTCACCAGGTCGAGGTAGATGAACGTCTCGGTGCTGCGAACTCCGGGGACGCTGCGGATGCGGTTGGTGAGGTCGAGCAGGTCGCCGTCGTCGGCGACCACGACCTCGGCCATCAGGTCGAAGGATCCGGCGCTGACGACGAGGTAGTCGATGTCGCGCATCGACTGCAGCGTCTTGGCGATGTCGTCGGTGGGCCCCTCGGTGCGCACGCCGATCATCGCCATGCGCCGCTTGCCGTGGGAGAGCGGGTTGGTGACCGCGACCACCTGCATCACGCCGGAGTCGAGCAAGCGCTGCACCCGCTGGCGAACCGCCGCCTCGGACAGCCCGACGGCCGCCCCCAGCCGGGTGTAGGGCGCGCGTCCGTCGCGCTGCAGTTCCTCGATGATCGCTCGATCCGTGTCGTCGATCTGCATGCCGGTGCGGTCCATCGGTACGGATACTGGCGCTCGAAGCCGTGTCGTGCAAGGCATTCCGTGGCGCGCGGGCTGTTCATCAACGATTTCCTTGCATGGTGCCACCAGTCCATGGCAGCTTTGCCGATCGTGAGGCATCACCCGTGATACCCGAGCCCCTCCGCCGATGTGCCTACACTTTGGCGATTCAGCACTTTGCCACCACGACCCCGCCGGGTCCTCTGGGGCTCCACATCGGTGAGCGGCTCGCTCACCACGACTTCTCGGGGGAGACAGCGTGACGGACGCGACATCGATGTCGGTCGGCGGTGAGCTCAGTGGCGAGCGCGGGTCCGTCGAGCTGCAGGACGTCACCAAGCGCTTCGGCACCATGGTGGCCGTCGACAAGTTGAACCTGGTGGTCGAGCCGGGTGAGTTCCTGTCGTTGCTGGGCCCGTCGGGCTGCGGCAAGACCACCACCTTGCGCATGTTGGCCGGCTTCGAGCAGCCCGACGAAGGTTTCATCCGCATCAGCGGCCAGTACGTGCAGGGCATCCCGCCGTACAAGCGCGACGTCAACACCGTCTTCCAGGCCTACGCCCTGTTCCCGCACATGACCGTGGCCGAGAACGTCGCCTACGGCCTGCGACAGAAGGGTGTCGGCAAGGCCGACATCGCCGTGCGGGTGCGCGAGGCGCTCGACATGGTGAAGATGAGCAAGCTTGCCGAGCGCAAGCCGAAGCAGATGTCGGGCGGCCAGCAGCAGCGCGTCGCCGTCGCTCGCGCGCTGGTGAACCGGCCCAGCGTGCTGCTGCTCGACGAGCCGCTCGGTGCCCTCGACCGCAAGCTGCGCGAGGAGATGCAGATCGAGCTGAAGCTGCTGCAGAGCCAGCTCGGCATCACGTTCGTCTTCGTCACCCACGATCAGGAAGAGGCGATGAGCATGAGCGATCGCATCGCGATCATGCTCGAGGGCCATGTCGAGCAGCTCGCCGACCCGGAGACCGTCTACGAGCGTCCGTCGTCGGCGTTCGTCGCCGGCTTCATCGGCCGCAACAACTTCTGGCGCGGCGTCGCCACCGCCGATGGCGTGCAGGCCGACGACGGCACCGTCTTCGTCGCGTCGGTGCCCGACGAGGCGGTTGCCCCCGGCCAGCCGGCGCTCGCCGCCGTGCGCCCGGAGAACTTCCAGCTCGTCACGCAGGATCCGGGCACGTCGCGCAACTCGATCCCCGGCTCCATCGCCAGCGTGGCCCACTTCGGCGACACCCTGCAGTACGTGGTGCGCACCACCAGCCGCGACGTGCTGGTGCTCACCCCTCGGGCCAACGCCCCGCGCCTGTCGCTGGGCGACGACGTGTGGTGCACGTTCACACCCGCCGACGTCTACTCGTTCTCCGCTGCCCAGGCGCACCTCGTGCTCGCCGAGCCCTCCGAAGAAGCAGCAAGCGCCTGATCCACCAGGATCACACCGTTCTCAGCACAGTTCTCAGCACAGTTCTCACCACAAGGAGCAACACCAATGGCATCCAAGCCTGAACCGATCCGCATCCTCGCTCCGTCGAGCTTCCGCCAGGTGATCAGCCGGCGCGCCCTGTTCCAGGCCGGTGGCGCCGCCGCCGGCTTCGCCATCGTCGCTGCTGCCTGCGGCGACGACAGCAAGGACAGCGGCAGCGGCGACACCACGGGCGCAACGACGGGCGACTCCACCGGCGCCACGACCGGCGGCACCAGTGGCGGCGGCAGCGACCTGCTCAGCGAGTTCAGCAACGTGATCAACACGTCGTCGGGCTCGCTCGCCATGTTCACGTGGGGCGACTACAACGACCCCGACATCGTCGGCGATCTCGCCGAAGAGGTGCTCGGCATCACGATGACGGTCGACTACTACCCCAGCAACGAGGATCTGATCACGAAGCTCGCCGCAGCCAACGGCAACAGCGGCTTCGACATCGTCGTGCCCACCGGCCCCTACATCCCGCAGATGCTGGACAAGGGCCTGCTGCAGAAGCTCGACAAGTCGTTGCTGCCCAACATCGTCAACATCGACCCGCAGTACCTCGGGCGCGACTGGGACCCCGGCAACGACTACTCGGTGTGCAAGGACTGGGGCTCCACCGGCTGGATCTACAACAAGTCGGTCATCACCAAGGAGATCCTCACCTGGCAGGACTTCATGGACGCCACCAAGGGCGAGGCCAGCGGGCGCGTCGCCTGGCTCGACTCGTCGCCCAACGTGGTGGGCCCGTACTTCTGGGCCAACGGCATCAACTGGAACACCGAGGACGAAGCGGATCTCGACGCCTGCGAGAAGTACCTGGTCGAGGAGATCGCTCCCCACATCAAGGGCTTCGACAGCTACCCCAGCACGGCGCTCGCCGAGGGTTCCTTCGACCTGGCGATGGCCTGGAACGGCGACGCCCGCCAGGCCTTCGTGCGCATCGCCGACGCCGGCGGCGACCCCGACGAGTGGGTGTGGGGCCTGGGTGCCCCCGCCACCGAGTTGTGGATGGACAACTACTGCATCCCCACCGGCGCCCCCAACCCCGACGCCGCGCATGCCTGGATCAACTGGCTGCTCACGCCGGAGATCAGCATCAAGGACCTGCTCTACCACGGCTACCACAGCGGCATGAAGCGGATCGACGAGCTGATGGCCGAACTTGCTCCCGATGCCCCCCGTGTCGACATGATCTTCTTCCCCGACGAGCAGGTGGCCACCATGCAGACGGGTGAGGTCAACAGCGCCCAGGACCGCCACACGGAGATCCTCGACAAGATGAAGGCCGCCGCGGCCGGCTGATCTTCGTGACGGCGCCAACCTTCACGCCGAACGGACGGAGGTGGCGAGGCCCCAAGTGGGGTCTCGCCATCCCGTCGTTCCTCTGGTACATCATGTTCTTCGTCCTGCCGATCGGGATCATCATCCTGTACTCCTTCGGCGCGAAGGACTCCAGCTCGCTGATCCCGGTGGACCTCAGCAAGCTCAGCTTGGAGAACTACCGGCAGTCGATCACCGGCGACAACTTCAACGTGTTCTACGGCACCTTGAAGATCGCGGTCACGGCCACGCTGCTGTGCCTGCTCATCGGCTTCCCGGTGTCGTACTTCATCGCGTTCAAGGCCAGCGAGAAGTGGCGCGCCATCCTGCTGGGGCTGGTGGTCATTCCCAGCTTCACCAGCTTCCTCATCCGCACGATCGCCTGGCGCATCCCGCTCAGCCCCAACGGCGAGTTCTCCAAGTGGTTGCAGGACATGGGCTGGATCTCCGGGCCGATCGACCTGCTCGGCACCCGCTGGGCAGTGTTCCTGGCGATCGTCTACAACTATGTCGGCTTCATGGTGCTGCCGATGTTCGTCGCCCTCGACCGCATCGACCCAGCGCTGCGCGAAGCCTCCAAGGATCTCGGCGGCACGCGCACCTCCACGTTCATGTCGGTGACGTTGCCGCTGTCGGGCCCCGGCGTGGTCGCCGGCATCCTGCTCACCTTCATCCCGATGTGCGGCGACTACATCACCGCCACCGTGCTCGGTGGCGCCAAGGGCTTCATGGTCGGCGCCCTCATCGACAGCCAGTTCCGGGGTGCCCAGAACTGGCCGCAGGGCTCGGCCATGGCCGTGGTCATGATCGTGATGGTGCTGCTCTCCCTCGCGCTGTTCGCCGCGGTGCTGTGGCTGGTACGCAAGCTGATCCCGCTGCTCGCCCCGCTCGTCAACGCGTGGCGCAGCCGCGAGCGGCGCCCGGCACGGGCGACGCGCTTCCCGGATCTGCTGAACCCGGCACTGGCGATCTGGACGGGCCTGGTGCTCGTGTTCTTGTTCATCCCGATCCTGCTGGTGGTGCGCCACTCGTTCAACAACGGGCCCTCGTTCTCCATCTGGAGCGGCAGCTACAGCACGGTGTGGTGGGGAGGCCCTCCCGGCAAGACCAAGTCGGGCATGAAGATGCAGGGCCTGTTCGACTACGACCACACGGGCCCGATGCTGCTGCGCTTCGTCGTCATCGTCGGGATCGGCATCGCCGTGCCGTACATGTGGCGGCTCGTGCGCGGCGAGCACAACCGCCACCTGCGGCAGTGGTCGGCGCTGGCCGCCTTCGTGATCGCCATCGTCGTCAACGGGCTGATGACGAACTGGTACCTCGACATCTTCCAGCAGGCAGGTGTCGGCAAGAGCCTGCGCGGTTCGTTCCTGGCGGCCTTCGGCGGCACCGCCATCGCCGTCACGATCGGCGGGCTGTGCGGCGTGGCGCTGGCACGGCATGCCGGCAAGTGGGCCGCGATCATGATGGCTCTGCTGTTCCTCATCCTGGTGACGCCGGAGATCATGGACGCCATCGCGCTGTCCGGCTGGATGCAGCGCGTACGCGGGCCGCTGACATCCGACTGGCTGGGCGTGCCGTACGAGATGTTGCGCCTCTGGATCGGTCAGTCGTTGTACGCCAGTGCGGTCGTGACGCTGATCGTGCGCGCCCGGCTGGCCGGCGTCGACGCCTCGCTGGAGGAAGCCGCCGCCGACCTGGGCGCGCCGCCCGGGCGTGCGTTCCGCCAGGTGACGCTGCCGCTGATCAGCCCGGCGCTGATCGCCGGCGGCCTGCTGTCGTTCACCCTGTGCCTCGACAACACGGTCATCTCCACCCTCATCAGCGGTGCCTCGTCCACGTTCCCGGTGGCGCTCATCTCGGCCACCAAGAGCGAGATCAAGCCGTTCTGGGGTGTCGGCGCGGTCGTGCTGTTCGTGATGACGATGGCGCTGCTCGCCTTCGTCGCCCGCGTGCTGAAGAAGTCGGGCGATTCCTCCGGGCAGATCGCCGCCACGCTCGGCGGCGGCTGACCAGCGGTGCGGGTCGTCGTCATCGGCGCGGGCCTGGCCGGCTTGCGCGCCACCGAGGTGCTGCGTGCCGCCGGGTGCGATGCCGTCCTCGTCGAGGGCGGGCAGCGCCCCGGCGGCCGCGTCCGCACGGTCACGGCGCCCTTTGCCGGCGGTCAGTACGCGGAGAGCGGCGCCGAGTGGGTGGATGCCACTCACACGCGGATGCTGGCGCAGCTGCACCGGTTCGGCATCGAACGCCTCGGCCCCGGCGAGCAGTGGACCACGGTGCGCCGCTGGATCCATCGCAACGGCGTGATGCTCGGCCCCGACGAGGTGCGGGCGGCCGAGCCGGGCGCGTTCGACGAGCTCGATGCGTTCGACCGGATCGTGGAAGCAGCGGCTGCCGGCATCGCCGACCCGTCGCGCCCGCAGCTCCACCCGCAGGCGGCCGCGCTCGACGCGCAGTCGCTGGCCGACGTCGCCGACCAGGCGCACCTCGGCGAACTGGCGCGCCTGTTCCGCTGGCGCGATTCGCAGGGTGAGTTCGCCGAGGAACCGGGCCGTGTGTCGCTGCTGTTCGTGGCCCAGCAGCGGGCGTACCACGCGGCGCACAGCGGCGGCGAGATCGTGCTGTCGCACCGTGTGCGCGGTGGGTTCAGCGCCGTCGCCGACGGCATGGCCGCCGGCGTGGGCGACGCGCTGACCTGTGGGGAGATGCTGCTGGCCGTGGAGCAGGACGCCGACGGTGTCGTCGCGCGCACCGACCAGCGCACCCTCCACGCCGACCACCTCGTGCTCGCCTGCTCGCTCGTGCCGCTGCGGCAGGTGGAGTTCCGCAGCGAGCTGCCCGTCGCACTGCACGCAGCGGTGCACCAGCTCGGCTACGGCACCGTCACCAAGACATCGGTGCAGTGGCCGCGGCGCGCATGGCCCGCGGGCTACGCCACCACGTCGGGCAGGGCCCAGCGGGTGTACGAACCGACCGTCGACCAGCCGGGGGAGCAGGGGATCCTGATGGCCTACTGCGGCGGCGACGGCGGGCGCGAGTGGGCCCGCCTGGAGGAACCGGAACGGATCGCGCTGGCGGCTGCCGAGATGCAGTCGATGCACAGCCTGACGGGCACCCCGCTGGGTGGGTTCTCGCAGGCGTGGAGCAACGAGCCCCGCTTCGGCGGGTCGTACGCGGTCTACGAGCCGGGCCAGGTGACCGCCCACTGGCAGGTGCTGCGCGAGCCGTGGGGCCGTGTCCACCTGGCCGGCGAGCACGTCGCGGACTGCACCGGCTACATGGAGGGCGCGCTGGAGAGCGGCGAAACCGTCGCGGCTCGAATCCTCACCGCGCGGTAGCCTCTGCGCACCATGCCAAGTACCAATCTGTCGGCAACGACAGCGCCACGAACCGGGCCCGCGTCGGACGGGCCTCCTCGAATCGCACTCCTCCCGGATGGTGCGCCCACCTGGATGGCAGAAGCCATCGCCACCGGCGGCGGCCACCTCGTGCCGCTGGCAGACGCTGAGGCGCTGGTGTGGGCTGCTCCCCGCGACCCGGATGCACTGCGTGCCGCCCTCCACGAGAACCCGGAGCTCGCCTGGGTGCAGCTGCCCTTCGCCGGCATCGAAACGTTCGTCGATCTGGTCGACGACGACCGTGTGTGGACGTGCGGCAAGGGCGTGTACGCGGAGCCGGTCGCCGAGCTGGCGCTGAGCCTCGCGCTCGCGGGTCTGCGCAACGTCGGCGACTACGCACGCGCGACTCAGTGGCAGCGGCCCCGCGGCCGGAACCTGATCGGCGCCAACGTCACCGTCCTCGGCGGTGGCGGCATCACCGAGCACCTGCTGCGCCTGCTCGCCCCGTTCGACTGTCATGTCACGGTGGTGCGCAACCGCGTCGCGGACATGGAGGGCGCCGACGACGTGCTCGAGCCCGACCGTTACGTCGACGCCCTCGCCGGGGCCGACGTCGTGTTCCTCGCGCTCGCGCTCACGCCCGAGACGGAGGGGATGATCTCGCGCTCCGAGCTCGAGCAGATGTCGCCGCACGCGTGGATCGTCAACGTCGCTCGTGGGCGCCACATCGTCACCGACGATCTCGTGTGGGCGCTGCAGGAGGGCGTGATCGGTGGCGCCGCGCTCGACGTCACCGACCCCGAGCCGCTCCCGCCGGACCATCCGCTGTGGTCGCTGCCGAACTGCATCATCACGCCCCACGTGGGCAACACGCCGGAGATGGCGGTGCCGCTGCTGTCCGAGCGCATCTCGCACAACGTGCGCCGCTTCGCCGCCGGCGAGCCGTTGGTCGGGCCGGTCCACGTCGACCTCGGGTACTAGTGAAGGCCGCGGGCGAGCCCGCAACCGGGCCCTCCGCCGGCGCGATCGCCGGCGCGCTGGCCGACGCCGATCGGCGGTTCGCGTGGGCGGCGGTGCAACTGGGCGCCACGGGTCTCGACGAGGTGGTGGCGGCGAGCGGGTTGTCCGCCGCAGCGGCTGGAAAGGCGCTGGGCAGGCTGGTGGACGTGGGCCTGGTGCGCGGCGACGGCGGACGGCTCACGGTCGACGGCGCAGTGTTCCAGCAGGCGGCGCGAGTCGCGCTGGCTCGGCCTGCGGCCAGCGAGCACGACGACCTGCCCGCCGACGCGCGCAAGGTGATGAACGCGTTCGTGGTGGACGGGCGGCTGCAGTCCATCCCGACGTCGGCGAGCAAGCGAGTGGTGATCCTCGACTGGCTCGCCCAGCTGTTCGAGCCCGGCCGTCGCTACAGCGAAGCGACGGTGAACCTGCTGCTCGGCGAGCGCCACCCCGACACTGCCGCGCTGCGCCGCTACCTGGTGGACGAGGGCTTCCTCGATCGCGACGCCGGCGAGTACTGGCGCAGCGGCGGCACGGTCGAGGGCTGAGGTCGGCGGCCGCCCGCTGGGCGTAGCGTGAGGCGCATCGACATGCCGCACACCGCTCCTCACGACACGCTCTACGACACGCTCGCGGTGGGCTCCGATGCGTCGGCGGCGGAGATCCGCGCCGCGTACCGGCGCGCGGCGAGGGCCAACCATCCCGACACCCACGGCGAGGCCAGTGCCGCCCGGATGGCGGCGGTGAACGAGGCGTGGCGGGTGTTGTCCGACCCCACCCGCCGGCGCGACTACGACCTCACGCTCGCGCAACCGGCGGCGGCCACCGAGTACGTCGCCGGTGCCCGATCCGCCGGCACCACCGCGACGTACGTCGAGCCGAGGCACAACCCGTTGGCCCGCTACCAGGATCCGCCGCGCATCCCGTGGCGGTTCATGGGCGTGCTGCTGCTCGGGGGGATCGCGATGGTGGTGCTGGGCGTGCTCACCGCGGGCGATCCGGTGCCGCGCAAGGTGGACAACGTGCTCGACCCGGGCGATTGCGTGATGATCGAGGCGAACGGCGACGCGGCCGAGCGGCTGTGCGGCGAGCCCCACGACGGCACCGTCGAGGTGCTGCTCACCACCGAGCCCGGTTGCCCGGACGGAACCGAACCGCACCGCGACCGGCAGGGCATGGGCACCGTCTGCATCCGGCCGGCGGGTGGTTGAGCGGTCGCACGGTGCGTGCCGCCGGGTTGTCTGCGCGGCGCTGGCTGCTAGCCTTGCGTCGCCACTGAGGGCGATTAGCTCAGTCGGCTAGAGCGCCACGTTCACACCGTGGAGGTCGTGGGTTCGAGCCCCGCATCGCCCACCGCAAGCCCTGTTCGCAGGCAAGGAGGCCCCGCTTCGGCGGGGCCTTCGTCGTGTCCGGGCCGGCTCCCGCGCCTGCAGCGCACGTGACGGAACGGTGACTGTTCGCCGGTGAGTGGCGGGCGGCGAGTAGTTTTCGGCGCATGGCCCGACTGTGCGAACGACCTGGATGTTCGCAACCCGCCGAGGTCACCTACGGCATCAACGCCGAGCACCTCGTCGTGTGGATCGAGCCCTTCGACGGGGCGCTGGTGCACCGTGCGGGTGTGCTGTGCCGCCGCCACGCCGACGCGATGGTGGTGCCGCTGGGCTGGATGCTCGACGATCGCCGCGAGGCCACGCCGCGCCTGTTCCGCACCAAGGAGGTCGTGCCGCCCGTCGCGCCACGCGTCCGGCGACACCGCAGCCACCACGGGCGCGACGAGACAGGGCAGCTGTCGCTGCCGGGCGCCGACCTGCTGCCGCTCGACGACCCGGCCGAGCCGGCTGCGATCGACGCACCGGTCGCCATCGACGCTCGGGCGACCGAGGACGCACCGGCTGCGGCGGACGCATCAGCCCCGGAGGATGCGGCGGAGGGGACCGCACCGTGGAAGCCGGTGTTCGACCAGCACGACGACCTCGACGGCTTGCTGACGGCGCGCAGCCCGCTGCTGTCACGGGCCTTCGGCAAGCGCGACCGGCCGGCCGGCCGCTGAGGGAGCAGCCGGCCGGCAGGGCCGCGACCATGACCGCGGATCAGCCGCAGTTGGTCGACACCCAGGTCGTCACCTTCGCCACGCGGGCGTCGATGCGGTCGGAGATCCGCTGCAGGCGGGCCAGGCGGGCGTCGAGGCGCTCCACCCGGCGGGTGTGCCCGTTGGCCTCTGCCTCGGCGCGCTTCTCCTCCAGTGTCGCGATGCGCTCGGCGATACGCGCTTGCGCGTCGGGCGCGCGGGTCAGGAACTCGTCGGCCTTCGTGCACTTCTGCTCGGTGGTGAGTTGCGCACGGCCGGTGCCGCCGTCACCGTCGCCGCTGCCGGCGGCCGAGGCGACGGAGCCGAGAGCGATCGTGCTGGCGAGCACGATGCTGGTGAATCCGATGGCGAGCTTGTTGCGCTGCTGCATGACGAGAGTTCCTTCGTGTGGTGGTGCCGTGTCCGGCACCGAGGGTTGATGGGTGCACTGTGCAGCGACGGTGTGATGGAACTGTGAGCGATCGGCCAGGGATCGGCGATACTGCTCGCATGGATGTGCACGCGACGCTGGACGCACCCTGCTCCGCGGATCGGCTGTTCGGCTTCGTCGACGACCTCGGCGAGTATCCGGCCTGGATGGACCTGCTGCACCGCGTGGAGCCGGCGCCGCCGGGCGAGGCCACGTGGCAGGTGGAGCTGCGCGCCCGGGTGGGCCCGCTGGCGCGCAGCAAGCGGTTGCGCATGCGCCGCACGATCCACGATCCGGTCGCCCATCGGGTGGTGTTCGAGCGCGCCGAGGCGGACGGCCGCCGGCACAGCCCGTGGGTGCTGCGGGCGGAGGTGCTCGAGCACGACGGCACCAGCACGCTGCACATGCACCTGCACTACGGCGGCGCGCTGTGGACCGGCGGCGTGCTGGAGCGCGTGCTGGGCGATCAGATCACGAAGGGGCGCGAGCGGCTCACGACGCTGGTGAGCTCCACGCGCTGAAGCGCCCGTCGGGCCGGCGCTCCAGCTGCAGGCTCATCCCGAAGCACTCGCTGAGCGACTCGCTGGTGAGGCACTGCTCGATGCGGCCCCGCTGCGTCACCACGCCGTCGCGCAGCATCAGCACATGCGTCATCCCCGGCGGCACCTCGTCGAGGTGATGGGTGACGAGCACGAGCGGGGGAGCGGCGGGGTCTTGCGTCAGCTCGGCGAGCGCCTGCACCAGCTGCTCGCGGCCGCCGAGGTCGAGCCGGGCGCTGGGCTCGTCGAGCAGCACGATGCCGGGATCGTTCATCAGCGTGCGGGCCAGCAGCACCCGCTGCTGCTCGCCGGACGACACCGTGCCCAGCGCGCGCTCCGCCGCCCACGCGACGCCCATGCGCTGCAGGCACCCCAGCGCCCGAGCTTCGTCGGCGGTGCTGTAACGGTGCCACCACGGCTCGAGCGCAGCGTGCTTGGCGGTCATCACGACATCGAGGCAGCGCAGCTCCTGGCGCAGCTGGGCGGCCAGCGAGGCGGACAGGTACCCCACCCGGGCGCGCAGCGTGCGCACGTCGGTGCGCCCGAGGCGCTCGCCGAGCACCTCCACCGTCCCCGCCGACGGGTGCTCGTACATCGACGCGATGCGCAGCAGGGTGGTCTTACCGGAGCCATTGGCACCCAGCACCAGCCAGCGCTCGCCATCCCGCACCTGCCACGAGAGTGGGGCAAGAATGGTGCGTGCGTCGCGCACGAACTGGACGTCGGAGAGGTTCAGGGCAGCGGGCATGGCGCCGATGACGATACGTGCGCGCCAGCACGTGAAGGGCGATGTGCTCGGGTGAATGTAACGAAAATGAAACAACTGGTAACCTTTCGCCCGATGCGTCGTGCCGTGGTGTTCCTCCTTGCCGTGTGCGCGGCGGTTCCGGTGCTCCCGGGGCGGGTCACCCACGCCGACGATTCGGCTGCCGAGCAGGCCGCGAAGGAGATCGCCGACGCCCGCGAGCAGGCCAACGCGGCGGCCGACGCCTACTTCAACGCCGAGTCCGAGCTCGATTCGCTGAGCATCGAGGCCCAGGGCCTGGAGGCCGAGGTCGCCGATCTGCAGGCGCAGGTCACCGCGCTGCAGGTCCGCGTGCAGCAGGTGGCGGTCAATCGCTTCACCCGCTCCGACACCACGACGTCGCCGCTGCTCAACGGGTTCGCCTCCCCCGAGGAGCAGATGCAGGTCGCTGCGCTGTCGGAGGTCATCACCGACACCTCCGCGGCCGACTTCGACGAGTACGACTCACTCAACCGCGAGTTGACGAAGAAGCAGAAGGCGCTGGCCGACAAGCGTGACGAGACCGAACAGCAGAAGGCGAACGCCGCCGCGCTGCGCGATGCCGCCACCGCCCAGGTGGAGCACCTCAAGGCCGTCGAGGCCCAGCGGTTGAAGGACGAAGCCGTGAAGAAGGCGCTGCAGGCGGAGGAGCGGGCACGTGCCGCAGCCGCTGCCGAAGCGGCGGCGAAGGCAGCGCAGGCCACCCAGACGACGCTCGAGCCGGTCGACAACCCAACCGACGCGGACGGCGGTGGCGGCGCGCCGCAGACCACCGCGCCGGCCACCGACGCCGGCAGTGGCGGCACCACGGGTGGCGGCGGCGCCGGCGGCCGGCCAGGCGGTGCCGGTGGCAACGACTACGGCGCGGTCGACTGGGTGTGCCCCACCGGCGATGCCGCGGTCGCCTTCGGCGACACGTGGGGCGCGCCGCGCAGCGGTGGGCGCCGTCACCAGGGCGTCGACATGATCGGCCCGATCGGCACGCCCATCCTGGCGATCGTCGACGGCTTCGCCGCAGCCAAGAGCAACGAGCTCGGCGGCACGACGATCTGGTTCACCGGCTCCGACGGCAACAAGTACTACTACGCCCACCTCGACCACTACGAGAAGCTGGGTGCGGTGTCGAAGGGCGACGTCATCGCCTACATGGGCCAGACCGGCAACGCCCGCTTCAGCGTGCCGCACCTGCACTTCGAGATCCACCCCGGCGGCGGCGCGGCAGTGAACCCGTATCCCACCGTCCGCGCGCACTGCTGATCGGTCGCTCGCTTCGGGCGCCGGCGCGGCGATCGGCAAGGCTGTGCCCGTGACCGACGCCCTGGCTGCCGCCCTCGCCGACGTGCTCGGTGCATCCGAGGTGCGCGACGTCGTCCGGCTCAGCGGTGGCGCCTCGCGCGACACGTTCCGCTTCGAGGCCGACGGCCGGCCGCTGATCCTGCAACGCCAGCGCAGCGGCGACGTGCGCGACATGAACAACGAGGCGCTGGTGGTGCGCGCCGCGGGCGCCGCGGGCGTGCCGGCCGCCCAGGTCGTCGCGTCGTCCGCCGACGCCTCTGCGATCGGCAGCGCGTTCATGGTGCTCACCGCCGTGGAAGGCGAGACGAGCGCCCGCAAGATACTGCCCCACGAACGCTTCGCCCACGCCCGCCGCGTGCAGCCGGCCCAGCTGGGTGCGGCGCTCGCCCAGCTGCACGCGGTGGACACCAGCGGTCTCGGGTCGCTGCCCGCCACCGATCAGATGGTGCAGTACCGCGAGATGCTCGACCAGCTGGGCCAACCGCACCCCACCTTCGAGCTGGCGTTCAAGTGGTTGGAGGCACACCGCCCGGCCCCGCGCCCGGCGGCGCTGGTGCACGGCGACTTCCGCCTCGGCAACGTGATCGTCGGCGACGACGGCCTGCGGGCGGTGATCGACTGGGAGCTCGCTCACCTCGGCGACCCGATGGAGGATCTCGGCTGGCTGTGCGTGAAGGCGTGGCGCTTCGGCTCGGCGCTGCCGGTGGCCGGTGTGGGCGAGTACCAGCAACTGTTCGACACATACCAGGAGGCCGGAGGGCGGGCCATCGACCCCGACGAGGTGCGCTGGTGGGAGGTCATGGGCACCCTCAAGTGGGGAATCATGTGCATCATGCAGGCCAACGCCCACACTGCCGGGTTCACCCGCAGCCACGAGCTGGCTGCGATCGGCCGCCGCGTGTGTGAGAACGAGCACGATCTGTTCCTCGCCCTGGAGGGTCGCTGGTGAACACCCCCGACGCATCCGGCGCACCCGGCGCACCCGGCGGCCTGCACGACATGCCCTCGGCCGAGCAGCTCGTCGAGTCCGTGCGCGAGTGGCTGGAGCGCGATGTACTCGCCGGCACCACCGGCCGGCTGCAGTTCCACACGCGCGTCGCGGTCAACGTGCTCGCGATGGTGGAGCGCGAGCTGCGTCTCGGTGCCGCGCAGGCCGCCGCGCACGCGGCGCGCCTGGCCCAGCTCGGCTGTGCCGACGACGCCGAGCTGGCCGGGCGCATCCGCGACGGCATCCTCGACGACCGCCTGGCGGAGGTGCGCGAGCTCGTGTGGGCAGACGTGCGCGACAAGCTGGCCGTCGCCAACCCCAAGTACCTCGACGGCGCTTGACCCGCGGCCGCGCGATCAGCTGACGGGCTTGGCCCGCAGCGTCACCGGCTGGCCGGCCGCGAGCTGGCCGCAGGCGGCGTCGATGTCGGTGCCCCGGTTGCGGCGGACGGTCGCGTTGACGCCGAGCCCGGTGAGCAGGGTGTGGAACTGCGCCACCCGCCGCGCCGGCGAACCGACCGTGGGGTAGCCGGGCGTGGGGTTCAGCGGGATGAGGTTGACGTGCGCGGGGAGGTGGAACCGCCGGCACAGCCTGGCCAGCTCGCCGGCGTCGCGGTCGCGGTCGTTCACCCCGTCGATCAGTGCCCACTCGAAGCTCAGCCGGCGGCCCTTGGCCGCGATGTAGTCGGCGCACGCGGACATCAGCGCCTCCAGCGGGTAGCGCTTGTTGATCGGCACCAGCTCGTCGCGCAGCTCGTCGTTCGCGGCGTGGAGGGAGACGGCCAGGTTCACCGGTAGCTGCCGCTGGGTGAGCTTGCGGATGCCGGGGATGAGCCCGACGGTGCTGATCGTGATGTGCCGCGCGGACAGGCCGATCGCCCCGTGCAGGCGCTCGACCGCGCCCCACACGGCGGCCTCGTTGGCCATCGGTTCGCCCATGCCCATGAACACCACGTTCGCCAGCCGGCGCTGCATGGCCCGCGCGTCGCGGGCAGCCACCACCACCTGCTCGACGACCTCGCCGACGGTGAGCTGGCGGGTGAACCCGGCCTGGCCGGTGGCGCAGAAGCCGCAGGCCATCGCGCACCCGGCCTGGCTGCTGACGCACACGGTGACGCGGTCGGGATAGAGCATCAGCACCGTCTCGATGCGGCTGCCGTCGTGCAGCTCCCACAGGTACTTGACGGTGTCGCCACCGTCGCTGACGCGGCGCACCACCTGGGTGAGCGACGTGGGCAGCTCGGCTGCCAGCCGGTCGCGCAGCGCTCTGGGGATGTTGCTGATGTCGGCGGGCTCGGCCAGCTGTGTGTACAGACCGTCCCACACCTGATCGAGCCGGTAGCGCGGCTCGCCGGCCAGCAACCCGGCCAGCTCGTCGCGGTCGGGCGTGTACAGCGTCGACGTCACACGACCCTCACTCAACGACCCCTCACTCACACGACTCTCACTCACACGACGCTCACTCAACGGCCTCGGCGGCGAGCGCCGAGTAGGAGGAGATGCGCTGGCGGATCACGTCGAGGCTCGCCGTCCAGAACGCGAGGTCGGTGACGTCGAAGCCGAACACGGCGCCCAGCTCCTCGGCAGTGTTCATCCCCGCACGTGAGAGCGCGTCGTCGTAGTGCGAGCTGAAGCGCTGCGGATCCTGCTGGTACTGGGCGAAGAGCCCCAGCCCGAACAGCAGGCCGTACGTGTAGGGCCAGTTGTAGAAGTGCGAGCTGTAGTAGTGCGGCTTCACCGCCCACATGTACGGGTGGGCGGTGGACTGCACGAGCCCGTCGCCGTATGCATCTGCCTGCGCCTGCAGCATGATCTCGTTCAGCTCGCTGACACCGAGTGTGCGCCGCTGGCGGCGGGCGAACAGCTCGGTCTCGAACAGGAAGCGGCTGCGGATGTCGACCACCACCTGTGCCGAGCCCTGCAGGTCGACGTCGAGCAGCACCAGCCGGTCGCGCCCTTCCAGCCGCTGCAGCCCTTCTTCGACGACGAGCGTCTCGCAGAAGATGCTGGCCGTCTCCGCCAGCGCCATCGGCAACGAGCGCTGCAGCGGCGTGCGGTGGGCGAGTTGGGTGTTGTGGTAGGCGTGCCCCAGCTCGTGGGCGGTGGTCTGCGCCGAGTCCACGCTGCCGCTCCAGTTGAGGAACACCAGCGAGCGGTCGCCGACGAAGGGCATGCAGAAGGCGCCGCCGCGCTTGCCGGGCCGAGGCCCCGCGTCGATCCACCGCTCGTCGAGCGCCCGGTCGAGCAGGCCGGCGAGGCCGCCGCCGTACGACTGGAACGCGTTGCGTACGATCGCCGAGCCTTCGTCCCACGAGATCTCGGCCGGCGCGAACGGCAAGGGCGCGAACAGGTCGTGCCACGGCAGCGCCCCGTCGTGGCCGTGCAACCCGGCCTTGACGCGCAGCCAATCGCGGAAATCGGGCAGCGAGTCGGTGACCGCCTGCTGCATGGCCTCGAACGTGGCGCGGCTGACGTTGTTGGCGAACAGCGATGCATCGAGTGGCGACGCCCACCCGCGGCGGCGGTTGACGGCGTTCGCCTCGCCCTTCACCGAGTTGATCGCCGCCGCGCACACGGGCGCGACCGTCGGCCAGACGGCGAGCTCGGCGTCGTAGGCGGCCTTGCGCACGGCCGCATCGGAGTGCGAGGCGAGGCCGCGCACGGCGGCCATCGGCAGCGGCTCTTCCATCCCCGGGATGTGGCCGGGCAGGGTGGCGGTGAGCTGCGAGGTGACGGTGCTGTGCAGTTGGTACCACGCCGAGGAGCCGGTGTTCACGAGCTCGCCGTAGAGCCCCTCCTCGGCCTCGCTCATCTGGTGATCCGCGCGGGCGGCCAACTTGCCGAGCGGGCCGAGGTGCTGGGCGACCTGATCGCTCACACCGGCGAGCTCGGCGACACCCAGCGACCGCAGCCAGTCGGCGAAGCGGGCCATCAGCGGGCGCTCGCGCGAGCCGGTCATCTGGTACTCCGCCATCAGCCCCTGCGCCTTCTCGTGGTAGCTGTCGGTGCTGGTGGTGGCGAGGATGTAGGCGCCGGTGACGTTGGAGTGCTCGTCGAGCGCGTTGATCGCGGCGATCACCGCGTCGGCCGCAGCGCCATCGTCGGCGGTCACCGGTCGCGGCGCGGTGGCGCGGATCGCGTGCTCGTCGAACAGCGCCTCCAGCCGCGTCATGTCCGCGCCGCAGCGCTCCATCGCGTCCACGAACGATCGCGAATCGAACGACTCGTGGACGTCGGCGACGCTCCAGCGCGGCAGTGCTTCGGGCTCGGTCGTGGTCATGGCTCGGCTCCTCGGGGTGGCCGGAGATAGGACTGGTCGGTGTGCAGGACATCGAAGCCGAGGTCGCGGTAGAGACCCACGGCCGCGTCGTTGCCGGCATCGACGTACAGCATCGCAGCAGATGCGCCCACCGCCTGCAGGTGCTGCAGCCCGGCAACGGTGAGCGCCCGGCCGAGGCCCAGCCCGTGGAAGTCGGGGTGCACCGCGATCACGTAGATCTCGCCCACCAGCGCTGGGCCGTGGTGCAGCTTCGTCCAGCAGAAGGCGGCCAGACGGCCGTCGCGCTCGTGCAGCAGGAACCCTGCCGGGTCGAACCAGGGTTCGCGCTCACGCTGCTGCAACGTCTGCAGATCCCATCCGCCCTGCTCGCCGTGCCAGGCAAAGGCCGCGTTGTTGACCTCCAGCCACGCCACCTCGTCGACCCCCTGGCGAAACGCACGAACGGGCGCGTCGGTGGTGGCATCGATCGGCAGTGGCCGGCCCATCTTCAGCAGGCGGCGATCCGCCACCATGCCCAGCACGGACGCGACATCCGCCGACGCGTCGGTGCTCCACCAGGCGACCGGGCAGTCGTGGGGCAGGCAGTCGAGCACCGTCCGCAGCAGCAGCACCTGCAGGTCGCGCTCGCCCTCGGCGACGACGCACCCCACCAGCAGCCCGTCGTTGGCGTCGGACGCCTGCGCGTAGCCGCGCAGCGCACCGCCGTCTGTGGTGGCGACGACGGCGAGGCGGGGGCCCCCGCCGGCGAGCGCGAGGTCGCCGCGGAGGTTGTCGTCCAGGCCGCGCCACCCCTGCGCGCCGGCGTCGTCGAGGAAGGCGACGATCTGGTCGTGCAGCGCGGGCGTGAGGTGATCGTGCACCGTTACCCGCACGTGCTCCTGCGCCATCCGGCCGAGGCTACCGGCCCGAGTTCGCACCGATCGCCGTGCGACGCCTGGCCGAACGGTGCCGGGCCCTAGCCTCGTGCCCATGGCTGTGCCCCGTACACCGAAGGCTCGCATGAAAGCCCTCGACGCCCGGTTGGCGCAGGCCTACCCCGACGCGCTGTGCGAGCTCGACCACCGCAACCCCTTCGAACTGCTGGCGGCGACGATCCTGTCGGCACAGACCACGGATGCCCGGGTGAACATGGTGACGCCCTCGTTGTTCGCCCGCTACCCGGATGCGGCTGCGCTCGCCGGTGCCGAGCCGGCGGACGTGGAGGAGATCATCCGCTCCACCGGCTTCTACCAAGCCAAGACGCGCAGCCTTCTGGCGATGGCGCACGGCCTGCTCGATCGCTTCGGCGGGGAGGTACCCACGGAGCTCGCCGATCTGGTCTCCCTCGCCGGCGTGGGTCGCAAGACCGGCAACGTGGTGCGCAGCGTCGCCTTCGACCTGCCCGGCCTGCCGGTCGACACGCATGTCGGCCGCCTGGCCCGCCGGTGGGCGCTGACGGAGGAGACCGACCCGGTGAAGGTGGAGGCCGATCTGTGCGCGCTGATGCCGGCGAAGGAGTGGGGGCGCTTCAGCCTGCGCACGATCCTGCACGGCCGGCGGGTCTGCGACGCGAAGAAGCCGCGCTGTGCGGAGTGCAGCCTGGAGGATCTCTGCCCGTCCTCCCTGCTGCCGAAGCGACGTCGATCTTGAGATCAATTTCAGATCAAGCCAACGCCCTCGGTGGCGTTTGCACAGGAATTGTTGAGGTGTATAGTTGCCCCACCAACCAGGTTCCCGCCACCTGGTTTGCGAGCGATGCTGGGATCCGCCGCCTGGCGTCGCTGAGCGACGGCCCCGCAAGGGGCCGTCGCCGCGTTTTCACGCTCCGTGAGCGTGCGCGGCCGGGCTCAGTGCGCAGCGGCCGCCAGTTTGGCGGCGCGGCGCAGCAGCCGCGCCGCGCTGCGCAGTGCTCGCTCGGCCTCGACCAGCGCGCCGGCGACGTCGTCGTGCTGGCTGACCTGGTACCCGGGCACGAAGTCGGCCACCTCGTGCTGGTAGCGGTCGACGTGGTCGGC
>CAYZFZ010000048.1:0-18344 GCA_964477795.1 uncultured Bifidobacterium sp.
GTTCACCGGCGACCCGATCACCGCCGCCATCGCCGCCGAGTGGGGGCTGATCAACTACGCCGTCCCCGACGCCGAACTGGTGCCGGCCACGCAGGATCTGCTGGCCCGCGCCACCCGTGGCAGCGTGCTCAGCAAGGCGACGGGCAAGCGCGGCTTCTACGCCCAGGTGGGCCTCGACCAGCCCGACGCCTACGCCACCGCAGTCGGGCTGATGTCGGTGGCCGCCACGACGCCCGACGCGCAGGAGGGCATCGCCGCCTTCCTCGAGAAGCGCAAGCCACACTTCACCCAGCGCGCCTGACGCGCCGACGACCAGGGTTGCCATACATACCCCAGGGGGGTATGGTGACGACGTGCACGGGACCCCTGGATACGCAGCCGACAAGCAGCAGGTGCTCGCCCGCCTGCGGCGCATCGAGGGCCAGGTGCGCGGCCTGCAGCGCATGATCGACGACGACACCTACTGCATCGACGTGCTCACCCAGGTGGCCGCCGTCACCAAGGCCTTGCAGGGCGTGGGGCTGCACCTGCTGGACGAGCACCTGCAGCACTGCGTCGCCGGCGCCGCGGCCGGCGGCGACGGCGAGCGCACCACCGAACTGGTGCACGAGGCCACCAAGGCAGTCGAGCGGCTGCTGCGAGCCTGAGCGCGGTACCGAACGAACAGAACCAACGACAGAAACGGAACACATCATGAGCGCACTCACCTTCACCGTCCCGGGCATGACCTGCGGCCACTGCGAAGCCGCCGTCAAGGGCGAGGTCGGCAAGGTCGCCGGCGTCGCCGACGTGGCGGTCGACCTCGGCAGCAAGCTCGTCACCGTCAGCGGCGAAGGCCTCGACGAGGCCGCCATCGTGGCCGCCATCGACGAAGCCGGCTTCGAAGTCGTGAGCTGACCATGTCGCGCGTCGCCGTCCGGTTGGGGGTCTTCGGGCTCGCGCTCGCGGGCACGTTCGGTGTCGCGTACGCCGTGGGCGAGGCGCTGCCCGGCGGTGACGCCCCCCACGACCAGCCAGGCGAGCAAGAGCACGAGCACGGCGACGGCGCCGCACCTGTCGCGATCGGCGCCGCGGTGGTGACACCATGACGAAGCTCGACACCCCCACCGGCACCGCTGCCCTCGAGCACCTCGACCTCGAGCTCACCGGCATGACGTGCGCGGCCTGCGCCAACCGGATCGAGAAGAAGCTCAACCGGCTCGACGGCGTGCACGCAACCGTGAACTACGCCACCGAGAAGGCCAACGTCGCGTTCGACCCGGCCACCGCCTCGGCCGACACGCTGATCGCCACCGTCGAGTCGATCGGCTACGGCGCGGCACTGCCCGCGGCGCACGACGACGGCAACGACCCGGCGCTCGCCCGCATCGCCGATCTCCGCCGGCGGCTGCTGGTGGCGATCGCACTGGGCCTGCCGGTGCTGCTGATGTCGATGATCCCGGCGCTGCAGTTCCGGGGCTGGCAATGGGTCGCGCTCGCCATGGCGACACCCGTCGCCGCCTGGTCGGCGCTGCCGTTCCACACCACCGCCTGGAAGAACCTGCGCCAGGCGGAGGCAAGCATGGACACGCTCGTCTCCGTCGGTGTCATCGCCTCGTACGGGTGGAGCCTCTACGCGCTCCTCGCCACGCCCGCGGGCGACCTGGGCATGACGATGCCGATGTCACTGATCCCCCAGCGCGGCGACAGCCACCACCTCTACCTGGAGGTGGCCAGCACCACCGTGGCGCTCATCCTCGCCGGCCGCTGGTTCGAGGCCCGCTCGAAGCGGCGGGCGGGCAGCGCGCTGCGAGCCCTGCTGGCACTCGGTGCCGACACGGTCAACGTCATCCAGCTCGACGGCACCGAGCTCAACCGGCCGATCAGCGCGCTGCACGTGGACGACCGCTTCGTCGTGCGCCCCGGTGAGCGCATCGCCACCGACGGGATCGTCGAGGAAGGGTCGTCCGCGGTCGACATGAGCCTCGTCACCGGCGAGAGCGTGCCGGTGGAGGTGACCGTGGGCAGCCCTGTCACCGGCGCGACGATCAACGCCAACGGGCGGCTCGTGGTGCGCGCCACGAGAGTCGGTGCCGACACGGCGCTCGCCCAGATGGCCCGCCTGGTGGAGGCCGCGCAGACGGGCAAGGCGCCCGTACAGCGCCTGGCCGACCGGGTGGCCGGGGTGTTCGTACCGGTCGTGATCGTGCTGTCGGTGGCCACGCTCGGCTTCTGGTTCGCCCGCACGGGCAGCCTGTCGCAGGCGATGGCGCCAGCGGTGGCCGTGCTGATCATCGCCTGCCCCTGCGCACTCGGCCTGGCCACCCCGACGGCGCTGCTCGTCGGCACCGGCCGAGGCGCGCAGCTGGGCATCCTCATCAAGGGACCCGAGATCCTGGAGAGCACCCGCCGCGTGGACACGATCGTGCTCGACAAGACCGGCACCGTCACCACCGGCGTGATGAACGTGGTGCGGGTGCACCTCGTGCCCGGCACGTCGGGCGAGACGTCGGCCGACGTGCTGCGCCTCGCCGCCGCCGTCGAGCATGGCAGCGAGCACCCGATCGCCGCCGCCATCGTGCGCGGCGCGCAGGAGAACGGCATCGCCTGGCCGAGCGCGACCGGGTTCCAGGCACTCGCCGGCGTCGGCGCGCGGGCGATGGTGGAGGGCCGCCGGCTGGAGGTCGGCCGCGCCGACCCGTCCGAGGTGCCGGCAGACGCCCACGGCCTCACCGTCGTCGCCGTGCGCGCCGACGGCGAGCTGCTGGGGACGATCGCGGTGGCCGACACCGTCAAGCCCACCAGTGCCCCGGCGATCGTGCGCTTGCGCGCACTGGGGCTGCGGCCCATCCTGCTGACCGGCGACAACGAGGCCACGGCGCGCAGCGTCGCCGGCGAGGTGGGCATCGAGCCCGGCGACGTGATCGCCGGTGTGCTGCCCGCGCAGAAGGTGGAGGAGGTGCAGCGGCTGCAGGCCGACGGCCGAGTGGTGGCGATGGTGGGCGACGGCGTGAACGACGCGGCCGCGCTCGCCCAAGCCGACCTCGGCATCGCGATGGGCACCGGCACCGATGTCGCGATCGAGGCCAGCGACCTCACGCTGGTGCGCGCCGAACTACACGCCACGGCCGACGCCATCGAGCTCAGCCGCCGGACACTGGCGGTGATCAAGGGCAACCTGTTCTGGGCGTTCGCTTACAACGTGGCCGCGATCCCGCTGGCCATGTCGTGGATGCTGTCACCCGTGGTGGCCAGCGCCGCCATGGCGTTCAGCAGCGTGTTCGTCGTCAGCAACAGCCTGCGCCTGCGCCGCTTCCAGCCGGGGCAGCGCCGCGTCGACATCGACGACTGATCCGGCGCCAGCACTTTCGCCCTAGCGGACCCGTCGCGCGGTGTGGTACTCCCTCACGTGTGGCAGGCCACACACCTCCCATCTCGGTGCTCTTCGTCTGCCTCGGCAATCACTGCCGCTCGCCCGCCGCGCACGCGGTGGCGGCGGCGATGAGCGCCCACGACCGCAGCATCGTGATCGATTCGGCCGGCACCAGCCGCGCCCACGTCGACGATCCGGCACATCCGCTCGCCGTCGCCGAGGGCGCCCGCCGGGGGTACGTGCTCGACCACCGGGGCCGCCAGATCCACCCGGACGACTTCGCCCGCTTCGACCTGATCGTCGCGATGGACCAGATGAACGTGGACGACCTCGAGCGGATGCGCGGCGGGGTGGAGCAGCGCGCCGGCCATTACCCGACCGTGGAACCTGTGCAGGTGCAGCTGCTACGCCGGTGGGACCCCTACGCGATGCCCGGTGACGAAGACCTGCCCGACCCGTGGGGCCGGCCGGCCGCGGCGTACGGCGAGATGTTCGACGTCATCGAGCGCACCATGCCGGCTCTGCTGCAGCACCTGCGCTGGCTGCGCAGCGAGCACCCTCCGCGCTGACGCCGGCGGCAGCGGTGCCTCACGCCGCAGCCGCCACCCGCAGGCGGTGCACGACGAGGTCGCGGTGGTTGCGCACGGACCGCTCGCTGATGTGCATCGCCGAGGCCACCTCCTTCGCCGTCCGGCCCTGCGCCAGCAGCTCGATGAGCCGCAGGTCGTACTCGCTGAGCGAGCGGGCGCAGGCGATCACATCCGCCAGCTCGTCGGCCGGCTCGATCGCCGGCGGCGCGCCCACCGGGAGATCGAGCAGGAACGGATCGGTGAGCTCGGGCACGAGCCGCCGGCGAGTGGCACGGACGAACGCGTGGTACTCACTGTCGCGCAGCAGGTTCGCGGCCAGGTGGCGCGGGCGGCGCTCGACCGGGAACTCGCGGATCACGGTCCACGCGGCGGAGACCAGCTCGTCGAACGCGTCGGCGGATCCGCCGGCGCGCCGCGCACCCCAGCGGTACGCCCGGGTGGCCAGGCCCGGCAGCAACCGCTGCAGCACCACCCGGGCGGCGAGGTCGTCGGTGCGGGCGACGAGCAGCAGCCGGCGCAGCACCGCGTTGCCACCGGCACTCCCAGCCTCCTCCAGCTCGGCTGCTTCCCGCTCAGTTGCTGCCCGCTCAGTTGTCTCCCGCTCGGCTGCTTCCCGCTCGGCGCTGCTGGCCCAGAAGCCCGTCGCCGCCACGATGTCGTCGAGGCTGTGGAAGGCGATGTCGAGCCCCCACCCCGCGGCTCGGCGCAGCACGGAGGGCCGCGATCGGATGGCGAGCCACTCTCGATCGAGACGGGAACGCAGTGAGCGGCAGGGGGCCGGGGCAAGGTGTGTGGTCATGCCGGCAGCGTCCGCGCGCCGCCTCACAGGACGGCTCACAGGACCCCTCACAGCAGGGCTCACCGAGGGTCGGGCACGGCAGGAATCGAGGGAATCCGGACCCTGCGAGCAGAAATCTTGCCGTTTCACCCAGCTCGGCGTGCCCAGCACAGGTGATGGACGCACTCGACCGCACCGACACGCCGGCAACCCCCTGGCGCTGCACCTGGCTCACCGGCCCGGACGCCGGCGGCTCCCAGCCGCTGGGCACCGGCCGCCACCTCCTGGGGCGCGCCCACACCGCTGAAGTCCGCGCCGACGACCCGGCGCTGCAGGCGCACCACGCACTGCTCGAGGTGATGGCCGACGGCACGCTGACGATCACCCAGCTCACCGGCACCGCACCGCTCGTCATCGACGGTGCGGCCATCGACGCCGGCCCGAGCGCGGCCGCCATCCGGCTGCGCGACGGCGCACGCGTCGAGCTGGCAGGAAGCACCATCCGCTTCGGCCGCAGCCATACCGGCGGCGCGGCATCCGCGCAGCTCACCGGCACCGGGCTCGTCCGCAGCCCGCGGGCGATCCCCGAGTTCGCGGCCGCGAGCCTCACCGCCCCGGCCGCCCCGCCCACGGGCCACGACCCGGCCGCCGGGTTGCTGCCCGCCCTGCTGGGGCTGGCAGGCGCCGGCGCCATCGCCCTCGTGCTGCAGCAGCCGATGTTCCTGCTGTTCGGGGCACTCGGCAGCCTGGTGGCAGTCGGCAGCTGGATGGCCCAGCGCCTGGCCGCCCGCCGCCGCCGGGCGCGCGAGGCCGCGGCCCATGCCACCGCAGTTGAGGAGCACACCGCGGCCGTGCGCCGCGAGCGTGAGCGCTTCCGCCGCTTCCACCTCGCCTCGGTGCCCACCATCGCGGGCGCCCAGGCCACCATCACGCAGCGAAGGGCAACGCTGTGGGCACGGCGGGCCGCCCACCCCGATGCGTTCCTCGCCGGCCTCGGCATCGGGCGCGTCGACCTACCAGGCGGTGGCGAACCGGCCGGTGAGTTACCGGTGCCGGCCGACCTCGGCCCGGGTGCCCGGCTCGCCCTGCGGGGGCCGCAGGCGATGGGGCTGGCCCGCTCGCTGATCGTCCAGCTCGCTGCATCGTGCGGCCCTGCCGATCTGCGAATGGTGGTCGTCACCGACCAGCCGGCGGCGTGGGCCTGCCTGCGCGGCCTGCCACAGCTGACCCAGCCGGACGGCAGCGCGGCAATCATCGGTGAGGCGGCACTGGGCACGGTGCTCGCCGACCTCGGCGACCAGCCCGCGCACCTGCTGCTGGTGACCGACCAGCCGTCGCTGCTGGCGACGCGGACGAGCCAGCTGCGCCGGGCACTCGCCGACCCCACCAGGCGCGCCCTGCTCACCGTGCTGCCCGCGGAGATCGGGGTGCCCCACCTGTGCACCAGCGTTGCCGACACCACCCATGGGCCCGGCGGGCGGTGGGTGGCCGACACCAGAGCAACGATGCTGCCGGTGCCGGTGCGGATCGCGGGGCTCGGCGAGCGAGCGGCGTACGCCTGCGCAGCAGCGTTGCAGCCCGTGACGGACCCGGAGGATCCGCTCGGTGCCGCCACCGGTGTGCCGCGCGAGCTGTCGCTCGGCGACCTGCTCGCGCAGGGCGGGGACAACACCACCAGCCCGGCCGGCATTGTCGCCACCTGGCTCGCCGCCGGTGCCGACCCCAGCCCGCGGACCGCGATCGGCATGGCGGCCGACGGCGTGGTGGACATCGACCTCGTGCGCGACGGCCCGCACGCGCTGATCGCAGGCACCACCGGCGCCGGCAAGAGCGAACTGCTGCGCAGCCTCGTGGCCGGCATCGCCGCCGCGGCCAGCCCGGCGCACACCAGCTTCCTGCTCGTGGACTACAAGGGAGGCTCCACCTTCGACGCGTGCGCGGCACTGCCCCACGTGGTGGGTGTGATCACCGATCTCGACGACCAGCTCGCCGATCGTGCGCTGCGCAGCCTGCACGCGGAGCTGCGCCGGCGGGAGGCGATCCTGCGCGACCACGCCGCCGCCGACCTGGCCGCGCTGCGGGCTGCCGCGCCCGATGTCGTGCTGCCGCGTCTGATCGTGGTCATCGACGAGTTCGCTGCGCTGGTGGCAGAGCAGCCCGAGTTCCTGCACGCGCTCGTCGGCGTCGCCCAGCGCGGGCGCAGCCTGGGTGTGCACCTCCTGCTCGCGACGCAACGACCCAACGGCGTGATCAGCGACGACATCCGCGCGAACACCAACCTGCGCATCGCCCTGCGCCTGCAGGACGCCGCCGACGCGCACGACGTGGTGGGCACGGCGGCCCCGGCCATGCTGCCGCGCGGGATACCGGGCCGGGCGGTGATGCGCCTCGGCGCCGACGAGCACCTGACGTTCCAGGCCGCGCGCTGCACGGCCCCGGCGCCCTCGGGCGAGAGCGAGCTGCAACTGCTGGTGCGGGCGATCTGCGAGGCCGCCCGCCTCGCGGGGGTGCCGCGGCCACCGGCGCCGTGGCTGCCGCCGTTGGCGGCCACGCTGCCCGCCGAGCAGGTGCCGGCCGGGGCGATCGGGCTCGTCGACGAGCCCGACCAGCAGCGGGTGGCGGCACTGCGCTGGTCGCCGGCCGACGGGCATCTGCTGCTCGCCGGCAGTCCAGGTGCGGGGGCCACCGCCACGATCCACACGCTCGCAGCGAGCGTGCTGGAGGGGGCCGGCGGCGAGCAGGATCCGGAGGTCTACGTGCTCGACTGCCGGGGCAGCGACCTGCTCGGCGACCTCGGCGAGCACCCGGCCTGCGCAGGGGTCGTACGCCTGCACGAGCGTGAGCGGCTGATGCGCATGCTCCACCGCTTGCGCTCGCTCTCGCGCTCGCGCCTCGGCGGCGGCGACATGGCGGCAACTGTGTGGTTCGTCGACGGGCTGGACGCGTTGCGCCGCTCACTGGACGGCGTCGAGACGGCCGAGGAGTTGGACGCCCTGGACGAGATCCTCGCCGATGCGGCCGCGGCAGGTCTCGCGATCGTCGCCAGCGTGGAGCACGCGGCGGCGGTGCCCAGCGGGTTCCTGGCCCGCTGCCCGAACCGATGGGTGCTGCATCTCCACGACCCCCACGACGCGACGCTGCTGGGCGCTGCACCGGCGCGGGTACCCGTCGCAGGCACACCGGGGCGGGTGTTGATCGCCGCGACCGGTCTGGCAGCCCAGGTCACCGCGCCGGATCGCGAGCGGCCGCGCCGGGTGCACCCCGCGGTCACGCGCCGCGCCACGGCCATCACGGTCGTCCCGCCGTCGGTGCCGGCCGGCGCTCTGCCGCCGGCGGCGCGGCACGGCGACCTCAGCGAGCTGCCCCTTGGCGTCGAGTTCATCAGCGGCGACACGGCCGCGCTGCACCTGCCCGATGGCGAGCACGTGCTCGTCCTCGGCGGCGCGCGCACCGGCCGCAGCAACGCCGTGCAACGCCTGGCCGACGCCTGGCGGGAGGCGAACCCCGGCGGCTGGGTGGGCGCGATCGTGCCCCGCCGCAGCAGCACGGTGACCGCCGACATCGTGGCTACGGACACCTCCCTGCTCGACGAGCTCCCCGAGCACGGCCCAGTGCTGCTGTTGGTGGACGACGCGGACGCGGTGGACGACCCCGGCGGTCGCCTGGCCGCGCTCGCCGCGGGTGCGCGCCTCGACACCCTCATCGTCGCCGCCGGACGGCCCGACGCGCTGCGCCAGCTCTACGGTCACTGGACCACGGTGGTGCGCCGCAGCCGCACCGGCGTGGTGCTCACCGGCGGCAGCGAGATGGACGGCGACCTGCTCGGGGTGGTGCTCCCTCGCCGCACGCCGGTGCCGGCGCGCCCAGGCCTCGCCTGGCTGGTGAGCGACGGACAGGTGCGCCTGCTGCAGGTGGCGGTGGCGACGCCACCACTGGTGGCCCTGCGGCCCACTACCGTCTGAGACATGGACGAGCCCTCAGGTCTTCCGCAGCCCGACGCGCCCACCGACGCACCCTCTGACGTACCCTCTGACGCACCCGTCGCTGCGTTCCCCACCCCGTTCCCGGCGCCGCTGTCTGCCGAGCCCACCGTCTCGGTGGTGATCCACGAGGAGCCGAAACGGCGGCACACGGGGCTGCTCGTCGCCGTCGCGCTGCTGCTGGTTGCCGCGCTGGGCGTGGGCGGCTTCCTGCTGCTGCGCAAAGGCGACGAGCAGCCGACGTTCTCGCTCACCGAGGCGGCGGACAACGCGGCGGCAACGAACGCGGTGGCGTTCACCATGACGATGAACCTGATGGGCGAAGAGGTGACCGCCGACGTGGAGACGGACGCGGAGAAGGGGCTGAGCCACCTCACGATGGATCTCGGCGACTCCGGCCTCGGCGTCGACGTGACGATGGAGATGATCGCCGACCAGAACGACAAGGTGATCTACCTGCACAGCGGGTTCCTGGAGGCGCTCGGCACCGAGGTGGACACCGACTGGATCAAGATGGACGAGGAGTTCATCGCCGAGCAGGGCGGCGCCGGCGACCTCTTCGGAGCCGCCGAGGTGGACAACCCGCTCGATGCGGCGACCCTGTTCGATCAGGCCAAGTCCGTCACCGACCTCGGCTTCGACGAGGTCGACGGCGTGAAGGTGAAGCACTACGAGGTCGTCGTCGACATGGCGGCCGCGCTGAAGGCGATGCCGCAACTGCGGCAGCAGTTCGACCAGATCGACGGCGACCTGCCCAAGGAGCTCACCTATGACGTGTTCGTCGACGAGCAGAACCAGATCCGGCGGACGCTCACCGTCGTGAAGGCAGCAGGCACCAAGGTCACCGTCGACATGCTGATCAAGACCGTCGACGAGCCCATCGTCATCGAGGTGCCCGACCCCGCCGACGTCACCGACGCCGCCGAACTGCTGTGAACCCGGGCAGGCGGCGCCCCGCCGGGTGAGGGGCGACGGCCGCAGCGGGAGGTTGCGCCACTAGGCTCGCACCCCGATGAAGCGGACGACCCCCACTGCCCGACTGTTCACGCGCTGCCTCGGCCCGGCCAGCATCGCCATGCTGGCGTTCGCCGCCTGCAGCTCTGACGACTCCAGCTCGACCACCACCATCCAGCTGCCGCCGCGAATCGCGGTCACCTCGGTGAAGGGCGACACGGAGAGCGAGCTGCTGGCCGCGATCTACGCCCGCGTGCTGGAGGACGGCGGCTTCCGTGTCGCCCGCAAGGATCCCGTCGACATGGATCGCGCCGAGTACTACCAGGCCATCCAGGACAACGAGTTCCAGCTGATCCCCGACTACTCGGGCGACCTCGTCGCGTTCGTGTACAGCCAGGTGGGCGCGGCGCCGCTGCCCAGCACCTCGCTGCCGGCACCGGGCACCACCCAGGCACCGATCATCGTCACCACCACGACGATCGAGCCCACCACGACCATCCCCGCCACCACCGACACCACCGGCGACACGGCCACCACCGACACGGTGGCTGGCGACACCACCACGACGGTCGCCGCCACGACGACGAGTGCGGGCGCATCCGGCTTCGTGCGCACGGTGCCGACCACGACGACGACCACCACCACCACGGCCACCGCGGACACCACTGCCGACACGACTGCGGACGCCGCCGCCACCGGCGACACCACCGCCACCGGCGACACGACTGCGGCCGGCAACACGACCACCACCGTCGCGCCGACACCGGGCAACGGGCACTCCGTCGCCGAGCAGGTGCTCGCGATCAACGCCGGCATGCCCGACAAGCTGGTCGTCAACAACGGCGCGCTCGCCGAGAACCGTCAGGTCATCGCCTGCACCGCCGCCGCGATGGAGGCCAACTCCGGCACCCAGCTGACGACGCTCACCAACCTCGCATCGGTGGCGCCGGGCATCGTCATCGGCGGCTCCGCCGAGTACCTGGCCGACGACACCTCCGGCTTCCCGCTGATGGAGCGCTACTACGGCGGTGAGTTCAAGGACACCGTTGCCGTGGAGGACGACGGCCTGGCCGACGCGATCACCAACGGCGACGCCGACTGCTTCGCGATGAACTCGCTGGACCCGCTGATCACCACCCAGCAGATGACGATCCTCACCGACGATCGCTACATGATCCCCAGCAACGCCGCACTGGCGCTGATGGACTCCACGGTCGCCACGCCCGAGGCCATCGCCGCGATCGACGCCATCGCCACCAGCCTCACCACCGAGCGCCTGAACCAGATGCTCAACCAGATCGCCGGCGGCACCAGCGTGGTCACGGTGGCCAACGCCTTCGTCGACACGCTCTGACGAGCGGCACCCCACGATCAGCGAGCGCGCAGCTCCATCGCATCGCGCTTGAGGATCGTGTAGCGGCGCTCGTGCTGGTCGATGTAGCCGAGGCGGATGAAGCTGGCGATGGCCTTGTTCACCCGCTCACGTGAGGCGCCCACCATGCCGGCGAGCTCTTCCTGGGTGATCGGCAGCACGAACTCGTCGGCGCCGTCCGAGAGCTCGAGCAGGCGCTTGGCGGTGCGGCCGGTGACATCCAGGAACACGCTGTCGGCGAGCGCTTCGTCCATCACGCGCAACCGGTGGGCGAGCAGGCGGGTGACGCCCCACAGCAGCGTCGGGTCGCTGCGGAACACCTTCACCACCGGATCGAACGGGATGGCCAGCACCGTCGACGGCTCGAGCGCACGCGCCATCGCCGAGCGCGGGCCCTCGTCGAGCATGCTCATCTCGCCGAACAGGTCGCCCGCGTCCATCAGCGCGACGACCGTCTCGCGATGGTCGATCGGGTTCGCGATCGCGATCGCCACGCGGCCGCTGATGACGAGGTACAGCGAGTCGGCGAGGTCGCCCTCGCGGAACAGGACGTCGCCGCGGATGAGGTGCAGTTCGCTCCCGGCCGCGGCCATGTCGCGCACGATCGCGGGAGGCGCGTCGGCGAAGAAATCGGTACGTGCGAGCAGTTCTTCGTGAGCCATGGTCAGCCGAACGGTACTACCCTCGCCGGGGTGACGACGCAGCAACCGCAGGCCCTCGTCGCGGAACCATCGGAGACGGTGTGGACGATCGTGGTGGCCGGCGGCACCGGCCAACGCTTCGGCGGGCCCAAGCAGTACGAGCCCCTCGGCGACACACGGGTGCTGGACTGGTCGGTCGCCGCGGCGCGCCGCGCCAGCGCCGGCGTCGTGCTGGTGGTGCCCGCGACCGATGCCGAACGCGAGGGCGGTGTTGCCGGCGGAGCGTCGCGCAGCGAGTCGGTGCGTGCCGGGCTGGCGCAGGTGCCCGCGGCGGCAACGATCGTGTGCGTGCACGACGCCGCCCGCCCCTTCGCCGACGCGGCGCAGTTCCGCCGCGTGATCGACGCCGTGAGCGGCGGGGCGGACGGGGCGATTCCCGGCATCGCCGTCGCCGACACGATCAAGCAGGTGGGGGCGGACGGCACCGTCACCCACACCCCCGACCGCAGCTCGCTGATGGCGGTGCAGACGCCGCAGGCGTTCCGCGCGAGCGTGCTGCGCGCGGCGCACGCCGGTAGCGACACAGCCACCGACGACGCCGCGCTCGTGGAGGCCGCCGGTGGCCGCGTGGTGGTGGTGGCCGGCGACCCGAACAACCGCAAGATCACCGAGCCCGACGACCTGACGTGGGCGCGTAGCCGGGTGCAGCCGGCGCAGGGAGGCACCATGAACATGCCGATCATCCGCGTCGGCCAGGGGTTCGACATCCACCGCTTCAGCGACGACCCCGACCGGCCGCTCGTGCTCGGCGGCGTGGTCTTCGAGGGCAGCCGCGGCCTGCACGGCCACAGCGACGCCGACGCCGCGGCGCACGCGGTCACCGACGCCCTGCTCGGCGCGGCCGGCCTGGGCGACATCGGCGAGCACTTCCCGGACACCGACCCGCAGTGGAAGGGCGCCGATTCGCTGGTGTTGCTGCGCCACGCGGCCGCGCTCGTGCGCGAAGCAGGCTTCCAGGTCGGTAACGTCGACTGCTCGGTGGTGTGTGAAGCCCCGAAGCTGGCGCCACACAAGGCGGCGATGCAGCAGCGGCTCAGCGAAGCGGCGGGCGCACCGGTGACGGTGAAGGGTCGCCGGGCAGAGGGCCTGGGCGCACTCGGCCGCCGGGAAGGCATCGCCGTCTGGGCGGTGGCGGTGATCACCGCCGGCGGGCCCGCGGCATGAGCCCACGAACGCAAGGACACGAACGATGAAGCCAGGCAAACCGACCGGGAACAAGGGTGGGCCGCGCGGTGCGCGCACGTCGGGCACCGGCAAGGGCGGCGCGGCGAAGGGCAGCGCGGCGAAGGGCGGCGGCAGCGGCACCAGGCCAGGCAGCGCCAAGGGCACCGGCAGCATGGCGGGCGGGCCGCGTTCAGGCGGTGCCCGTGACAGTGTGTCGCGCACGGCCAGCAACCGCGGTGCTACGGGGTCGCGCCAGTACGCCTCACGTGGGGCCGGGCGCACCGGGCGCATCGCCGGCCCCGGCGACGAGCGCAACCGGCCGGTGGACAAGCCGCTCGGCGGTGAGCAGGTGGAGGGCCGCCAGGCCGTGCGCGAGCTGCTGATCGCCGGCAAGCGGCGCGTGCACGAGGTGTGGGTCTCCGTCGAGCTCGACGACGAGGGCAACCCCAACGAGGTGCTCGGCGACATCGTCGACATCGCCAACACGATGCGCGTCACGGTCACCAAGGTCGCCCGCAAGCGGCTCGACCAGCAGGCGCGCAGCGAGGCGCCGCAGGGTGTGCTCGCGTTCGCCGCGCCCCTGCAGGAGACCGAGCTCAGCACCCTGCTCACCCGCAAGGGCAGCAGGCAGCCGTTCCTCGTCGCCGTCGACGGCGTCACCGACCCGGGCAACCTCGGCGCGCTGCTGCGCTGCTGCGACGGCGCCGGTGTGCAGGGCGTCGTGCTGCCCCGCCACCGCGCCGTGCACGTCACCCCCACCGTCGCCAAGGCTGCAGCCGGCGCCGTGGAGCATGTGCCGATGGCCGTGGTGGGCGGCCTGCCCGCTGCGCTCGCCCGCATCAAGGAGGCGGGCATCTGGGTGGTCGGCCTCGACGACGCAGCCGACCGCACCCTGTTCGAGATCGGCGACCTCGCGGTGGAGGGCATCTGCCTCGTGCTCGGCGCGGAGGGTGCCGGGTTGTCGCGCCTCGTGCGCGAGCGCTGCGACATGATCGTCAGCATCCCCATGCTCGGCCGGCTGAGCTCGCTGAACGTCAGCGCGGCCGCGGCGCTGGCCGTCTTCGAAGTCGCCCGCCACCGGGCGGTCTGATCCGCGAGCCTTCCCGGATGGTGATCGAGCCGCCCACTGTCGTGCGCAACAAGGCGCTCGCGGTGGGCGCCTCCGGCTGGCTCCACGACCTTGAGGCCACGGTCACCTCCCTCGCCGGCGAGTGGGGCTTCACACTCGACCATCGCTTCGACGACTCCACGGAGGCCTTCGTCGCGGCGGTGACGATGCACGACGGAGAGCAGGCGGTGCTGAAGCTGCTGGTGCCGCGCAGCACGGACGCGGCGCGGGACGAGATCACCGTGCTGCGGCTGGCCGGCGGCAACGGGTGCGTGCAACTGCTGCGCGACGACCCGGAGCGCGGGGCGTTGCTGCTGGAACGGCTCGGCCCCTCGCTCCACGATCTCGGCCTCCCCATCGGAACGCGCCATGAGATCCTGTTCGCCACCGCCGCCAGGCTCTGGCGGCCGGCACCCGACTGCGGCCTGCCCACCGGCGCCGAGAAGGGGCACTGGCTGATCGACCACATCGAACGCCTGTGGGCGGAGCTGGACCACCCGTGCACCGAGCGTGCCGTGCAGCACGCCATCGACTGCGCCGAGCGCCGGATCGCGGCCCACGACGACGAGCGGGCGGTGCTCGTCCACGGCGACGTGCACGAGTGGAACGTGCTGCGGGCGGGTTCCGGCTACAAGCTGGTCGACCCCGATGGACTGCTCGCCGAGGCCGAGTACGACCTCGGCATCGTCATGCGCGAGGACGCCGGCGACCTGCTCGCGGCGTCGTCGGTGGGCGAGGCCGCGTGGAAGCGGGCGAACTGGCTGGGTTCTCGGTGCGGGCTCGACCCGACTGCGGTCCACGAGTGGGGGGTCGTGGAGCGGGTGTCCACCGGGCTGCTCGGCACCTCCGTCGGCCTGCAACCCGTCGGGCGCGAAATGCTGCTCGCCGCCGACCGTCTGGCCGCCGAGTGAGCCGGATGACCCGCGCCGTCGAGGCCGTCTTCCCGCCGCGCCTGGGGCGCGCGTTCCGCTGGCTGGTCGCGTCGTCGTGGATCAGCAACCTGGGCGACGGCATCGGACTCGCGGCCGGGCCGTTGCTCGTCGCCTCGCAGACCCACGACCCGTTGCTCGTCGCGCTGGCGGCGCTGCTGCAGCGCGTGCCGTGGCTGCTGTTCGGTCTCTACGCGGGCGTGATCGCCGATCGCCTCGACCGGCGCCTCGTCGTCGTCACCGTCGACCTGCTGCGGACCGCGGTCCTCGTCGCGGTCTCCGTGATGATCGTCACCGACTCCATCAACGTGGCCGTCGTGCTGGTGGCGATGTTCCTGCTGGGCACCGCCGAGACGTTCGCCGACACCACCTCGCACACCCTGCTGCCGATGCTGGTGGCACCCGCCGACCTGGGCATCGCCAACGCGCGCCTGATGATCGGGTTCATCACCGCCAACCAGCTGGCCGGCCCACCGATCGGGGCCGCCCTGTTCGCGCTCGGCATGGGCTGGCCGTTCGCCACCCAGGCCACGTTCGTGGGCCTCGGCGCGATGTTGATGCTGCGCATCGGCGCGTCGAAACCGGTGGACCACGAGCACCACTCACCGGTGCTCCACCAGATCGTGGAAGGGCTGCGCTGGCTGTGGGGCAACGCGCCCATGCGCACGCTGACGATCACGATCGTCTCGTTCAACGTCACCTTCGGCGCCGTCTGGTCGGTGCTCGTGCTCTACGCGACCGAGCGGCTGGGCATGGGCGCCATCGGCTTCGGACTGCTCACCACGGCGAGTGCGATCGGCGGTGTGCTGGGCTCGTGGGCGTATGGCGCGATCGAGCGCCGCATCAGCCTGGCCGACATCATGCGCATCGGTCTGACCATCGAGACGCTCACCCACCTGACGCTCGCGCTCACGACGGTGCCCGCGGTCGCGCTTGCCACGTTCTTCATCTTCGGCGTGCACACCGCGGTGTGGGGGACGACCTCGACGTCGATCCGCCAGCGCGCCGTGCCCACCGCCTTCCAGGGGCGGGTAGGCAGCGTCTACATGATGGGCGTGCACGGCGGGATGGTCGTCGGCGCCGCGGTGGGCGGTGGCATCGCCCGCATCTGGGGCGTCACCGGCCCGTTCTGGTTCGCGTTCGTCGGCTCGGCGCTGATCCTGGCGACGATCTGGAGGGCACTCGGCCACATCGCCCACGCCGACGCCGAGCACACCGCCCAGCCGCCTGGTCACACGACTTCCACACCCGATGTGGAATCGGTGTGACCAGACGCGGGATTCGGTGAGCAACCCGGACAGAGGATGGCCAGGTTGACGGTGCAGACTGAGCGCATGGACTGGACCACGCAACTGCTCGAACAGCTCACCTGGCACTGGGACAACCATGTGCGGCCGCGCCTCACCGGCCTCACCGACGAGGAGTACCTGTGGGAGCCCGTGCCCGGCGCGTGGAACCTGCGACCGCGCGGCGAGAGCAGCACCTCGATGGCGGCCGGCGGCGGCGACTGGGTGGCCGACTTCGAGTACCCCGAACCGGACCCGGCGCCCATGACGACGATCGCGTGGCGGCTGGGTCACGTGATCGTCGGCGTGTTCGGCGAGCGCAACGCCTCCCACTTCGGCGGCCCGCCGATCAGCTACCAGACCATCGACTGGCCGCCGACCGCCGACGCCGCGCTCGCCATGCTCGACGACGCCTACGCCTGCTGGACGGCGGGTGTGGCCGCGCTCGACGACGCCGGACTCGCCGCCCCGATCGGCGAGGCCGAGGGCCCCTGGGCCGAGTTCCCCTACTCCGCCCTGATCCTGCACATCCACCGCGAGGTGATCCACCACATGGCAGAGGTGCTGCTGCTGCGCGACCTCTACCGCAACCGCTGAGCGAGCGCGTCCGGAAGAGGCGACCATCACTGCACTGGCGCCCCGGCGGGATCGGGCCCACTCCGGCCGCGCCAGCAGCGCCAGCCCCGTCAGCCTGCTTCGCTGGTGTCGATGGTGATCGGCTCCAGCGTCGTCGCCGTCGGGTCGATCAGGTTCGGATCGATCGTGGTGGTGGGCACCACGCTGGTGGTCGTGGTCTCCTCCTGCACGTCGGGGCAGTTCACGCGCACGATCTGCTGCTGCTCGAAGTTGAACGTGGAATCCGCGGCGTCGCCGAACAGGTCGATGAAGTCGGTCAGCGACGCAGTGTCCTCCGGGCAGTTGCGCTCCACCTTCGGCGCGTGCTGCACGAGCCAGTCGTTCGCCAGCCGCACCCACCCACCATCGAGCAACTCGGTCACCGCCGGCAGCTCCACCGTCGCGCCGGGCACACCGGGGATGATGGAGAACCACAGCACCCCGTCGCCCAGCAGGTCGGCGGCCACCGTGCACTGGGCCAGTTCGAGCAGGCGCGGGCAGTCCACCTCACCAGGCGTGCCGGCCTTGATGATCATCGTGCGCGTGCCGTCGATGATCAGCGCCATGTCCTTGTTGGTGCGCCCGTTCACCATCGCGAAGCCCGGCGGGGGCTGCACCGCGTACACCCAGGCGATCAGATCGATGGTGCGTTCCGCGCCGGCCGCGGCAAAGTCATCCGACTCGTCGGCCTTGCTGTCGTGGCTGCGCGCGATCAAGACGGCCGCGAGCGCCAGACCCGCGAGCGCGAGCAGGGTCAGCCAGTAGCGCAGGGTGAAGAACTGCCGCACCCTGCGAGCGTAGGTCAGCCGACGTTGCGGGCGGCTGCAGCCGCCGCGGCGTGCCACGCGGCGCGACCCGCCGCCGCGCCGATCGCGTCGATCACCTCGTCGGTGTGGCCGAGCCCCACGAACAGCGCCTCGTACGCACCCGGCGCCAGCGCCACGCCCTCGGCGAGCATGGCGTGGAAGAAGTCGCGGTACAGCGCCTCGTCGGTGGTCTTCGCCTCGGCGAAGTTCGTGGGCGCCACCCCCGGCGGCAGGCCGTGGCCGAAGTACATGCCGACCAGCGTGCCGACCACCGGGAACGTCGCCGGCAGGCCGTCCGCCGCGCACGCCGCGGTGAGCACGGCGGCCAGGCGGGCGGCGCGCTCGCGCAGCAGCTCATAGACAGCCGGCGTCAGCTCGGCGAGCGCGGCGCGGCCGGCGGCGGTGGCCAGCGGGTTGCCCGCCAGCGTGCCGGCGTGGAACACCGGGCCCAGCGGCGACAGCGTCTCCATGATGTCGCGGCGGCCACCGACGGCGCCGATGGGCAGGCCGCCACCGATGACCTTGCCGAACGTGGTGAGATCGGCGCGCACACCGAACATCTCCTGCGCGCCACCGGTGCCGAGACGGAAGCCGGTGATCACCTCGTCGAACACGAGCAGCGCGCCCACGCGATCGCACTCGGCGCGCAGGCCCTCGAGGAAGCCGGCGGCGGGGGCGACGACGCCCATGTTGGCCGCCACGGGCTCGA
>CAYZFZ010000049.1:0-386 GCA_964477795.1 uncultured Bifidobacterium sp.
ACCGCTCAGAACGGAGCAACAAAGTGATCCCCGCAGCATTCGACTACGTCCGTGCCGGTTCGGCCGCCGAAGCCATCAGCCTCATCGGCGAGCACGGCGACGAGGCCAAGTTCCTCGCCGGCGGCCACAGCCTGCTGCCGCTGATGAAGCTGCGCCTGGCGTCTCCCAGCGTGCTCGTCGACATCGGCCGCGTCAGCGACCTGAGCTACATCCGCGACGCCGGCGACCACATCGCGATCGGTGCACTCACCCGCCACATGGACGTCGAGCACAGCGACCTGCTCAAGCAGCACGCGCCGCTGCTGGCCCACGCGGCGGGCCAGGTGGGCGACCCGCAGGTGCGCCACCGGGGCACGCTGGGCGGCACGATCGCCCACGCCGACCCG
>CAYZFZ010000049.1:396-18233 GCA_964477795.1 uncultured Bifidobacterium sp.
CCCGGCCAGCGACCTGCCGGCCACGACGCTCGCGCTCGGCGCCACGTATGTGGCGCAGGGCCCGAACGGCACCCGCGAGATCGCCGCCGCCGACTTCTACCAGGGCTTCCTCGAGTCCGCCCTCGCCCCCGACGAGATGCTCACCGAGGTGCGCGTCCCGAAGATGGACGGCGCCGGCTGGAGCTTCCAGAAGTTCAACCGGCGGGCCCAGGACTGGGCGATCGTCGGTGTTGCCGCCTGGCGGCGAAACGGTTCGTCGGGTGTCGCGCTGGTGAACATGGGCAGCACCCCGATCCTGGCCTCCGCCGTCACCGCCGCGCTCGCCGGTGGGGCCAGCATCTCCGATGCGGCGCAGCTGGCAGCAGACGACGCCGAGCCCCAGTCCGATCTCAACGCGAGCATCGAGTACCGCACCCACCTGGCCAAGGTGCTCGTCCGCCGGGCACTCGAGGAAGCCTCCCGCTGACTCACGGGTGATGCCATGAACACGCGGTGAACGCTGGGTAGCGTTGGTCGCCATGTCGACGACCGACGCACCCACGTTCGATCCCGCGCGCTCGCGGCGATCGGTGCAGTCGATCGTCCCTGTCGACCTGCTGCGCGCCGCCCGCCTGACGCTGATGCTCTTCTACCTCGTGGCCTACCTGTGGTGGCTGCGCTTCAGGGGCCTACCCATCGACCGCGTGTCGGTGGCCATCAGCGTCGGCATCTTCCTGGTCTGCGCGTTCGTCGGGCGCAGCTGGCGCACATGGGGCGTGCTGCTGCTCGACTGCCTCTTCTACTGTGTGATGTGGCTGGCCTACGAGCGCACCCGCGGTGCGGCCGACGAGGGCGTGACGGTGTTCGGGTTGTTCAAGCTGCCGCACCAGTTCCAGGTCGAGTCGATGCGCAACATCGATCGCGCGCTGTTCTTCGGGCACGACCCCAACGTGGTGCTGCAAGAGCACTTCTGGGAACGCTCGGTGCGGTGGTACGACGTGGTCGCGTCCACCACCTACATGACCCACTTCGTGCTGCCGATCATCGTGATGGCCGTGCTGTGGGTCGTCAGCCATCGCCAGTGGGTGCGGTTCATGAAGCGCTTCGCCACCTTGCTGGCCGTCGCCTGCGTGCTGTTCGTGATCCTGCCCACCGCCCCGCCGTGGATGGTGGGCAGCCCGAAGTACCCGTACCAGCTGTTCGGCGAGCTGCACCGTGATGCCGGCCGCGGCTTTCGCCACCTCGGCTTCACCGGCTTCACCAACGACTACAAGATCCAGCTCAGCAACGGCAACGCGGTCGCGGCCATGCCCTCGCTGCACGCCTCGTTCGCGCTGATCGTGCCCGCGTTCTTCCTGCCCTGGATCAAGCCGAAGTGGCTCAAGGCGCTGGTGCTGCTGTTCCCGGTGATGATGCTCACCTCGCTCGTCTACCTCGGCGAGCACTGGGTGATCGACGGCCTGGTGGGCTGGGCGATCACCGGCGGCTCGTTCTGGTTCTGGAACACGATGGAGCGCCGCCTGCGCGAGCGCCGCGCCGCCCGTGCCCGCGCCGCGTTCGCCCCTGCCGTTGCGACACAGCCGGAGATCGCGAGCATCCCTGAGCTTCCCGCGGAACCGGCCGCCGGCACGACGGAGCTGGCCGCGACATGATGGACCCGCCGAAGATCCTGCTGGAGACCTCGTTCCTGCGCGCGATCTGCGACCCCGCGGACGAGTGGCACGAGCCGGCCACCGCCGCCTACCTCGAGCTGGTGCAGCACTACGAGCGCGAGGAGGTGCTGCTCGTCGCGGTCAGCGACCATCTGCGCGAGTTCCGCCCGAAGGGCCGGCAGGGGCCCCTGGCACCGGTCGACAAGCTGGCCGTCGGCTTCCAGCACCGCCGCGTCGCCCGCCGCCTGCTCGAGCGCTCGCCGTCCACGCCGGCCGATCACGCGCTCACGCTCGTGATGCTCGAGCGGCACCGCGTGCGCCGCATGGCAACGCTCGACGAGTTCTTCACCGGCTTCGACCTGCAGCTGGTCACGGTGGCCGCACCCGGTACGGAAGCATCGCTAACCTGACCGGAACGTCGGCGCACCACGTGCCGGCCCCGCACACAGCTGGTGACAACATGTCGTTCAACTACGACGACGACCACTCGGAGTTCGACGCCTTCCATCTGGATGCGATCGCCGACGCCGACCCCTATCCGTACTGGTACGACGACGCCGACGAGCCGTACAGCAACCCCACCCTGGTGCGCACGGAGAGCTGCGACCTGTGCGTGGTGGGCGGCGGCTACAACGGGCTGTGGACGGCGATCATCGCCAAGGAGCGCGACCCCAACCGCGACGTGATCCTCATCGAGGCGCACGAGGTCGGCTCCGCCGCCAGCGGCCGCAACGGCGGCTTCATGGAGAGCAGCCTCACCCACGGTGTGGCCAACGGCCAGGAGCGCTTCCCCGACGAGTTGCCACTGCTGGAGGAGCTGGGGTTGAAGAACCTCAACGACATCGAGGCTGCGATCGCCCGCTACCACATCGACTGCGACTACGAGCGCACCGGCGTCATCGACATCGCCACCAAGTTCCACTCGCCGTCGTACCTCGACGAGCTGCGCGACGACTACACCCAGCTGAGGGCGCTCGGCCAGAAGGTCGAGTGGCTCGACCAGGCGGCGATGCAGGCGCAGGTGAACTCGCCCACCTACACCGGCGGGCTGTGGCGCAAGGACCGCGCCGCGATCGTCGACCCGGCCCGCCTCGCCTGGGGCCTCAAGGGCGCAGCCATGTCGCTGGGCGTGCGCATCTACGAGGACACGAAGGCGACCGCGATCGAGAAGGACGGTGTCGGCGTGCTCGTCACCACCCCGCTGGGCCGCATCCGGGCCGGCAAGGTGGCGCTGGCCACCAACGCGTTCAAGCCGCTGCTCAAGCGCATCGGGCACTATGTCGCCCCGGTGTACGACTACTGCATGGTGACCGAACCGTTGTCGAAGCAGCAGCTTGCCGAGATCGGCTGGCAGGGTCGCCAGGGGCTCAGCGACATCAGCAACCAGTTCCACTACTACCGGCTCACCGAGGACAACCGGATCCTGTGGGGCGGCTACGACGTCATCTACTACTGGGGCGGCAAGGTCAGCACCGAGTTCGAGAGCCGGCCCGAGACCTGGGCCAAGCTCAGCAAACACTTCTTCGACACGTTCCCGCAGCTGGAGGGCCTGAAGTTCACGCACGCGTGGGGCGGTGTCATCGACACGTGCAGCCGCTTCTGCGTGTTCTGGGGCAGCGCGATGCAGGGCCGCGTCGCCTACTCGGTGGGCTACACCGGGCTCGGTGTCGCGTCCACCCGCTTCGGTGCAGAGGTGATGCTCGACATCATCGACGGCAAGCGCAGCAAGGCAACGGAGACCGAGTTCGTGAAGAGCAAGCCGCTGCCGTTCCCACCCGAGCCCTTCCGGTTCATCGGCATCCAGGCCACGCGCTACTCGCTGAACCGTGAGGACAAGACGGGCAAGCGCAACGCCTGGCTGCGCGGTCTCGACCGCTTCGGCCTCGGCTTCGACAGCTGAACCGAGCCACCCGGTTCAGCGGCGCAGCACCACGATGCTGCGCGGCGCGAGCTGCCACACCCCGGATCCGTCGGTGGTGGGCGCCGCGGTCGCCAACGCCTGCTGCCACCCGCCGGGCTCCTGCACCGTGAACTCGAGCGGCTGCCACCACGCGTTCACCATCACGTAGAGGCCGTTCGACGACCATGCGATCGAGCGCGACTCGAACGACTCGTCCACGTCGCCGGCGGTGCCGTAGCAGCGCACGTCCGCCGGTGGGTGCGCTCGCCGCAGCGCGACGAGATCGGTGACGAACTCGGTGAGCGCACGCCACCCCGCGGCGCGCTGCCAGTCCACCCAGGTGAGCGGGCCGTCGATGTCGTACGGGTTGTCGTGTCCCTCCTGGGTGCGGCCGAACTCGTCGCCCATCACCCACATCGGGGTGCCGGCGGCCAGCAGCAGCATCGTGAAGTAGTTCCGCAGCTGCTGCGGGCGCAGCTGCTCGCCGCAGTCCCACGAGTGGTGGCGGTCGCTGGTGACGAGAGTGAGGTCGTGCATCGTCAGCCCGTCGTGGGCGGTGACGAAGTTGAGGCTCACCCACGGCCCAGCGTTCCCGAACAGGTCGGGGCTCCCCTGCAGCCGTTGCCGGATCGCACCCACCAGACCGGGCTCGCCGCGCACGAAGCCGCGCACCTGGTCGCGGAAGCGGTCGTTCCACTGCAGCCAGGTGGTGGGCCAGACGTCGGCACCGACCTGGTACGAGGCGAGGTCCCACGGCTCCGCGACGAGGGTGACACCGCGGCTCGCGGCCCACGCGGTGATCCGCCGTACCAGCTCGCCACCGTCGCGGGCGAGCAGCGAGGCGAGGTCGAAGCGGAACCCGTCGACGCCGAGGTCGGCGAGCCGGTCGAGCGCCTCCAGCACCAGCAGGCGCACGTACGGATCCGATGGGTCGATGTCGTTGCCACAGCCGCTGTCGTCGGTGTAGCGGCCGTCCGCGTGGTGGCGGTAGGCGTGGGCGTCGTCGAGCCCGCGCAGGCTGTAGGTGGGCTTCGTCGCGTCGCCCTCACCCGTGTGGTTGAACACCACGTCGAGCCACGCGTGCATGCCGCGATCGTGGATCGCCGCGATCAGCTCGGCGAGCTCCTCGGCCGCACGATCCGGCACCGTGGCGTACGGGCGGTGCACGGCACCCCACACCAGCGGCATGTAGCCCCAGTAGTTGTCCGACGGGTCGAACGGGTGCACCGGCATCAGCTCGACGACGTTCGCCCCCACCGCCGCGACATGGTCGAGATGCTCGATGCAGCCGAGGTAGGTGCGGCCGAACCCGCGCACGTGCACCTCGTAGACGATCGGCGGCGCTGCCAGCGGTGCACCGGCCGGCCGCCGGGGCCAGCGATCGCGCACGACGCTGCGCGGCCCCTCCGGCGTGAGCTCCAGATCCAGGCAGCTGGGGTCGAGCAGGGGCGGCCCGCCGTCCACCACGATCCAGTAGAGGTCGCCGGTCGCGACCGACGCATCCGCGACCCATTCGCCCCCGTCGCGACGGGCGACCAGGGTGAGATCCTCCGCCGGACCACGGCATGAACGCACCGTGACGCGGACGTCGGTGGCGGCCGGCGCGTGGATGCGGAGTCGTCGTACGTGGTCCATCGAGCACCAGCCTGCCATCCGGCTCTAACCTTCAGCGCAATGGCCACCCAGCCCAACACCCCCGCGGACGTCGCCCACGCGTTCAGCCTGCACGGCTACATCCCCGACGACGGTCTCGCCACGTCGGTCTTCCTGGCGATGACGCTGCGCCGCCCCCTGCTGCTGGAGGGCGAGGCGGGTGTGGGCAAGACCGAGGTCGCGAAGGGGCTCAGCCGGTGGACGGGTGGCGAGCTGATCCGCCTGCAGGGCTACGACGGCATCGACGTGTCGCAGGCGGTCTACGACTGGGACTACAGCCGCCAGCTGTTGCACCTGCGGGCGGCGGAGGCCACCGGCGAGTCGCTCGGCCTCACCACCAGCGCGCTCGAGCAGCAGCTGTACAACGAGCGCTTCCTGCTGAAGCGGGCGCTGCTGCAGGCGATCGGCCACGTGGGCGACACACCGCCGGTGCTGCTGATCGACGAGATCGACCGGGCCGACGACGAGTTCGAGGCGTACCTGCTGGAGGTGTTGTCGGAGTACCAGATCACGGTGCCCGAGATCGGCCGCTTCAACGCGGTGCGGCCCCCGCTCGTCGTGCTCACCTCCAACCGCACCCGCGACGTGCACGATGCGCTCAAGCGACGCTGCCTCTACCACTGGGTGGAGCACCCCGACTTCGAGCGCGAGGTCCGCATCGTGCGCATGCGCGTGCCGCAGGCGCTCGACCGGTTGGCCCGCCAGGTGGCCGGCGCCGTGGAGGCGCTGCGCGGGATGAACCTCTACAAGCCACCCGGCGTTGCCGAGACGATCGACTGGGCCCAGGCCCTGGCCGCGCTGGGGCGCACCGAGCTGGACGAGCGCATCGTGGAGGCGACGCTCGGCGCCGTACTGAAGTACCGGGAGGATCAGGACACCGCCCGGCAGCACGGCATCGCCGATCTCGTCAAGCAGGCCTTCGAGCGCGGCTTCCAGGCGTCGTGACCGGGGTGGCCGCCCCGGCGCCGGGGCGCCGGTGAGCACGGTCGTGGTGCCGCACACGCCGGCCGAGCGGATGGCGGTGACGTTCGCGCGAGTGCTGCGCGGAGCGGGGCTGCGGGTGCCGATGGGCAGCGTGCTCGCCTTCGTCGACGCGCTCGGCAAGGTGGGCATCGACGACCGCGACAACGTCTACTGGGCCGGGCGGGCGACGCTGGTGCGCCGGCCCGAGGACTTCGACCTCTACGACCGATCGTTCGCCGTCTTCTGGCTCGCCGCGCCGCGGTCGGCTGCTGGCGTCGACGAGCACGAGCAACTGCACGTCACGCTCGCGGTCGACGACGAGGGCGACGGCGACGCCGGTGGCAGCGGAGAGCCGAACGACGACCCCACGCTCGTGCTGCGCTTCAGCGCCGCGGAAGTGCTGCGCCACAAGGACTTCGCGGCCTACTCGCGCGATGAGCTGCGCATGGCCCAGGAGCTGATGGCGCAGCTGCGCTTCATCGGTCCGCCGCGTCACTCGTTCCGCTACAGCAAGTCGCGCCGCGGGCGCCGGGCCGACCTGCACGCGACACTGCGTGCCTCCCTGCGGGCGGGCGGCGAGCCGATCGAGCGGCACTGGCGCGAACCGGGTGAGCGTCTCCGCCGGCTGGTCGTGCTGCTCGACATCTCCGGCTCGATGGAGCCGTACGCGAGGGCGATGCTGCGCTTCGTGCACGCCGCGGTGTCCGGCCGGCAACGGGTCGAGGCGTTCGCGATCGGCACCCGGCTCACCCGCATGACCAAGGAACTGCACAGCCGCGATCCGGACACTGCCCTCGCGGCCGCGAGCATGCGGGTGCACGACTGGAGCGGCGGTACGCGGTTGGGCGACTGCCTGCGCACGTTCAACGATCAGTGGGGCGTGCGCGGCATGGCGCGCGGCGCGATCGTGGTCATCCTCAGCGACGGGTGGGACCGCGGCGACCCGCAGGTGCTGGCCGACCAGATGCGGCGGCTGCAGCGGGTCACGTACCAGACCGTGTGGGTGAACCCGTTGAAGGTGACCCCCGGCTACGCCCCGCTGGCCCGTGGCATGGCCGCCGCGTTGCCGTATGTTGATGACTTCGTGGAAGGCCACAGCCTGGCAGCCATGCAGGAACTGGCCCGGGTGATCGCATCGGCGGCACCGCGACGCCAGGATCATGCCGGCCAGCATGGCCCGGGCCGGCATCCCCCAGTACGGACGGAGCGACGATGAAGGAACTGCTCGACGACATCGACCGCTGGCGAGCCGCCGGCACGCGCGTCGCGATCGCCCGGGTCGTCGACATCGAGGGCTCGGGCCCCCGCCTCCCGGGTGCGGCGATGGCCGTCAACGAGGCGGGCGAGGTAGCCGGCAGTGTCAGCGGCGGCTGCGTGGAAGGTGCCGTGGTCGGCGAGGCGCTGGCCATCCTCCACGGCGAGGCTCCGCCGAGGGTCGTCACCTTCGGGTACAGCGATGACGATGCGTTCGCGGTCGGGCTCACGTGCGGCGGCACGATCCGCCTGTACATCGAGCCGCTGGACTGGTGAGCGCGATGTACGACCGCCTGCGCGACCACCTGCGCCGCGAGCTGCCCGTCGCACTCGTCACGATCATCGACGGCCCGGGCGTGGGCAGCAAGCTGCTGGTCACCACGGACGGCCCGCCGCTGGGCACGCTCGGCTCGCCCGAGCTCGACCGCATCGCGGCGCGCGACGCGCTGGGCGAGCTCGAGTCCGGCCGCAGCGGCATCCGCCACTACGGGCCCAACGGCGAGACGACCCCGGAAGACCTCGCCGGCACGCCCACCGTCGCCGCGTTCATCGAGAGCTGGGCGCCGCCGCCGCAGATGTGGATCTTCGGTGCGGTCGACTTCACCGCCGCGTTGGCGAAGGTGGCCAAGGTGCTGGGCTACCGGGTGACGGTGTGCGACGCCCGCGAGATCTTCGCCACCCGCCGCCGCTTCCCGATGGCCGACGAGGTGGTGGTGTCGTGGCCGGGCCCGGTGTTCGCCGAGCGCGGCGGCACGCTGGGCGCGCGCGACGCGGTGTGCATCCTCACCCACGACCCCAAGTTCGACGTGCCGGCCGTGCAGGGCGCGCTGGCGACGGCTGCCGGCTACATCGGCGTGATGGGCAGCCGCTCCACGCACGCGAAGCGCATGCAGCGCCTCGTCGAGGTGGGCATCACCGACCCGGCGCAGCTGGTCCGGCTGATGTCGCCGATCGGGCTCGACCTCGGCGCCCGTACGCCGGAGGAGACGGCGATCTCGATCTGTGCCGAGATCATCGCCCGCCGCACGGGACGGGCCACCCCGTCACTGCGTGACGCGAGTGGCCCGATCCACGGCTGATTCTCGTGTGGTGCCGCTGGGAGGTGCGGCCTTCGGTTCAGGCGGTCGGGTCGCCGAAGCGCACGGACTTGGCCCGGTTCTTCGACACGAAGTCGACCTGCACGTTGCGGCCCGTGTAGGGCGCATGGACGATCGCGTTGCCGACGCCGAGGTACAGCATCACGTGACCGGGGTAGTACATCAAGTCGCCGGCCTGCGCGGTCTCACGGGTGCGGGCGGCCGCGTTGTTGATCTGCGTCTTGCTCTGGTGGAACAGGGAGACACCGGCCTGACCCCATGCCCAGGACGTGAGCCCCGAGCAGTCGAAGCCCTCGCCGGGCGAGCTGGCGTTACGACGGTAGCGGGTGCCGAGCTGGGTGAACGCGGCGAGCAGCGCCACCTGGTGGGTGTCGTCGGCATTGCGCCAGGCGGCCTGCATCTCCGCAGCGTCCATGCCGAGACGGGTGGCAGCCTCGGAGGCGACGGCATCGCGGATGGAGCGGAACTGGGCCAGGGCGTCGGCGCTGCCGGTGGTGGTGTACTTCACCCACTGGTCGAGCGCGGTGTTGGCGTAGCCGGCGAGCGCGTCGCCGCCGGTGCGGGCGAACTCGGGAGCCACCGCCGGGGTGGCGCTGACGGCCGGGGCGGCCGAGACGGCGGCGGGGGCCGCGGCGCAGCCGAGGGCGATGGTTGCGGTGAGCACTGCTGCGTGAACTGTGTGACGAATCGTCATGGGGATGACGGTCCTCTCTCGTGGTCGCATTCATCGGAGATGAATGTCGTTCGGTCGTGAACGAGGAAGTTGTCCGCCCCTCCTTCACGGCGACGGCGCCAAACGAGAGCGCCACACGCGTTCTGCACCGCCAACCCACCGCCTACGAATGCGCCGAGATGTCTGTGACGAGGTGCAACCATAGCGTCATCGAATTGACACAATCAACGCGTTGGCAAATATTTCGTCATCCGTTCGTCATCTTGACATCGACTCTTCGCGGCCGTCCGACCACTCATGCGCAACCGAACGGCGGGTTCGGCCGCAACGCTCAGGTGCTGTGTGACAGGACGCGTCACGAACCCCAGCCTCACGACGCGGGCTAGGCTCACCCGCGTGCCCCGCGTCGCCGCCCTGCTCGCCGCGGGCGGAGGCAGCCGGTTCGAGGGCGCCCAGCACAAGCTGCTCGCGATGCTGCAGGGGCGGCCGGTGTGGGAGTGGGCGCTGCAGCACGTCGCTGCCGCCGGCTTCGATCAGGTCGTGGTGATCACTGGCGCGGCCGCGGTGGAGTGGCCGGCAGGCATCATCGTGCGCCACAACCGCGGCTGGTCGCAGGGGCAGGCCGGTTCGGTACGCATGGCCGTGCAGGCCGCGGACGACCTTGGCGCAGACGCTGTCACCATCGGCCTCGCCGATCAGCCCTTCGTGACCGCCGAGGCGTGGCGGGCCGTCGCGGCTGCGCCCGCCGAGTGGCCGATCGTGATCGCCGAGTACGACGGGGTGCCCGGCCCCAACCCCGTGCGGCTCGGCCGTGCGGTGTGGCCGCTGCTGCCGGCCGAGGGTGACGCCGGCGCCCGGATGCTCATCCGCGAGCACCCGGAGTGGGTCTGCTCCGTGGCCTGCGTAGGATCGGGGGCCGACATCGACACGCTGGAGGATCTCGCCCGATGGAACCGCTGCTGAACGAGTTCACCGTCCACCGCTCCATCGCGCAGACATGGTCCGTGCTCACCGACGTCGAGCGCATCGCACCCTGCATGAAGGGCGCCGAACTGCAGGAGATCGAGGGCGAGATGTATCGCGGCGTGGTGAAGCTCAAGCTGGGCCCGATCCACACCCAGTTCAAGGGCCAGGCCCACTTCGTCGAGCGCGACGACGCCGGCCATCGCGCGGTGCTGAAGGCCGAGGGCCGCGACACCGGCGGCAAGGGCAACGCCGAGGCGCTGATCACCGCCTCGCTGCAATCGGTCTCCGACGACGTCACGAAGGTGCTCGTCGAGTCCGACATCAAGCTCACCGGCAAGGTCGCCCAGTTCGGCCGCCTCGGTGTCATCCGCGACACCAGTGAGAAGCTGATGACCGACTTCGCCCACAGCCTGAACACCATGCTCGACGCCGAGGCCGACGCACCTGCAGCCGCCGGTGCCGGCGACACGAAGCCGGCAGCCGCCGAAGATGCCGCAGCGGAGACCGAACCCACGGCGGCCGCCGAGGCCGCGCCGGCCGCCGAGGCTGCGGAGCCCACGGTGCGCAAGATCCAGGGCCCGGCCGCCGAGCCGATCGAGCTCAGCGAGGTCGCCGGTGGCGCGGTGCTCAAGCGGTTGCTGCCGCTGCTGGGTGGGCTGGTGCTGCTGGTGCTCGTGCTGCGCCGCATGCGCAAGTAGCGCACCGGCCACATGGCCACCGCCGCCACTCCCCACGATGCCGAGCGAGTCGCCGCGCTGCTCGGCCGCGAGCCGGAAGGCACCTTCGAAGTCGTCGTGCGCGATGCCGGCGGCGAGCCGCTGGTGCTGCGCAATGCACCGGTGATGTTCAACGGCCGCCCGATGCCGACGCTGTACTGGCTGATCGGCAAGGACGCGCTGCGCCGGGTGAGCCAGCTGGAGGCGGCCGGAGGCGTGCGCGCCGCCGAGGCCGAGATCCCCGCCGCGCAGGTCGCGGCCGCGCACGCCCGGTACGCGGCAGAGCGCGATGCCGCCATGCCCGCCGGCCACACCGGCCCGCGCCCCTCCGGTGGTGTGGCCGGCACGCGCGAGGGCGTCAAGTGCCTCCACGCGCACTACGCCTACTTTCTTGCCGGGGGCGACGATCCGGTCGGCCGCTGGGTCGCCGACCGCCTGGCACAGCGCGACACGCCCTCGCGACCCGAGGCAGGTGGGTCGTGACGACGTTGCACGTCGCCCTCGGCCCGCAGGCGACGGCGTTCTCCGACGACGACGAGGGCGCCAGCTACGAGGTGCCGCTCGGCTCGGATGCGCTCGCCGGCATGCTCACCGGCGACCCGCCGCTGCCGGAGGAGCTGACGAACGCCATCTGCCTGTTCATGGATCACCTCGAGGACGTCACCCGCGAGGTTCCCTCCGCCGGCTTCGCCGACCGCATCGTCGTCCACGGCCCGGGCCTGCAAGCACTCGTCGACACGCAGGTGGGCGAGGCGCAGGTGCTGCCCGTCGAGCTTGCCCGGCCCGATGTCGAGGAGGTCTTCCGCACGCTGGCCACCGAGGCGGCAACCGATCGCCGGTGCAACCCGGGCCTGCCGGCGCACGAGGTGCACCACGTCCTCGGCGTGGCCTGCGCGCTGGTGGCAACGCTACGGGCGCTGCAGGCCGGCGCGCTGACGATCACGGGCGACACGGTGGACCGATGAGCCGGGGCCACGGGCACCCGTCGATGCCGTCCGGTGCCGCGATCCGGCTGTACGGCCGGCGCGTCATGCTGCGCCCGCTGACGGCCGCCGACTGGCCGCGATGGAGCGAGGTGCGCCAGCGCAACGAGCGGTGGCTCACGCCGTGGGAGCCGTTGCGCCCGGCCAACATGCTCGACCCCACTCGCGACCGCGACGCGTTCGCCTCGCGCTGCAACGCTCGGGACCGCGACCGGCAGATGGGCATCGCCTACGGCTTCGGCCTCTTCGTCGGCGCCGACTTCGCCGGCGAGATCAACCTCAACGGCGTGGTGCGCGGCGCGCAGCAGAGCGCGACGGTGGGCTACTGGATCGACCGCGACAAGGCCGGCCAGCGTTACGTCGCCGAGGGTGTCGCCATCTTGTACAGGTTCGCCTTCGAGCAGCTGCACCTGCACCGGCTGGAGATCTGCATCGTCCCCCGCAACCGCAACAGCCGGCGGGTGATGGAGGTGCTGGCGGTGCGCGAGGAGGGCATCGCACAACGATTTCTGGAGATCAACGGGGTGTGGGAGGACCACATCCGTTACGGCATCACCGTCGAGGAGTGGCACGAGCGCCACGATGCACTGACGGCCGCCTGGCTGTAGCCAGGCGGCCGTCGGCGTGGCGTTCGGGGTTGTCGCTGATGTTGGCCCGCGAGCGCAGGCGGAGGCTGCAGTGGTCGGGTCGTGCAGTGCTCGCGGCGCCTCCGGGGGTCAGGCCTGCTCGGCGGTGAGGCGCGCCTGCTGCGCCTTGGCCTTGCGCATCGTGCTGCGCCGCTTCCAGTCCTTCACCTTCCAGTGGCGCGGTTGCTTCGCCGTGGCGTTCTGCTTGCCCCGTTCGGCGTCGTGGTGGTGCGGTGGCACCCAGGCTCGGCCTGGCTCGTGCACCTCGTCCGGCTCGTAGCCGGCACTGACCTGGGCCGCAACGGCGGCGAGCTCGCTGTTGATGCGATGCCGCTCGTTGTGGGCGTGTGCCTGTGCATCCATCTTCGGCGGCGGGGCCGCTTCCTGGTTGCGATGGCGCTGGCTCATGGGTACCTCCGTGTGTGTTCGGAACGTACTGCTGCTCTCCGTAATCAGACGGTAGACCACTGGCCCCGAGCCGAGTAGGGACTTTCCGTAACAGTTCTGCGCGTTTCTTGCGAGCACGCAGCGTGACGGCGGGGTTCAGCCCTTTTTCGAGCTGATCTTGGCCTGCAGCGCCGCGATGCGCTCGGCGAACCAGGGCTGGCGGGTGCTCCAGACCTGGGGAACGAGCTCGCGATCGACCGCCTCCGGATGGGTGGCGATGCCGGCCATGTCCTGGATCGTGCGCTTGACTTCGATCAACAACTCACGCGGCGCGGTCGCCGCGCGGGCGGCCATCTCGTGCGCAGCGACGAGCAGCGCCTCGTCGTCGACGACACGATGGACCAGCCCGACACGCTCCGCTTCGGCGCCGTCCATCACCTCGCCGAACACCACGCCGGCGAACGTCGCCTGCGGGCCGACGATGCGGCGCAGCATCCAGGTGTGGCCGCCGCCGGGATGGATGCCGATCTGCAGGAAGCGGGTGTCGAACTTCGCCCGCCGGGCCGCGAGGCGCACGTCGCAGCCGAGGGCCAGGTTCATTCCCGCGCCCACCGCGGCCCCGTTCACCGCCGCGATCGTGGGCAGCGGGCTGCGGGCGATGCGCAGGAAGCCCTCGTAGATGCCGCCGAGGCTCTCTTTGCTGGACTCGGCCAGGTTGCCCAGGTTGGCTCCGGCGCAGAACGCCGGCGCCGCGCCGGTGACGACGAGCGCGCCGATCGACTCGTCGGCCTCGATGCGATCCATCGCGGCGATGATCTCGGCGACCATCGGCGCCGTCAGCGTGTTGCGTTCGGCAGGGTTGTTGAGCGTGAGCGTGGCGACACCGTCTGCCACTTCGACGAGAACGAGCGACATGGGCGCAACCGTACTCAAGCCCCCGCCATCGCCCGCTACCGTCGCACGGGCATGCTCGACCACGTCTTCACCGATGCCATCAGTGCCGTGCGCGATGCGTTCGAGGCGGCCTTCCTCGAGCGCCAGCCGTTCGAGGAGCACTTCCAGTCCGACGTGCTGCTCGGCGACCTCACGTGGGAGACGAGCTACGGCCTGCCCGGCGAGGGGATGCCGCCACGGGTGGTCGCCCACCTCACGTTCGACTGGCCGTCGTGGAGCCAGACCGCGTACCGCCAGTGGTACGTGGACGAGGTGCTCGAGCGCCTGCCGGCCATCGAGATCGAGATCGTCCTGCGCGTGCAGAACCTCGCCGCGGTGCCGGCCGCTGTGGCCGTGTTCGCGGCGACCGAGGAGATGAGCCCGCTGATCGGCGACGGCCGGCTCGAGCGCGCCGGCATGACCGTGGAGACCCTCTACGCGGAGGATGCGAACAGCACGCCGGAGCACGTAGTCGAGGTCACCTACGAGGGCCTGTACGAGCTCGCCGAGGTGACGCTCGCGGATGGCGCCAACACCCTGCTCGACGACCACTTCGGCGCGCTCGGCGGCTGGATCGCGGCGACGCTGGTGAAGCTCGCCGATCTGCGCTGACACCGTCCACCGGGCGCCGCCGCCGTTGCGCCTCGCCCGACCCGACGCGGCTGTGGCATCGTCGGCGCATGTCCGACGTCGTCCTGTACGAGGTGAGCGAGCGCATCGCCACCATCACGCTCAACCGTCCCGAGGCGCGCAACGCGCTGACCAGCGAGGTGCTGCAGCTGTTGCCGCAGCGGATGCGCGAGGCCGACGCGAGCGACGACGTCGACGTCGTCATCCTCACCGGCACCGACCCCGCGTTCTGCGCCGGCCTCGACCTCAAGGAGCTCGCCGCCACCGGCGGCAACCTGCGCGCCGGCGACGGCGCCACCCGCGAGGCGCGCCAGGGCGCGCGCGGCCCCTTCCCGGCCATGACCAAGCCCGTCATCGGCGCCGTCAACGGGGTGGCGATCACCGGCGGCTTCGAGCTCGCACTGAACTGCGACTTCCTCGTCGCCAGCGAGCGGGCGAAGTTCGGCGACACCCACTCACGCGTCGGCGTGATGCCCGGTTGGGGCCTCACCGTCCTGCTGCCCCAGGCGATCGGCGTGCGCCGGGCGCGTGAGATGAGCTTCACCGGCAACTTCATGCTGGCCGAGGAGGCGCTGCAGTTCGGGCTCGTCAACCATGTCGTCGCCCACGCCGACCTGCTGCCCGTCAGCCGCCGGCTGGCGCTCGACATCGTCGGCAACGACCAGCCGGGCGTCCGCCAGATCCGCGCCACCTACGCCGAGATCACCGCCGAGACCGACGGCTGGCAGATCGAGGAGACGAACGCCCGCCGCTGGCAGCGCGAGCAGTTCAGCCCAGAGCAGGTGGCGGCCCGCCGCGCCGCCATCCAGCAGCGCGGCCGCCAGCAGTAACCGCCCGACGGGCTGCGGCTGGAGGCGCCTGGACCGCCCGTCAGATCTGGGCGCCGCGGGCGCGCAGGTCGGCGGTGACGGCCTCGGCGATGTCGAGCGCCAGGATCTCGGCGCCGTTCTCGTTGAGGTGGAAGCCGTCGACGTCGGAGCGCACGTCCTTGCCGACCCCGTCGCGCGGGTCGACGCGGTACTCGGCCCAGCCACCGTTGACGCCGCTGAAGCGCTTCCACGTGTCCACGTAGACCACCTCCGGACGCTTCGCCGCCTCGGCGCGCACGACTTCGTCCTGCACCTTCAGCCGGGCGGTGAGGTCGTCGTCCTGCGCGTTGGGGATGCCCACCCAGATCAGCGTGCGGTTGCCGTCGCTGAGGTAATCCATCACCTCGCCGACACGGCGGCCGTACTCGTCCTTCCACTCCTGGTCGTCCGCGCTCGGCTCGCGGGCCACTGCCCACGTGCCGTCGAGGTTGCGCAGGCCTTGCGCGTCGTTGCCGCCGAAGGTGACCACGACGATGTCGGGGTTCACCTGCGGCACGATCTCGCGCATGTGCGCCGGCCAGTCGAAGAAGTCGGGTCGGGCGAGACCGGTGGACGACTTGTAGTCGAGCGTCGTCTTCACGATCCCCGTGCCGTCGAGCACGGTCTGCAGGTACGGACCGAAGGCACCGGCGTCGGAGTCGCCGAGGATCAGCAGCTCGGCCGGATCGGCGGCGGAGGGCACGGTGCGCTCCTTGACCGGCGGCTCGGTGGTGGTGGTGGGCGGCAGCGTCGCGAGGGTCGTGGGGCCACCGTCGGTGACGACCGTGTTGATCGTGGGCTGCACGGCCGCTGCCTCCTGGGTGTCGTCGCCGCCGAACACGGCCTCGAACCCGATGAACAAACCCCAGCCGATCGCGAGCAGGAGGGTGAGCGCGACGACGCGTCGCACCAGGTAGGTGCGCTGGGAGGCTCGCGCGCGGCCCGCCGGTGCGGATCGGTGTCCTGATGACATAGACATCACTCCCAGGTTACGAGCCCGCACGCCGCCCGAGACGGTATGAAGTGTCGCCTCCGGAGGCGGCTACGCTACGGAGCGGATATTCCATCCGCCCCAAACACAACACTCCAAGGGGGAGACAACATGCGCAAGAGCAAGCGTTTCGCTGCAATTGCACTCGTTGCTGCGTTTGGTCTCGTGGCCGCCTCGTGCGGCGACGACGACAGCAGCAGCAGCGATACCACGGCCGCTCCGGCCGAGACCACCGCGTCCACGGCACCCACCGAGTCGACGGCTCCCGGTGACACCACCGCGGACACCTCCACGGGCGACACCACGGCTCCTTCGGGCGACCTCAACGTCGGCCTCGCCTTCGACACCGGCGGCCGCGGCGACGGTACCTTCAACGACTCGGCTGCTGCCGGTGCCGACAAGGCTTCGTCCGAGCTGGGCGCCACCATCGACGAGCTCGAGGCCACCACGGCCGAGGACCGCAAGCCCAACCTGGAGACGCTCACCGCCAACGGCGACAACCCGATCATCGCGGTCGGCTTCGCCTTCGGCGAGGGCCTCAGCGAGGTCGCGGCGAACAACCCCGACACCATCTACGCCAACGTCGACGGCTACTACGACGGTGCCACCGACAACGTGCTGTTCCTCGGCTTTGCCGAGCACGAGGGCTCGTTCCTCGTGGGTGCCGCCGCCGCGCTGAAGAGCGAGACGGGCGTCATCGGCTTCATCGGCGGCCAGGAGATCGACCTCATCAAGAAGTTCGAGGCCGGCTACACCGCTGGTGCGAAGTACATCAACCCCGACATCGAGGTCAAGGTCCAGTACCTCGGCGCCGCTGGTGACAACAACGCGTGGAACTCGCCCGACAAGGCCAAGGAGATCGCCAACGGCTGGTACGCCGACGGCGCCGACATCATCTACACCGCCGCCGGCGGTTCGGGTGCAGGCACCATCGCCGCCGCGGTCGAGAGCGACAAGTGGGCGATCGGCGTGGACAGCGACCAGTACCTCACCGCGACGCCGGAGCAGCAGGCACACATCCTCACCTCGATGCTCAAGCGCGTCGACGTGGCCGTGTTCGAGACCATCAAGGCCGCCCAGGACGGCACCCTCAAGGGTGGCTTCGCGACGTACGACCTCAAGGTCGACGGCGTGGGCTACTCCACCTCGGGTGGCTACCTCGACGACGTGAAGGATCAGCTCGAGCAGATCAAGGCCGACATCGTGTCGGGCAAGATCGTGGTCCCCACCGCTCCTGAGTGATCGCGTAGCAGTTCTGCTGCAACACGCAAGGAAGTGACAGAGTGCCCGGGGGTTCGCCCCCGGGCACTCTGCTATAACGGGGCAGCAATCGGAGAAGGGGAAGCATGGGCACCGATGTTTTGGCCGTTCAGCTGAGCGGCATCGAGAAGCGGTTTCCGGGGGTCGTCGCCAACCACGACGTCAACCTCAACGTCCGGGCAGGCACCATCCATGCGATCGTCGGCGAGAACGGTGCCGGCAAGTCGACATTGATGAAGACGCTGTACGGCATGCACCAGCCCGAGGAGGGCACCATCGAGGTGAACGGCACCGTGCAGGTGTTCCGCTCACCCAGCGATGCGATC
>CAYZFZ010000050.1:0-17942 GCA_964477795.1 uncultured Bifidobacterium sp.
GATCATCAACTTCGACGACTGCCGGGTGCCGGTGCGCAACATCCTCGGCGAGGAGCACCGCGGCTTCGACGCCGCCAACGAGTGGCTCGGCAGCACCCGCCTGCAGGTGGCCGCCGTCTGCGTGGGGCGCGCCCGGCGCGCGCTGGGCATCGCCACCGAGTGGGCCGCCACCCGCGAGCAGTTCGGCCAGCAGATCGGCAAGGTCCAGGGCGTGTCGTTCAAGCTCGCCGACATGCGAACGCAGCTGGAGGCGGCCGAGCTGCTGACGCTGCGCGCGGCGGCACTCGATGCCAAGGGGAAGGCCGGCGACGAGGACATGGCGATGGCCAAGGTGTTCTCCAGCGAGATGTGCCAGTTCGTCACCGACGAAGCGATCCAGATCCTCGGCGGCATGGGCCTGATGGACGAGCTGCCACTCGAGCGCATGTGGCGCGACACCCGCGTCGACCGCATCTGGGACGGCACCAGCGAGATCCAGCGCCACATCATCTCGCGTTCGATGCTGCGCCCGTTCGGCGCGTAGTGGCCGGCATGCTTGATCTCTCCCGCCTGCTCGCGCCGCGCTCCATCGCCGTCGTCGGCGGGGCACCTGCGGAGCGAGTCGTCGCCCAGTGCCTGAAGCTCGGCTTCGACGGGCCCATCTGGCCGGTGCACCCCACACGACCCCACCTCGCCGGCATCGCTTGCCTGCCGTCGCTCGACGACCTCCCCGCCGCACCCGACGCGGTCTTCCTCGGCGTCAACCGCGTCGCAACGGTGGCGGCGATGCGCACGATCAGCCGGCTGGGAGCCGGTGGCGCCGTCTGCTACGGCTCGGGCTTCGCGGAGACCGGCGACGACGCGCTGCAGGCGGCGCTGCTCGGCGCGGCGGATGGCATGCCGTTCTTCGGACCCAACTGCTACGGGTTCGTCAACACGTTCGATCGCGTGGCGCTGTGGCCCGACGAGCACGGCTGCGACCGGCACGAGCGCGGTGTCGCGATCGTGTCGCAGAGCGGCAACGTGGCGGTGAACCTCACGTTCCAGCAGCGCGGGCTGCGCCTCGGCAGCATGATCACCGTCGGCAACCAGGCCAGCTTGGGCAGCGACGACGCCGTCGCCGCGCTGCTCGACGACGACCGGATCACCGCCATCGGGCTGTTCCTGGAGGCGGTTCGCGACGCGCAGCACTTCGCCGAGGTCGCCCAGCGGGCTGCATCGAAGGGTGTGCCGATGGTGGCGTTGCAGACCGGCCGCAGCGCCGCCGGCGCGCTGATCGCCACCTCGCACACCGGCTCGATGGCCGGCAGGGCCGCCGCCTACGACGCGCTGTTCGCCCGCTACGGCGTCGCCACCGTCCGCACGCCGGCCGAGCTGGTGGAGACGCTGAAGCTGCTCGACAACGGCGGCGCGCTGCGCGGGCGCAGCGTCGTGTCGCTCAGCTGCTCGGGTGGCGAAGCGTCACTGGTCGCCGACCGGGCGGACGACACGACATTGCGATTCGAGCCCTTCGGCGCCGAGCACACCGCCCGCATCGAGAGCACGCTCACCGAGCTGGTGTCGGTGAGCAACCCGTTCGACTACCACACGTTCATGTGGGGCGACCGAGCGGCGATGGGCCGCACGTTCACCGCCGTCATGTCCGGTCCGCACGATGCCACGATGCTGGTGCTCGACGCACCCCCGCGGCCCGACAACGACCCCGGCCCGTGGTACGTGGCGGCCGACGCGCTCGCCGACGCCGCCGACGCCGCCGGCCACCGCGCCGTCGTCGTGGCCACACTCGCCGAGTGCATCAACGAGCCCTTCCGCGCGCACATCATCGACCGCGGCCTCACACCGCTGCTGGGCATCAGCGAGGCGCTGGTGGCGCTCGACGCGGCGGCCACGGTCGGCCAGCACTCCCCCGCCACCCGGCACGCCGCGGTGGCAGCTGCGGCGGCCACCGTCACCATCGACGAGGCCCGGGCCAAGCAGCGCCTGCGCGACCTGGGCGTGCGTGTGCCCAACGGGCGTGTCGTCGCCGCCGGTGAGGTGCCGGCCGCCGCCGAGGCGATCGGCTACCCGATCACGCTCAAGGCCCTCGGGCTCGCGCACAAGAGCGAGTCCGGCGCGGTGAAGGTGGGGTTGCGCGACGAGGCGTCGCTGGTGGCGGCGCTCGCCGCCATGCCTGCCACCGATGCGGGCTACCTCGTGGAGTCCACGGTCACCGACGTCGTCGCCGAGGTGCTGGTCACCGTCCGGCGCGACGCACCGATCGGCTGGCTCGTCTCACTCGGCTTCGGCGGCGTCACCACCGAGCTGTGGAGCGACGTCACCCACCTGCTCGCCCCGGTCACCGCCGCTGACGTGAAGGCAGCGCTCGGCCGCCTGCGCAGCGCACCGTTGCTCACCGGTTTCCGCGGCCGGCCGGCCGCCGACGTCGACGCGCTCGCCGAACTGGTGGTGCGCCTCACCGACGCCGTCGTGGGCACCGACGTGGTGGAGGTCGAGCTCAACCCGGTGCTCGTGGGCACTACCGGTGCCACCGCCGTCGACGCGCTGCTGCTGGTAGACGCGGGCGCCGCACAGGATCGCACCACCAGGGAGGGCCACACATGAGCGCCGCACAGGGTTTCCACGTCGAGGTCGCCGACGGCATCGCCGTGCTCACCATCGACCGGCCGAAGGCGAACGCCATCGATGCCGCGACGAGCTACGCGATGGGCGAGGCGTTCGTCGGCTTCGAGCATGATCCGGCGGTCCGCGTCACGATCGTCACGGGTGCCGGCGAGCGCTTCTTCAGCGCCGGCTGGGATCTCGGCGCCGCGGCCGAGGGCGAGGAGTACGACGCGGACTACGGCGCCGGTGGGTTCGGCGGCTTCCCCGACCTTCCCGGCCGGCGCGTCCCGGTGATCGCGGCGGTCAACGGCATGGCCGTCGGTGGCGGCTTCGAGATCGCTATGGCGGCCGACATGGTGGTGGCCGCCGAGCACGCCCAGTTCTTCCTGCCCGAGGCCGGCATCGGCATCCTCCCGGATGCGGGCAGCGTGCGCCTGCCGCGCCTGCTGCCGCCGCACGTCGCCCGCGAGCTGCTGCTCACCGGCAGGCGGATGAGCGCGGCGGAGGCCGCCGGCCACGGGCTCGTCAACCGGGTGGTGCCGGCCGAGTCGTTGCTCGCCTCCGCCCGCGAGCTCGCCCAGCAGGTGGTCGCGAGCGCGCCGCTCAGCGTCGCCGCGATCCTCGACATCGGCCGGCGCACCGCGCAGATGGACCTGATCGAGGCGATGGCCGCGATCAAGTCGCTGGAGAGCTACCGCAGCGCCATCGACTCCGAAGACGCGCAGGAGGGCAACCTCTCCTTCGTCGAGAAGCGCTCGCCGGTCTGGAAGGGCCGCTGACGCGACGCGACCGCGACCCCGCTCAGTCGTAGCCGAGGCCGGTGGGGACGTCTTCGTAGTCGACGGTCCACAGGCGAGCCGCGTAGGCGTCGTTGACCGCGCTGCAGCGCCAGCCCAGCAGCCGCTGCGCCCGCACCGGGAGGTGGGCGACGTCGGCCCAGGAGGCGGCCAGCGGCGCCGCTTCCTCCGGCGTCAGCCAGCCGAGCACGTACGAGAGGTGGAGGCCGTAGCGCCACTCGTCGAGCGTCTGGTTCGCCCCGCCGCTGTGCAGGACCCGGCCGGTGTAGATCATCCCGCTGCCCGCCGGCATCACGGCCTGGCAGATCTCCTCCGGCAGCGGGCGGCGGCCGTAGTCGTCCCAGCGATGGCTGCCCGGCACCACCCGTGTGGCACCCACCTCGGCGGTGAAGTCGCTGATCGCGAACAGGCAGCTGAGCGTCACCTCGAAGCCGTCCGGCCGGCACATCGTCGGCCAGTTCTCCGCGTCGCGGTGGATCCACTGCGCCCGCTCCCCCGGGCCGATGATCATCATCTGGCCGGTGTTCATCCAGTAGTCGCTGGCGTGGGGCAGCAGCACGGCGTCGGCGACGGCCAGGTAGAGCGGGTCGGTGAGGATCTCCACGAACGACGCGCTGCGGTGCGCCAGCCGGGTGAACCGCTTCGTGTTCGCACCCCAGAACCGGCGCACCACCTCACTGTCGGCGACGCTGCCGGCACGGTGCCCGGAGGCGTGCGCCTCCATGTCGTCGCGAAACGCCTGCAGCGTGGCTGCACCGAGGAAGTCGCGCACGATCACGGCACCGTCGGCGGCGAGGGCGGCCAGCACCGCCTCCACACCGTCGTCCTTGCCGACGTGCTGCAGCGCGACCATCAGTTGAAGCTGCCAGCGGCGAACAGGTCGGAGGCGCGGTCGCCCACACCGGCCACCATCTCCGCGAGGCGAGCGACGTTGGCGATGTAGCGATCGCCGTCGTCGTCGCCGTGGGCGACGCTGAGCGTCCACGACTCGCTCTTCCCCCACGGCGGCAGGAACACGCCACCGTTGAACTGCACGAGGAAGTGCAGGTGGCTGACAGCCGTGGAGATGGCGAGGAACTCGCGGTAGTTGCGCGCCGGGCGGTCGTGGAACACCACCGACCCCTTGAAGCCGTGCACCTTGCCGTACGACGGCTGCCCGTGAGCCGCAAGCGCGGCCACGGAGCCGGCGAGCATGCGCTCACCCAGCGCCTCCGCCCGCGTGTACACCTCCGGGGTGAGCACCTCGGTGAGCGTGGCGCGCGCCGCGGCCATCGTCAGCGGGTTGCCGTTGAACGTGCCGATCTGGTCGTACACGCCGTCGGTGATGGCCGACATCACCTCCTCGGTTCCGCCGATGGCGCCGCACGGGAGCCCACCGCCGAGCGCCTTGGCCAGGCAGACGATGTCGGGGGTGACGCCGAACAAGCGGGTGGCGCCACCCCAGTCGACCACGAGGCCAGTTTTGACCTCGTCGAAGGCGAGCAGCACGCCGTACTCCCGCGTGAGGTCGCGCACGCCCTGCAGGTAGCCGGGCTGCGGCGGGATGATGCCCGCGTTCATCATCATCGGCTCGAGGATCATGCCCGCGATCTCGCCGCGGTGGCGGGCCAGCACGCGCTCGAGCGCGGGCAGGTCGTTGTACGGCACGATGCGCAGCAGATCCGCCATCTCCTGTGCGATGCCGGGGCCGGGCACGCGGTGCGGCTCGTGCAGTGGGCCCAGCTGATCCTCCGACCGGAAGATCGACACCATCGTCGAATCGTGGTGGCCGTGGTAGGTGCCCTCGATCTTGACGACCAGCTTGCGACCGGTGATCGCACGCATCAGGTGGAACGCATCCATCGTCGCCTCGGTGCCAGAGTTGCCGAAGCGCCACATCGGAAGACCGAAGCGCTCGGCGAGCGCCTCCGCGACGACGATCGAGTCCTCCGTGGGCTGCGCGAAGTGGGTACCGAGCGCGACACGGGCCTGCACCGCGCGCACCACCGCCGGGTTCGCGTGGCCGACGACGTTGACGCCGTAGCCGCCGTGCATGTCGGAGTAGCGGTTGCCGTCGACGTCCCACACCGACGCCCCGTCGCCGTGGCTGACCCAGACGGGCAGCGGCCGCGAGCTGGCCCAGCTGGGGCACACGCCTCCCGGCATCGAGCGCTGCGCACGCTGCCACAGCTCGGCGGTCTTGGTCATGCGTCCGAGGAAGACGTCCTCCTCCTGGCGGATGAGATCATCGAGGGACACGTCGTTCGCGAAGCCCATGTGGAGGAATCTAGCCCACCCACCGCGCACGCCGGCTCGGTTCCTGATCGGCCGTTCAGCCTTCCACGACGATGGGCTAAGGTGGCACAGGGGAAACAAGGGAGCGCACTCTCATGGCACACGATCTGCCGCACGACACCCGCACACTCACCAGGCCCGACTACCTCTCCGACGAGGTGTACGAGCTGGAGCGTCAACGCATCTTCCACGGCGGCTGGATGCTCGCCGCCCGCGCCGACCGGCTGCAACCGGGCAACCGCACCGTGGTCGAGCTGGCCGGCGAGAGCGTGCTGCTCACCCGCGACCTGGGCGGCCGGCTGCACGCGCTCGCCAACGTCTGCCGCCATCGCGGTGCCCGCCTGTGCGACCAGCACTCCGACACCGGCCAGGGTTCGCTGATGTGCCCGTACCACGCGTGGACGTACGCGCTCGACGGGCGGCTGATCGCGACGCCGCACCTCGACGACACCGAGGTCGACAAGGCCACGCTGCCGCTGTGGGGCTACCACGTGCGCGAGTGGCAGGGGTTCGTGTTCGTCAGCGTCGCCGCCGACCCTCCGCCGTTCGAGCAGTGGATGTCCACGCATTGCGCGGAGCTCATGGCGCTCGAGCGCTACCGCTTCGGCGACCTGCAGGTGGCGGTCACCACGTCCTGCGACATCCAGGCCAACTGGAAGATCGTCGTGGAGAACTACCAGGAGTGCCTGCACTGCACGCGGGTGCATCCCGAGCTCGTGGAGCTGGTACCGCTGTACCGCACCGGCTGGGTCACCGACCACAGCCGCGACGACGGCGGCGTCGCGCTCGCCCGCGGCCACAGCATGGCTGCCGCGGCCACCACCCTCCCACTGCTCCCGGGCATCGGCGGCATCGACGCGCAGAGCTACTACGGCGGCACGATCTTCCCCAACGGCTTCATCGACGTCACCGGCACCTGCGCGATCGTCAGCACCCTGTTCCCGAAGGGCCCGAACCTCACCACCATGACGATGGAGTTCATGTTCGCCCCGGCCACGATCGCCGCCGCCGGCTTCGACCCCACGCCGGTCGTCGAGTTCAACGAGCTCGTCGCCGCCCAGGACAACGTGGTCTGCGAACGGGTGCACCAGGGTGTGTCGTCACGGGCCTTCGACCACGGCGTGCTCACTGCCAAGGACGCCTTCGTGATCGCCTTCACCCAGCACTACCTCGCCGCCCGCCGCGCCCACTAGTGCTTCGGCCTCCATCGTTCGCTCGTTGCGCTCGCTCACTCCTGTCGGTCGAATGACATGGACGGCCTTCGGCCGGCCCAGCTGCCCTCCACACCACCCCCACCAGCAGGCGAACGTTCGTGGCCGGAGCACTCGCCACTCGCGCAGCGGCCGGGCTGCGTCACTCCGCGAACAGGCGGCCCGTGGGCGTGGCCAGGAAGGCGGAGAACGGCACGTGCTCCTGCTTGAGCAGGCCCCGGCGCGGCAGGTCGCCCTTGCGCACCATCTCGATGACGGCGGCGACCGAGCCGGCAGTGGTCCACGCGATGGCGGTGTTCATGTGCCCACCCACGAGCTTCGGCTTGTACGCGCGCACGAACTCCACGCGGCGCAGCTGACCGTCGACGTGGCCCTCCGACGACACGTGCACGAACACGACGTCGTCGTTGACCGGCGGCTTCGCATTGGTGAGGATCTCGCCGGCGAGACCGCGCCGCTCGCGCATCAGCAGCTCGTGGAAGAAGAAGTTCATCAGGTCCATGTGGCCCGGGTAGCGGATGGTCTTGTAGTCGATGTTGGCGACCCGACCCTCGTAGCTGTCGCACATGGTGCCCAGCCCACCGGAGGTGGTGAACGCCTCCAGCTGGGTGCCGTGGATGTAGAGCGTCTCGCGCCACTCCATCGCCGACACCCACTTGCGCACACCTTCCTCCAGCACCTCGCAGTCGTTGAGGTACTCGTTGACCACACCTTCGGGCGACCAGTTGAACGCGTAGCCGAGCAGCCCGGTGGGGTGTTGCGGCAGCGCGCCGACACGCATGCGCACCGAACGGCACACGTCGAACGACTCGATCTGCGAGGCAGCGACGATGGCAACGAAGCCGGGGGCGAGGCCGCACTGCGGGGCCATCACGCCGGCTGACGTCTCGCTCAGCTCCACGATCGTCTGCGTGGTACCCACGTCCTCGGTGAGGTCGAAGTAGTGGATGCCCAGCGAGTGGGCCGTCGCTGCGATCGAGCGGTTCAGGTGGTACGGCAGGCACGACAGCACGGCCTCCACCTGGCTCAGCTCGTCGTGCAACACGGCGAGATCGGCGATGTCGCACACCTTCGTGGGGAACGGCGTCTGCTGGCGGGCCGGCCGCTGATCGATGCCGATGACCTCGAAGCCGGCTTCGTCGAGGAACGTCGCGGCCAGCAGGCCCACCTTCCCCAGCCCGAGCACCGCAACACTGCCGAACGACATCTCACGTTCCCTTCGTCTTCGTGCGGGGTGGGTCCCCCGCAGCCGCCCGAGCGTACCGGTTCAGCCGGCGAGCACCCGCAGGGCCTCCGGCTGCAGCACCAACCCCACCTCGCCGCCTTCCGCGGCTGCGAGCGCGGAGCCGTCGTTGGGCACCACCGCCTGCAGCTGCCGGTCGGCGATCTGCAAGTGGACATGTGTGGCGGCACCGGCGAACACGACGTGCTGCACCTGTGCCCGCAGCATCCCCTCCGCTGGCTGCACGAGCTGCAACCGCTCGGGGCGGACCAGCACGGTGCAATCGCCCGTCACACCCTGCGCGCTCACCGGCACGTGCGCTCCCAGCACCGACACGCCGCGATCGTCGGCATGGGCGGGCAGCAGGTTGGCGAGGCCGAGGAAGTCGGCCACGTACCGGTTGGCCGGCTCGTCGTACACCTCACGCGGGGCACCCACCTGCTCGATGCGACCGGTGTTCATCACCGCCAGGCGATCGCTCATCGTGAGCGCCTCCTCCTGATCGTGGGTGACGTACACGAACGTGATGCCGACCTCGCGGTGCAGGGAGCGCAGCTCCACCTGCAACACCCGGCGCAGCTTGGCGTCGAGCGCACCGAGGGGCTCGTCGAGCAGCAGCACCTTCGGCCGCAGCACTAGCGAGCGCGCCAGCGCGACGCGCTGCTGCTGGCCACCGGAGAGCTGGTGAGGCTTGCGACCCTCCAGACCCTGCAGCCGCACCAGCTCCAGCGCTTCGTTGACCCGGCGGGTGGTCTCGGTCTTGGTGCAGTCCTGGAAGCGCAGGCCGAAGGCAACGTTGTCAGCGACGGACTTGTGCGGGAACAGGGCGTAGCTCTGGAAGACGGTGTTCACGGGGCGCCGCTCGGGCTGCACGCCACGCATGTCGGCCCCGTCGATCGTGACCGAGCCGTGCTCGATGTCCTCGAAGCCTCCGATCAGGCGCAGCGTCGTGGTCTTCCCGCAGCCGGAAGGACCGAGCAGCGAGAAGAACTCACCCGGCTCGATCACCAGGTCGATGGCGTCGAGCACGTGCTGGTCGCCGTACCACTTCGACAACGAGCGGAGCTCGATGCGCCCTCCACCCTGCCGTTGTTCCCCCATCGGCGCTCCCCCACGAGACACGGCGACTGATTCGCCGTTCAGGAAACGTTAGCCCACCACGATGACGTGCGCGGTCAGATGCGCGGTCAGACGGCCATGCCCTGGCGGGCATCCGGGTCGACGATGCTCGGCGGGGTGTGGGGGCAGAGGCTCCGCCGGAGCCCCCACTCGAATCGATCCGGCACTGCCGGTCGATCGTTCGGCATTGGGCCCTCCCGCGGCGGACCAACTTCATCGGGGGAACGGAGCGAGCGCAGCGAGCGAGAGACCCCGAAACATCGCGTCAGATGCGCCACTTGGCGACCATCGCCAGCACGGCGGTGAGCACCAGCGTGGTGTCCACGCACAGGACCAGCAGGAAGCGGCGGATGCGCACAGCCGCGCCCGCCCTGCTGGCGGCGGCAAGGCGGTCGGCGTCGGGCGCGAAGAACGCCACCCCGGTGAGGCCGCCGATCACGACGACCGCGATGCCGACGATCACGAACCCCGACGACCAGTGGTAGCCACCATCCGAGTGCAGCAGCAGGAGCACCCCGGAGATCGCCAGCAGGGTGCCGGCCGCGTTGTAGTAGCGTCGCGCCATCCGAGCCGTCGCCTCGAACCAGGCGGTGGCGGTGCCGCCGCCGGTGCGGGCCATCTGCGGCAGCAGGAAGAACTGGCTGAAGTTGCCACCCAGCCACGCGGCGACCGCAGCGATGTGCACGACGAGCAGGACGTTCCGAAGCATCCGCTCAGAGTAGTGAGGGGCCCATCGCCTCTGCCACCGGCGAGGGCGCGGGCGGTACAAGGGTGGTGGCGGGCGCTCCCGCGACGATGTCGCCGCGGCACCCCCGAGGACGGAGCACGATCATGAACGGCGGTTCGTGGCAACCAGACCCCACCCAGCGGCATGAGCTGCGCTGGTGGGACGGCAGCGAGTGGACAGCGAACGTGTCGGACCACGGCATCGCCGGGTTCGATCCGTTGCCGGCGCCGGCGCCGATACCGACGAACGCGCCCACCAGCCCGGCACCCACGATCCCTCCGCCGACGATGGCCGCACCCACCGGCCCGCCGCCGATGGCGCCCTCACCCGCGTGGGGAGCCCCCGGCGCAGCGCTGGGCGCAACGACCGCTCTTCCGGTCTCTGCGACCCCTGCGCCCGGCGCCCGGCGCCGCAACCTGCTGATCGGCGCGGCGATCGCGGGCGTGGTGGTGCTCGGCGTCGCCGGCGTGCTGGTGCTCGGCGGCGACGACGACTCGAAGGGAACCGTTGCCGCGCCCTCCTCGGTGGCCACCTCGCTGCCGCCCACCACCGTCGCGGCGACGACGACGACCACACCGGCCACGACCCTCGCCCCCACCACGGTGCCGACCACACTGCCGCCCACCACCGCGGCACCCACCACCGCGGCACCGGCGACGACGATCGTCGCCGGGGCTACCGCCGACGTGCTGGTCGCAGCCATGCCGGCCGGCGACGACGTACCCGCGAGCTGGACGCAGTACTCCGAGTCGCAGACCGATCTGCCGGCGCAGAGCGGCGCCGGTTACGGCTTCTGCGGAGGAGACAACGCTGCAGCAAGGGCGCTGGCCGCCGGCAGCAGCGCCATGATCGCCGGGCCCACCTGGGATCTGGAGGGAGGCGGCTGGGTAGGTGTCGACGTGTTCGCCTTCCCGACCGAGCAAGCGGCCACGTCGTTCGTCGCCACGACCGAGCAAGCCGCGAACTCGTGCATGACCGATCCGGTGCAGTACGACACGACCGAAGCCGAGATGGACCTGTTCGACGAGTCGGTCGCGGACGACTTCGTGTGGCACATCGCCGAGGGCAGCGGGGGGTTCCGTGAGGACACCGCCGACGCCGACGAGCTGGTGCGGACGGTTGCCGACGAGTACGTGTCCGGCTCGCTCGACGGCGTCGACTACTCCACCACGCTCTCGTACCTCAGCCGGTTCGAACGCCACGGCCGGGTGGTGCTCGAGTTCTGGCTGTGGGGGGCATGGAACGACAGCGGCTGGAGCACCCCCAACCCCTACGCCTTCCAGCCCACCGACGAGGCCGTCGACGCCGCGGCAGCGACGATCAGGCTCCAGATCGTGCAGCGGCTGCAGGCTGCCGGCGCGTTGTGATCGCTACCGCAGCACGTACTCCGCGGGGTCGATCTGCTTCGTGCGCTGCCAGTACTCCAGCAGGGTGAAGGGCCAGTTCTGCGAGACGCGTCCGAGGTCGTTCTTGTACCAGCTGTTCACCGAGCTCCAACCCCACGCCATGCCCGCGTTCTCCGCGTCGACGCGCCGGTTGTACTCGTCGTGCACGTCGGCGCGCACCTCGATCGACGACGCATCGTTGGCCAGCAGCAGCTCGACGAGGTTGAGGATGTAGCGCACTCCGCACTCGCTGAAGTAGATGATGCTGCCGTTGATCACGATGTTCGTGTTCGGGCCGTACAGGCAGAAGAAGTTCGGAAACTCCGGGATGGTCACGCCGAGGTAGGCGCGGGCGTCGCCGGCCCACCGCTCGTGCAGGTCGACGCCGCCACGACCCTTCACCGTCATCGGCGTGAGGAACTTGGAGGCCTCGTAGCCGGTGCCGTAGAGCAGCACGTCGGCCTCGTGCACGGTGCCGTCGGCCATCTCCACGCCGGCCGGGGTGATGCGGGCGATCGGGTCGGTGGCCAGCCGCACGTTGTGCCGCTTGAGCGTGCGCGCCCACACCCCGTTGTCGCGCACCATCCGCTTGGCGCCGATCGGGTAGCGGGGCACCACCTGCTCGAGGAGGTCGGGGCGGTCGGCGAACTCGGCCTTGAAGTACTCGACGAGCATCTGGCGGGTGAACTCGCTGAGCATGTTCACCGAGCTGCCGTCGCTCTCCCACGCCGGGTCGACGCGCACGGCGTCGAGCGTGCCGTCGCCCATCCGCCAGAAGATCGAGAAGCGGTTGAACTCGCTGTAGCTGGGCACGTGGCCGTAGAGCCAGGTGAGGCCTGCCGGCACCGGATCGTGGTAGTCGGGCGTGGGCGCCAGCCACGGCGGCGTGCGCTGTGTGATCACCAGGCTGCCCGCCTGCTCGGCCACGTGGGGCAGGAACTGCAGTGCGCTCGCGCCGGTGCCGATGCACACGACCCGCTTGCCCTCCAGCGGCAGGTCGTGGCGCCATTGCGCCGAGTGCATCGTCTCGCCGGCGAAGCTGCCGAAGCCCTCGATCTCCGTCGGGAACTTGGGCCGGTTGAGCTGCCCGACCGCGCTGACAACGATCGGCGCGGTGATCGTGCGCTCGCTGCCAGCCGCATCCGTGTATTCCACCGTCCACGTCTGGTCGCGGTCGTGCCACACCGAACGCCGAACCGTGCAACCGAACTGCACGTGCCGGCGCACGTCGAACGCAACCGCGCACTCGCGGAAGTAGTCGTGCAGCACGTCCTGCGAGCTGTAGTGGAACGGCCAGTCGTGGCGCTGGGCGAACGAGTAGCTGTAGTTGTGGTTCGGGTTGTCGACCCGGCACCCGGGGTACGCGGCCTCGTACCAGGTGCCGCCGACGTCGTCGTTCTTGTCGAGGATGGTGAACGGCACGCCCGCCTGCTGCAGCCGGTGCCCGGCGAGGATGCCCGACATGCCGGCGCCGATGATCACGACGGACACATCGGTGCCGGGCCGCAGCTCGCCGGCGCGCCAGCCTGGCGCGCGGCGATCCTCGCCCTTGTAGGCCAGCTCCTCCTCCAGCAACGGCAGGTACTCGGCCATGCCCGTGCCGCCGACGGTGTGCTCCATCATCGACAGCAGGTCGGCGTCGGAGGGTGCCGCCGCGGGCACGCACCCGCCGTCGCGGTAGGCGATCAGCGCTGCCAGCGCGAGCGAGCGGATCTCGGCCTGCTGCGCGTCGGTGTAGCCGCTGAAGGGCAGGCTGAGCATGAGTGCGTCGGGGCGCAGATCCGCGCGCAGCAGCGACAGGTCGCCGGTGAGGTACGCGATCGCCGGCAGCAGGGGCGCCAGCTCGGCCTGCTCCAGGGCCGCGGCGATCTGCTCGTCGGTCTCCGTGATCGGCGCGACACCCGAAACGAAAGGGCTGGGCGAGGAGGCGGCGTCGGGGGTCGTCGTCATCGCTGCACCGTCAGCCCTCGGAGACGCCCTTGGGTGCCCGCTGGTTCATGAAACCGAACATGTAGCCGGCCACCCGGCGCATCTGGATCTCCTCGGCGCCCTCGGTGATGCGGTACCGGCGGTGGTGGCGGTAGATGTGCTCGAAGGGCTTGTGTCGCGAGTAGCCCATGCCGCCGTGCACCTGCATCGCCCGATCGGCGGCGTCGCAGCACAGCCTGTTGGCCCAGTAGTTGCACATGCTCACCTTGTCGCTCTGGCTGAACGCACCGTCGCGGTCCATGTGCCACGCGGTCTTGTGGATCAGCGCGCGCAGCATCTCGCACTGGGTGTGCAGCTCGACGAGCGGGAACTGGATGCCCTGGTTCGTGGCCAGCGGCTTGCCGAACGGCTTGCGCTCCTGGGCGTACTTCACCGACTCGTCGATGCAGAACTGCGCCGCGCCCAGCGATGACGCGGCCTGGCGGATGCGGTTCTCGTTGAAGAAGTGCTGCACCACCTGCAGGCCCTTGCCCTCGCCGCCGAAGATCGCGCTGTGCGGCACACGCACGTCGGTGAGGCGCACATGGGCGTGATCCGTGGGCATGTTGAACGTCCACAGGTACTCGACGACCTCGAAGCCAGGCGCCTGGGAAGGGACGAGGAAGGCGGTGATGCCGCCACCGTCGCCGGCCTTGCCGCTGGTGCGCGCCATGATCATGTCGTACTGCGCGTGGTGGATGCCGGTGTTCCAGGTCTTCTCGCCGTTGATGATCCACTCGTCGCCGTCGCGCACCGCCGTGGTCTCCATGTGCGTCGCGTCGCTGCCGTGGTTCGGCTCGGTGATGCCGAACGCGAAGCCGCGCGTGCCCTCTGCCAGCGGCTGGATCCAGTCGGCCTTCTGCTCGTCGGTGCCGTAGGCGATCATCAGCAGCAGCCCGACGTTGTTGCCGACGATGCTGTGCTCGTTCTGCAGGTCGTTGTGCAGACCGAGCCCCTTGCGGGCCAGGTGCTCGCGGATGACGGCCATGCCCAGGTTCGTGCCGTTGCGGCCGCCGTACTCCTCCGCCAGCGGGTAGCGGTAGAAGCCGGCCTCGTCGGCCAGGCGCTTGGCCGTGTGCAGCAGCGCCTCCCACTCCGCGTTGGGCAGCCCCTGTCGCTCCCAGTCGGTGCGCGCGTCCTCGCGACGGTGGTCGAAGAAGCGGGTGTTGTCGTCCTGCTGCTCCAGCGGCTTGATCACCCGCTCGATGAACACGTCGAGCTCGGCGAGAAGGTCCAGCAGATCCTGCGGCAGGTCGAAGTCCATCGGGAGAGCATTCACCCTCGGCCGCATCCGCGGCGAAGCGAAGCGCCACCGGCTGCCACAATGGGCCGATGGCCACCACAACTGGACACTTCACCCGCATGGACGAGTCCACCGCCGAGCAATGGGCCGCGATCGGCGAGGAGACGCGCCGCAACCAGCCGCGCGTCGCCGAGCGCATCCTGCTCCTGCTGCGCTCGCTCGCCGACGTCACCGACGGCTTCGCCACCGACCAGCTCACCCACTGCCTGCAGACCGCGACGCTCGCAGAGCGGGCAGGTGCCGACGACGAGGTGATCGTCGCCTCGCTCTGCCACGACATCGGCAAGGCCGTCAGCGTGCCCAACCACGGGGCGATCGCGGCGGAGATGCTGAAGCCGTACGTGCGGCCCGACGTGTACTCCACGATCAAGCACCACCAGGACTTCCAGGGCCGCCACTACTACAACCACTTCGGCCTGCCCACGGATCTGCGCGAGCAGTACCGCGACGAGCCGTGGTTCGCCCTGTGCGAGCAGTTCACCGACGACTGGGACCAGGTCGCGTTCGACCCCGCCGGCCCCACCGAGCCGCTCGAGCACTTCGAGCCGCTGGTGCGCGAGGTCTTCTCCCGCGTCCGCTACTGAGCCGCCGCTCCGCACGCCAGTCCGGTCAGGGCGGGCCGAACGGAGACCGACCGTGCCATAGTGGCGACATGATCGAGCTGGTGCTGACCATCATCGGGCGCGACCGGGCAGGCGTGGTCGCCGAACTGGCCGACGTCGTGCGGTTCCACGAGGCCAACTGGAAGCACAGCGAGTTGGCCGAGATCTCCGGCACCTTCGCGGGTGTCGTCGTGGTCGACGTCGACGACGACAGCGCCGACGCGTTGTTGGCGAACCTGCTCATCCTTCGCCAGCAGGGGCTGCACATCACGGCAGAGCAGATCGAAGGACCGTTCGACGCTCCGCCTGCTCAGACGGTTCGGCTGCGCTTCACCGGTGACGACCGGCCGGGCGTGGTCCATCAGATCTCGGCAACGATCAGCGAGTTCGGCATCAGCATCTCGCGGCTCGGCACCGTCATCGACACATCCGGCGAAGTCAGCCAGTTCGAGATCACGGCACAGCTCGTCGTGCCGCTCGATGTCGACATCGACGCCGTCCTCGACGCCGTAGGGGCCGTCACCCACGACCTCGGCATCGAGTTGCACGTCGAGGACCTCACCGGCAACGCCGACACCTCCGACGCCGACGACTGACCCGCGTTCGACGCGGCTGACACACGCTCTCAGGGGTGTGGGTCCGGGGGCGACAGCTGCAGCGAGATGCTGTTCATGCAGTAGCGGTCGCCGGTGGGCGCCGGGCCGTCGGGGAAGACGTGACCGAGGTGCGAGCCGCAACGGCGGCAGCGCACCTCGGTGCGCACCATCCCGTGGCTGCGGTCGACCAGCAACTCCACGGCCTCGTCGTCCTTGGCCTGGAAGAAGCTGGGCCAACCACAGCCCGAGTCGAACTTCGTGGTGGAGTCGAACAGCTCGGCGCCGCACGCCGCGCACAGGTACGTGCCGTCGGAATGCTCGTCCACGTACGCGCCGGTGAAGGCGCGCTCGGTGCCGGCTTCACGCAGTACGTGGTACTGGGCAGGGGTGAGCAGTGCGCGCCACTCGTCGTCGGTGCGTTCGATCTCGGCCATCTCGCGAGCCTACGCCGCAGGCCGGGAACGCCGGGCGCGGTCGTCCGCCGAGCGACCGGTGCTGCCGTGCCCGGCGGTCAGCCCGGCGGTGGCGCCCACGGGTCGTCGTAGGTGCCCAACTCCTCGGCCGTCGGCCGCTCGTACACGGCCCACCACGCCTCCAGCTCCGCGCGGGTGATCGACCGCGAGCCCCAGCGCCCCTCGAGGTCGCGGTCGACGAGACGCCGCCAGAGCTCGTCGAGCGGCGCCTGCAACCACCTCAGCTCCACCAGCGCGCCGGCCGCGCGGGCGGCGTCGCGCACTGTGTCGCGCTCCTGGCGCGACCACACACCCCACTCGATGATCACGTCGCCGCCCTCGCGGAGGAGGTCGAGCGCCAGCTGGAACTGGAAGTCCTCGATCCGGGCGCGGGCCGATGCGTCCCACAGATCGATCCCGGCCGACATCATCCAGTCGTCCGGGCACATCCGCGCGGCCGGCATCGCCGCCGCCAGCTGCGTCGCCAGCGTCGTCTTCCCGCTGCCGGGCAGACCGGTGAGCACCACCAGCCGGCTCCGCCCGCGCACACCATCGTCCATGGCACCAGTGTCGCACCGAGGTGCGCGGCAGTCGGCGCCAGTTTCGCCGAGCGGCGAGGCGCCGCCGCGAGCCCTTGCCCGGGCCTACGGACCGGTGAACAGGCGGCCTCCGGGGCGGAACTCGGTGTCCAGCCCGGCCGCGCGATCCGCTTCCCGGTTCTTCGCCTCGGCGCGGCCCACCACCTGGTGGTGCACCTCGTCGGGGCCGTCGGCCAGGCGCAGGGTGCGCTGGCTGTGCCACATCTCGGCCAGCGGGAACCACTGCGAGATGCCGGCGGCACCGTGCATCTGGATGGCCTCGTCGATGATGTCGCAGCACTTCTCGGGCACCATCGCCTTGACGGCGCTGACCCACACACGCGCCTCGGCGTTGCCCAGTGTGTCCATCGCCTTCGCGGCCCGCAGCACCATCAGGCGCATGGCCTCCACCTCGATGCGCGAGCGGGAGATGACCTCCATGTTCTTGCCGAGGTTGATCAGCTTCTTGCCGAAGCCCTCGCGCGACAGGCCACGGTCGACCATCATCTCGATCGCCCGCTCGGCGCTGCCGATGCTGCGCATGCAGTGGTGGATGCGGCCGGGGCCGAGGCGCAGCTGCGAGATCTCGAAGCCGCGGCCCTCGCCCCACAGCACGTTGCCCTTCGGCACGCGTACGTCGTGGAAGCGGATGTGCATGTGGCCGTGCGGTGCGTCGTCGGAGCCGAACACCTGCATCCCCTCGACGATCTCCACGCCGGGTGTGTCCTTCGGGACGAGGATCTGCGACTGCTGCTTGTAGGTGTCCGCATCTGGGTTGGTGCGCACCATGACGATCATGATCTTGCAGCGCGGGTCGCCGGCACCCGAGGCATAGAACTTGGAGCCGTTGATGACCCACTCGTCGCCGTCGAGCACGGCCGACGTCTGGATCTGCTTCGCGTCGGACGACATGACGCCGGGCTCGGTCATCACGTAGGCGGAGCGGATCTCTCCGCGAAGGAGCGGCTCCAGCCACTGGGCCTTCTGCTCGGGGGTGCCGACGCGCTCGAGCACCTCCATGTTGCCGGTGTCGGGCGCCGAGCAGTTGAGGCACTCCGAGGCGAGGCGGTTCTTGCCGAGCTCGACCGCGATGTACGCGTAGTCGAGGTTGCTGAGGCCCTCGCCGGT
>CAYZFZ010000051.1:0-17877 GCA_964477795.1 uncultured Bifidobacterium sp.
CACAAGCCCCAACTTTTGTTGCTCGACGAGCCGACCGCCGGCGTCGACCCGCAGAGCCGCAACCAGATCCTCGAGAGCATCGAGCAGCTCAGCAACGCGGGGCTGTCGGTGCTGTACACCACGCACTACATGGAGGAGGCCGAGCGCCTCTGCGACCGCGTGGGTGTGATCGACGACGGGCGGCTGATAGCCGAAGGCACGCGCCGCGAGCTGATCGCGCAGATCGGTGAGCACGACCGGATCGTGGTGCGCGGCGACGACCACCTCGACGAGTTCGCGACGCGTGTGCGTGCGGTCGCGGGTGTCGCCGGCGTCACCGCGGCGGACCACACCGCCGAGGTGCGCGCTGCGGACGGGGCTGCCGTGCTGGCCGCGGTCGTCACCTGCGCGGTCGACGTGGGGATGGCCGTCACCGGCGTCGAGGTGCACGAACCGAACCTCGAGTCCGTGTTCCTGCACCTCACCGGCAAGGCCCTGCGGGATCGAGCCGACTGATGCGCGCGCTGCTCGTGGCGCGCATCGAGCTGCGCCGGCGGTTGCGCAACCGATCGGCGCTGTTCACCGCGTTCGTCGGCCCGCTCGCGCTCGCCTCGGTGTTCGGCGTGCTGTTCGCCGGCACCAGTTCGTTCACGCTCCGGATCGGCATCGTCGACCTCGACCACAGCACGGTCACCGCCGGATTCGTCGACGGCGTGCTGGACAGCAACGGCGACGACAGTCCGGTCGACTTCGTCGCCTACGACTCGCAGGCGGCCGCGAGCGCGGCGATCGACGACGACGAACTGGGCGCTGCGATCCTGCTGCCCGACGGCTTCGGGCCCGCCGTGCTGGCCGGTCGGGCGGCAACGGTCACCGTGCTGCGCGACCCGAGCAAAGAGGTCTCTGCCGGGGTCGCAGCCTCGGTCGCCGAGCAGTTCACCGTCTCCGTGGCATCGCGCCGTGCTGCGGCCGCAACGGTCGTCGCGCTCGGTGAGGCGATGCCGTCCGACGAGCAGATCGCATCGATGACCGACTCGCTCACGGCGGCGATCGTCACCGAGGCACCCGGCGGGAACACGGTGAAGGCGGCAACCTTCTTCGGCGCGTCGATGTCGATCCTGTTCCTGTTCTTCACCGTCGCGTTCGCCGCGCGCAGCCTGGTCGTCGAGCAGAAGCGCGGCATCGTCGCCCGGATCATCGCCACGTCCACGCCACTGTCGTCGATCGCCGCCGGCAAGGTGCTCGCCGTCAGCCTGCTCGGCCTCGGCGGCTTCGTCACCGTGTGGGCCGCCACCACCCTTGGCTTCGGCTCCGAGTGGGGCAACGCGCCGGCCGTGGTCGCCACGATGGTCGCGACCGTGCTCGCCGTCGCAGGCGTCGCGACGTTCGTCTGCGGGCTCGCCCACACCGAGGAGCAGGCCGACAGCTACACCTCGGCCGTCGCGTTCGCGCTGGCGCTGCTGGGCGGCAACTTCCTCGGCCCGGGTCAGGCGCCGGCGGCACTCGAGCGCACCGCCTCGTTCACGCCGAACGGCCAGGCGCTCGATGCGTTCACGCGCATCGCTGCGGACGGCGCCGGCATTCCCGACGTCGCCCACCAGCTCGTCGTGCTCCTGCTCTTCGCCCTCAGCTTCGGTGGGGTGGGCCTGCTGCTCGTCCACCGCAGGGGTGTGCGATGAGCACGTTCACCGCCGCCCGCCAGTTCGTCATGGTCGTGGTGCTGCGCCTGGTGCGCGACCGCACGGCGCTGTTCTTCATGACGGTGCTGCCGGTCGTGGTGATCGTCATCATCGGCGTCACGTTCGGGTCCGACGGCGGGGTGGAGATCGGGGTCGTCGATGGCTCCCCTGGCTCGGTCGCCGGCGACCGGATCCTTCAGTCGATGGACGGCGCCAGCGGCACGCGCGTCACGACCTTCGACTCCGTCGACGATCTGCGTGGCGCGGTGCGCCGGCAGTCGGTCAGCGCCGGGGTGGTGCTGCCGGCCGGCCTCGACGCGGCGGTCGCTGCCGGCGATGCGACGATCACGTTCGTGGCGTTGCCGGACTCGCAGTCGGCGTCGCTGGCGCACGACGTCGTCCTCTCCGCTGCCGCGACCGTGCTCGCGCCGGCCGATGCGGCACGCTTCGCCGCCGACGTCACCGGGGTGGATGCCGAGACAGCGACGCGCACCGCAGTCGCCGTGGCGGCCGCGTTGCCCCCGATCGACGTGGCGACGGTGGACGTGGGCCGCGCGCAGCGCACCGGGCTGAGCCGGTTCTCGCTGGTGGCGCCGCAGAACCTGGTGCTGTTCGTGTTCATCAACGCGATGGCCAGCGGTGCCGCACTGGTGCGCATGCGGCGGACCGGTGTGCTGCGCCGTGTGCTCGCCGGGCCGGGCGGTTCCGGCACGATCATCGCCGGCGTGCTCGCCGCGTGGGTGATCGTGGCCCTGCTGCAATCGCTGCTCATCCTCGCGGTGGGGCGGATCGCGTTCGATGTCGACTGGGGCGCACCGGCCGCGGCAGCGGCGCTGGTGGTGGCGTTCGCACTCGTCGGTGCCGGCGCCGGCCTGATCGTCGGTGCGCTCGGCGGCAACGAGGACCGCGTGGGCGCGATCACTCCCCCGATCGGCATCGTCATGGGCGCGCTCGGTGGGTGCATGGTGCCGCTGGAGGTGTTCAGCCCGACGATGCGCGGCGTCGCCCACCTCGTGCCGCAGTACTGGGCGATGACGGCGTGGCAGCGCCTCATCTTCGACGGCGACGGCATCGCCGGCATCGCCGTGCCCCTGCTCGTACTGCTCGGCTTTGCCGCGGTGTTCCTCGGCGGCGCCGTGTGGGCCCTGCGCCGCAGCCTGCTGCGCGGCGCCGCCTGACAGCGCCACCCCGGTGCTTCCGGAAGCCTGTCAGCACACATGCGTGCCGTCGCGCGTCCGAAGTTCTGCGCTGGGGCGGGACGGCACCCAGGCCGGACGCTTCCGGAAGCCTGTCAGCACGGATGCGTGCGGTGGCGCGTCCCGAGCGGCCTGACTTCACGCTCGTCGGCGACCGGCTGGGCCTGTGCTGCCCGGGTGGCCGGGTGGTGACGCTCGACGACGACCCGTACGGCTGGCTGCTGCAGGAGCGCCAGCGTGCTGCCGACGCCACCGCACGGGCCGATGAGTTGCAGGCCGAGGCCGCGGCTGCCGTCGCATGGGCCGATGAGTCGCAGGCCGTGGCTGCGGCTGCCACCGCGAGAGCCGAGGAACTGCAGGCCGAGGCCGATCGGTTGCGAGCCGAGCTCGACCGTCTCAGATCGGGCGGCTGAACGCGGCCCGGGGGCCCGACTGTCAGTCGTCAGCGACGGTGCGGCGCATCGGCAGCGTGTCGCGCCACACCCCGTCCACCATGTGCAGCGCGGCCGCGACCGCGCCGCTGGTGGGCACGAGGCCGATCTCGCCGACGCCCTTGATGCCGTAGGCCGAACGCGGCTGGGGCACCTCCACCAGCTCCACCTCGATCGGCGGCACGTCCTTCGGGCGCAGGATGCCCAGGCTGCGCAGCGTCATGTTCGTGGGGAAGCCACGCTCGTCGCTGGGGAAGTCCTCCGTCAGCGCGTAGCCCAGGCCCATGTGCACCGAGCCCTCGATCTGGCCTTCGCACAGGCGCGGGTTGACGGCCTTGCCCACATCGTGGATGGCGACCACCTTCTCGATCGCGCCGGTCGCCCGATCGGCGATCACGACCTGCGCGGCGAAGCCGAACGCAGCGTGGATGGTGGGGTTGGGGACGGCAGGGTCGCCCAGCTTCTGCGTCCAGTCGACGACGTGCTCGGCGTAGTGGTCGACGTCGGGCGCGCAGCCGGCGGCACGGGCGACGGCACACGCGTTCTGCACGCTGGCGGCGACCATCAGCGTGCCGCGCGAACCGGTGGTCTGGCCGAAGCCGAGCTGGCGGGTGGTGTCGACGATGACGTCGATGCGGCACGGATCGATGCCCAGCTCGGTGACGGCCGTCTGCATCGCGACCGTGTGCACACCCTGGCCCATCTCGGTGAAACCGTGGCGCACCTCCACGCGACCGTCGTGCGACCGGAACCGCACGACTGCCGCGCACACCTCGCGCAACCCGTTGCCGAGGCCGGAGTTCTTCAGCCCCAGCCCCATGCCCACGGCCTTGCCGGCCGCGAGCGCGGCGTCGATGTGCGGCTTGGCCCGGTCGAGGCACTCCTCCGCGCCGGCCGCGCCGTCGTCCATGATCTGCCCGGGGCCCCACACCTCGCCGGGGTGGATCACGTTGCGCTTGCGCATCTCCCAACCGGACAGCCCGGCGGCCTCGGCCAGCCGGTCCATCACGCCCTCCATCGCGAACTGCGCCTGGTTGGCACCGAACCCGCGGAACGCGCCGCACACCGGGTTGTTCGTGCGCACGGCCGTGCACTGGACGTCGATGTTCGGCACCCGGTACGGGCCGCTGGCGTGGCCGGCCGCCCGCTCGAGCACCTTCATGCCCACGCTCGCGTACGAACCGCTGTCGCCGACGCCGCGCACCTTCACCGCAGTGAGGTGCCCGTCGGCGTCGCAGCCGGCCCAGTACTCCAGGCGGATCGGGTGCCGTTTGGCGTGGATCAGGAAGCTCTCCTCGCGCGACAGGGTGCACTTCACCGGCCGCTGCAGCAAGAATGCGGCCAGGGCGGTCTGGCCCTGGTTGCTCATGTCCTCCTTGCCGCCGAACGCACCGCCGTTGGAGACCAGCTCGACGGTGACGGCGTCGGTGCCCACGCCGAGCAGCGCGGCGATCTGGTCGCGGTCGTCCCACACTCCCTGCCCGCCCGAGTACACCAGCAGGTGGCCGTTGCCGTCCGGGACGGCGAGCGTGCTCTCCGGCTCCAGGAACGCGTGCTCGATGCGCTGCGTGTTGAACACCTCGTGCACGACGTGGGTGCTGCCGGCGAGGGCGCACTCCACGTCGCCACGCTGGTAGGCGCTGACCGACAGCACGTTGTCCTTGGTGCCGAACACCGCGACCTCCGGGTCGTCGATGGCAGCCACCGGGTCGGTGATCGGGCGCAGCACCTCGTACTCGACCTGTATGAGCCTGGCCGCCGCCCGGGCCTGCTGTTTCGTCTCGGCCACGACGATCGCGAGCACGTCGCCCGCGTACGACGTGCGCTGGCCCTCGCCGATGAACACCGGCCAGTCCTTGTAGATGATGCCGACGTATTGCTCGCCGGGGATGTCGGCGGCGGTGAACACGGCCACCACACCGGGTGCGGCTGCCGCGGCGGACGTGTCGATGCGGCGGATCTCCGCGCGCACGTGCTGGGTGAGGTGGAGCGCGCCGTGCAGCATGCCGGGCACGCGGATGTCGTCGACGTAGCCGCGGTCGCCGAGGGCCAGCTCGGCCGCCTCGTACTTCGCGCCGCTGGTGCCGATGCCGCCGGGTAGCACCGGGTCGACCGGCGTGCCCTTGGCGACGGCCTCGATGGCGTCGAGCACCTTCACGTAGCCGGTGCAGCGGCACAGGTGAGCGCCGAGGTGGCGAGCCATGTCGTCTCGCTCGAGCGCCGCGCCCTTCTTGTCGATCTGCGCCTTGGCCCGCATGACGATGCCGGGGATGCAGTAGCCGCACTGCAGGCCTCCGCAGGCGGCGAACGCGTTCGCGTAGCTCGCTCGTTCCTCCTCGGCGACACCCTCCAGCGTGGTGACCGAGCGGCCGGCCACCTTGTCGACGGCATAGGTGCAGGAGATCTGCACCTTGCCGTCGATCATGACGGTGCAGCAACCGCATTGACCCTGCGGCGAGCACCCGTCCTTCGCAGATGTGACGTCGAGTTCCTCCCGCAGCGCGGCGAGCAAGTGTGGATGATCGGATCGCACCGAGACCGGCGCGCCGTTGAGGATGAACTCGACCGTCACGCTTTACAGTTTGTCAAAGCGCGAGCCCAATTGCGATCGCTGGAGAAAACGGCGTGTTGCCGTCGGGCGCGGTCAGACCCGGCCGATCAGCATCGCGGTCATGTCGGTGACGTCCTCCGGGAGCGGCAGCTCGATCGGTTCGATCGTGCCGACCGATGTGTACACGATGTCGGCATTGATCGTCTGTCCGGCCATGTCCATGTCGTACGTGACCCGCCGCAGCTGGGAGTCGCCGGTGATGTACACGTCGTACTCCATCTCAGCCGGGAACGCGCCTCCTGCGGCGTCGACCTGCTGCTGCAGGGTGGGGAAGGCGGCCAAGGCCGTCGCCGTCGAGGCGGTGACGTGGTAGTGCTTCACCTGTTGGTCGCGGAAGTCCTCGATGCCGAGATCCTCCACCGACTGCGCGTTGTCGAACACGTGGGCCACGCTGAGCGGGTTGCTCGTCACGCCCTGCTGCATCAACTCGTGCAGTGCGGGGATCACCGTCGTGTCGAAACTGAGCCACGGCGTGGGCGCATCGATGCCCTGCTGTTCGAACGCAGCGGTGTCCAGGTACATCGTCCCGGTGGCCATGTTGAAGATCACGTCCACCATCTCGCCGCCGAGGGCGGGCATCGACATCTCCGCTTCCAACAGCCTTCTCTCCACGTCCATCCGGCCCGTGGCGGTGGTCGAGCCGGCCTCGCCCATGTCCATCGACATCTCGTACGCGACGTTCTGTGCCGACTCCGCCGACTGCGCAGCGGCCGTCAGTGAGTACTCGGCGGCAACCGCGTCGTCGGAGCCCCGGAGAGCGAGAGCCGCAGCAACGCCACCGACGACGACTCCGATCGCGACCAGCACGGCGAGCGTGCGCCGCCGGGTACGTGTCCTCGGTCGAGATGGCGGCGGCGCCACGTCGATGAGCTGGTCGGAACTCATCGAGCCCATCAGCGGCATCCCGTCCACAGCTCTCGGCGGCGGCACCGGACGCGGCGGCAAGTACGGAACCGCCAGCGGTCGCGAGTCGGATCGTTCGGCAGGGTCGGCCATGCCGCGCACGCTAACCCTGAACGAAGGCTCGCAATAGAGGAGAGGCGTCAAGATTGCGGCAAGTGCGAACGCTGATGAAGGTGCTGCTCAGAGCAGGCGGACGAGGGCGGTGAGGCCGACCACGACGATCAGGGCGCGCAGGGCGCGCGGGTCGAGGCGGCGGCCGTAGCGGGCGCCGAGTTGGCCGCCGATGGTGGAGCCGGCCGCGATGCAGCCGACGACCTTCCAGTCGACGGCCGTGGTGAGGATGAACACGATCGCCGCGACCGCGTTCACGGTCATGGCCAGGACGTTCTTGCACGCGTTGAGCCGCTGCAGGTGGTCGTCGAGGAAGATGCCCAGCAGAGCGGTGAGGATGATGCCCTGCGCCGCCCCGAAGTAGCCGCCGTAGACGCCGGTGGCCGCGACCAGCGCGACGAGCACCGGCGTGACCTCGTGGTGGCTGGCGCCACCGGCCGCCCGCCGCGCAGCGAGCCGGCGGGAGATGGCGGGCCCGGTGACGACCAGGACGAGTGCCAGCGCGATCAGGACGACGACGACCTTGTCGAACGCGTCGCTGGGCATCGTCAGCAGCAGGGTGGAGCCGGTGAGCGCACCGACCGTGGAGGCGGGCACCAGCTTGCGCAGCCGGCCTGCCTGGCCGGACAGCTCGCGCCGGTAGCCGTAGGCGCCGGAGAGCGAGCCGGGCACGAGACCGATGTTGTTCGACACGTTGGCCAGCAGCGGTGGGTAGCCGAGTGCGACGAGCGTGGGGAACGTGATCAGCGAACCGGAACCGACGATCGTGTTGATCGTGCCCGCGCCCATTCCCGCGCACAGGATGATGATGGCGTGGGTGAGTGACACGGTGGGCGATCGTCAGTCGGGCAGCACGGCACCGCGCTGGCCGGTGATGCGGCCGTAGACCTCCGGCCGGCGGTAGCGGTCGAAGTCGAACAGGGTGCCCTTGTAGCGCTCGCACCAGTCGAGGTCGCAGCGGGCGACGATCACCTCGTCGTCGGTGGTGAGCGTCTGGGCGACGATCTGGCCGCTGGGCGCGACGATGATCGACTGGCCGAGCGAGTCCACGCCCTCCTCCACGCCACCCTTGGCCACGCCCACCACCCAGGTGCCGTTCTGGTACGCGCCGCTCTGCATCACGAGCGAGTTGTGGAAGCCCTGCAGGATGTCCTGGCTGGGGTCGGGCACATAGTGGATGGGCGTGTTGTAGCCGATGAGCACCAGCTCGACGCCCTGCAGGCCCATCTCGCGGTAGGTCTCGGGCCAGCGCCGGTCGTTGCAGATGGCCATGCCGACGATGCCGCCGAACGCCCTCCACACACCGAAGCCCTCCGGGCTGGGCTCGAAGTAGTAGCGCTCGGCGTGCTGGAACGGGCGGTCGGGCTCGTGGTGCTCGTGGCCGGGGATGTGCGTCTTCTTGTAGGTGGCCACGATGCTGCCGTCGCGCTCGACGAGCGTCTGCACGTTCCAGCGGTGGCCGGCCGCGTCGAGGTGGGCGTAGCCGAGGCAGAAGCCGACGCGGAGGCGCTTCGCCTCGTCGAAGAGCGGCTGGGTGGCCTCGTTGGGCATGGTGCGCTCGTAGTAGTGGTCGGCCTCGGCGATGTCGTCGACGAACCAGCGGGGGAAGAACGTAGTGAGTGCGAGCTCGGGGAACACCACCAGCTCGGCGCCCATCGAGTGCGCCTGCTGCAGCATCGCGATCAGGCGTTGCACCACCTGCTCGCGGGTGTGCTCCTTCTGGACCGGCCCCATCTGGGCAGCAGCGACGACAAGGTGGCGGGGCATTGACAAAACGTTAACCGCCCCGGCGGGCCGCCACTCGGTTGCCGGCGGGGTGGCCACACGCGGCCGGCGCGCACGGATCGAGATCGGCGGCGGGTTCCGTCTACGGTTCGCGGCCATGGCTGAGATCACGTTGGAACAGTTCGAAGCGGACGCCCGCTCGTTCCTGGAGGCGAACGCCCCGCGCAAGGATTCCGAGAAGAAGTTCGTGTGGGGCGAGGGCCCCGACAAGGTGGCCGTCTTCGAGGAGAAGGACCGCGAGACCGAGCTGGCCGACGTGGCCCGCGCCTGCGAGTGGCGGCGCACGAAGTTCGATGCCGGTTTCGGGTGGATCACCGGCCCCGCCCAGTACGGCGGCGCCGGCCTCACCAACGCCCACGAGCGTGCGTACCTGCGGCTCGAGGCGCAGTACGACATCCCCAGCCAGAGCCCGTTCACCATCGGCCTCGGCATGGTGGCGCCCACGATCCTCGCCCACGCCAGCGACGCTGCCAAGGATCTGTACCTCACGAAGATGTACCGGGCGGATCTCGTCGGCTGCCAGCTGTTCAGCGAGCCCGGCGCCGGCAGCGACCTGGCCAGCCTGCAGACGAAGGCCGAGCGCGACGGCGACGAGTGGGTGCTCAACGGCCAGAAGGTGTGGACCACCGGCGCACAGTTCAGCGACATCGGCGAGGTGATCGCCCGCACGGATGTCGACCAGCCCAAGCACAAGGGCCTCACCGGCTTCATCGTCGACATGCACGCGCCCGGCGTGGAGGTGCGCCCGCTGCGCCAGATGACGGGCGGTGCCAGCTTCAACGAGGTGTTCTTCAACGAGGTGCGCATCCGCGACGACCACCGCCTCGGCGACGTGAACAACGGCTGGAACGTCGCGCTCACCACGCTGATGAACGAGCGCGCCGCGATCGGTGCGGGCGGCGGGGGTGGCGGCGGGATCAACATGTACACCCGCGTGATCGAGATGGTGCGCCACTTCGGGCTGGACACCGACCCGCTGATCCGCAACGAGCTGGCCAACCTGCTCATCCACCAGAAGGTCGCCGGCTACAACAACCAGCGGGCGATGGACAAGATCAAAGCCGGCCAGCTGCCCGGGCCGGAGATGAGCATCGCCAAGCTCGCCGGCACGCTCAACTCGCTGCGCCTGTGCGACTTCGTGTCGAAGGTGCTCGGCCCCAAGCTGATCGCCGACAACGGCGAGTGGGGCACGTACGCGTGGAGCGCGCTCGTCCTGGGCACGCCCGGCGGTCGCATCGCCGGCGGCAGCGACGAGGTGATGCGCAACATCGTCGGCGAGCGCGTGCTGGGCCTGCCCAAGGACCTCGGCATCGACAGCAAGTCGCCGTTCAAGGACCTCAAGGTCGGCACCCAGAAGGACTGACCCCACCAGGATTCGTCCGGCCGCTCCCTCGAGGCGCGCGACAATGCGCCATGGGGGCATTTCGGACGGAGTGGGACACCGAGGCGAATCCTCGGTACGACGTGTGGACCACGACCAACGGCGGGGAGGTGATCCCCGGCGTGCTCTCGCCGTTCGCGGCGACGTTCTACAACGAGCTCGACCATCGCAGCCTCAAGGAGCTGATGCGGGCGTACGCGTCCGGCAAGCGGGTGAAGGTCTTCAAGCCGCCCGTCGGCAACTTCTTCGGCATCACCACCGGCAGGCTGACACTCAACGTCGGCTTCACGGTCGCGGCGATGAGCTGCCTCGACCGCGACATCGCCGCCGCCATGGCCGGCCAGTTCTTCCAGGGCAGCGACGATGCCCTTCGCTACCTGGTCGACGCGCCAGCGGCGGAGACCGCCGAGGCGATGGAGGTGGCGACCGGGCAACGCGAAGCCGCCGAGGCCCAGTCGCTGGCCGTGCAGGAGGAGCTTTACGCGGATCGGCTCTCCGACCTGGCCGCGCTCGACCGGGCACTGCCGCTGAAGGCGGCGTGGAAGCGGCTGCACGAACTGGTGCCATCGACGCTCGAGCTGCTCAACCGCCACTACGTCGTGTCGACCGCTGCAGGTGAGATGTCGGTGCGGTTGGCCGGGTTGATCGCTGCCGGCGGCGGCGACCCGAACGCGATCGTCGGGTTGTGCAGCGGGCTCGGCAACGTGGAGAGCTCGAAGCCGGCGCTGCGCCTGTACGACCTGGGGCAGGTCGCCCGCAAGTACGCGAGCGTGCGCAAGGTGATCGAGGACGGCGACGCGGCCGACGTGCTCGCCGCCCTCGCCGCGCCGCCGGACAAGGGCTGGGAGGCGTTCGCCGACGAGTTCGACGAGTTCATCCACCGCTACGGCTTCCGCGTGCAGGGCGAGGCCGACCCCACCGTCGCCGACTGGGGTGAGGACCCGACGTTCGTCATCTCCCAGGTGCGCTCGATGATGGCGCTCAAGCCGTCCGAGTCGCCCGCCGCTCACCAGAAGTCGGCAGCGGCAGCGCGGGCGAAGTTGGAGAAGGCGGTGCGCGCCGCGCTGCCCGCCGAGCTGCGCCCCCTGTACGACGAGGCATTGGTGCAGGCGCAGCGCTTCACCGCGATGCGCGAGCTGACCAAGGCGGTGTGGGTGCTCGGCACCCGCCGCATGCGGCCGCCGCTGCTGGCCGTGGCCGACGGGCTGGTGGCCGCCGGCCAACTCCAGCAGCCCGACGACATGCTCTACCTCACCTATCGCGAGGTCGACACGCTGGTGAAGGGCAAGCCCGTTGCCGATCTCAAGGCCGCGATCACCCGCCGCAAGCGACAGCGCGTGCAGGCTGAGGACTACACGCTGCCCGACGCATGGGTGGGCGCGCCCTCCCCCACCAAGCGCGCCAAGGTGGTCGACACCACGTCACTCGCCGGGTTGGGCGTCAGTGCCGGTGTCGCGGTGGGGCCGGCGCGCCTGATCCTGAACACGGAGGCCGCGTTCGAGCGCGAGATCGTCTCCGGCGACATCCTCGTCGCCCCGTTCACCGACACCCCGTGGACCCCGCTGTTCATCCCCGCGGCCGCGGTCGTCGTCGAGACCGGCGGCATGCTCTCCCACGCGGCCACCGTCGCCCGCGAGTTCGGCATCCCGTGTGTGGTGCTGGTGCACGACGCCACGCGCATCATCCACGAAGGCGACACCGTCGAGGTAGACGGCGCCGCCGGCACGGTGAAGATCCACTCACGCGCCTGATCGCTCCGGGACCCGTCCGCGTCACCCGCCGATCACGGCCCCCGATGTCAAGAACGCGACACGGACACGAGCAACTGGTGCAACTGGTGCAACGGGCCGTGGCATAGTTGGGCGTGCGACGCGCTGCATGCACCCTCATCGCTGCGGTGATGACCTGCCTCACGCTCGTCGGCTGCAGTCAGGACCAGGCGGATCGCGAGCGGTGCGGCGAGAGCGCGAGCTGCAACACGCTGACGCCGGCCACGGCGCCCGACACGGTCATCTCGTGCGAGCCGGTGCCTCGCTTCCGGCTCGGCGGCATCGAGTATGAGAACCGACGCTTCGATGCGACAGTTGCTGAGGCGGACGTCGGCAGCGTCGTCGGAGAGATCGAGCGCGTTCCCAGCAGCGTGGCCTCCTGCGAGACCGTGAGGCTCGAGGACGGCGACGGCACGTGGCCGGTCGGTACACAGATCCACCAGATCGACGGCGTCGGTTCGGCGACTGCGCTCACGGCCAGTCTCGGCAACGGCGTGTACCTCAGGTTCGACGCGAAGCCGTGACCAGCGCTGCCAGTTCGACGATCACGAGCCAACGGCCTGCGACGTAGGCTCTCGTGCCCGCTCGTGTCGGCCGATGCACGTCTCGTACGAGCGCCGGGCATTCGCTGCCAGGTCGACCTTCTGACGATCTGAGCACCGTGACATGCTCGCTGAGCACTTCGCTGGACGGCTACATCATCGGGCCGGACGGCAGGTTCGACCGGTCGGAGCCCGATCTCGAGCTGGTCGAGACACGTCAGCGCATCCGCAGCACGGCGGCGCCGGAGATGGTGCCGGCGGCAAGGCGTTGCAGGGCAATGTTGACCTGCGACAGCTCGAACGTCTCGTACTCGGTGCGGATCGGGATCTCGACGGCCAGGCGCAGCAACGCCGCGACGTCGGCGCGGGTGACGTTGGCGACGCTGCGGATCTGGCGCTCCCACCACAGCTGCTCGTAGTCGAACGGCGGGATGCCGTCGAGGTGGATCGCGTTGATCGCGACCGTGCCACCGCGGTCCAGCGCGCGTAGCGCATCGACCACCACCGAGCCTGCGGGGGCGAAGGTGACCGCGGCGTCGAGCGGCACGGGCGGGCGGTCGCTGTACGAGCCGGCCCACGCCGCACCCATGGCCCGGGCGCGCTGCTGCTCGCGCTCGGATCGCGTGCACACGAACACCTCGCAGCCCCAGTGCCGTGCGATCTGGATGGCACACGTGGCCGACGCACCGAAGCCGTACAACCCCAGGCGCCCACCCGGCCGGATGCCCGACACGTGCAGCGAGCGCAGCCCGATCGCACCCCCGCACAGCAGCGGCGCCAGCGCAGCGGCATCCAGCTCCTCGGGCACGGCGTGCACGAAGTCGGCGCGCACGGCCATCTGCTCGGCGAAGCCGCCGTCGCGATGCCAGCCGGTGAAGGCTGCGCGCTCGCACAGGTTCTCGCGGCCGGAGGTACAGAAGCGGCACTCACCGCACGTGGAGCCGATCCACGCGACACCCACCCGCTCGCCGACGGACACGCCGGCGACCCCTGCGCCGAGCGCGACGACCCGCCCGATCACCTGATGACCGGGCACCAGCGGCAACCGTTGGGCGACGAGATCACCCTCGCACAGCTGCAGGTCGGTGCGGCACACCGCGCACGCCTCCACCTCCACGAGCACGTCGCCGTCGCCCAGCCGCGGCGCCGGCATCTCGGCCGGCTCCAGCGGGCACTCGGCGACCGGCCGGGGCTGTCTCAGGACCGCAGCGTGCACGCCACGAACGCTACTGGGCGCCGCCGCTTCAGCCGGGCGTGGCCGCCGTCGTGTGCAGCCCGTGCTCGTTGGCCCAGCGCCCAACCTCGCGACCCTCCAGCGCCGCGGCCAGCAGATCGGGGAACGCGTCGGGCGTGCACGCCAGGCTGGGCACGCCGAGCTCGGCGAACGCGGCCGCCTGCACATGGTCGTACGCCGGCGCGCCCTCGTCGCTGAGCGCGAGCAGCACCACCACGCACACACCGGCCTGCACGAGCGCGGCCAGACGATCCAGCAGCAGGGCCGTGTTGCCGCCCTCGAACAGGTCGCTCACCAGCACCAGCACCGTGTCGGCCGGGCGGGTGATCAGCTGCTGGCAGTACCCGATCGCCTGCGCGATGTCGGTGCCGCCACCGAGCTGCACCCCGAAGAGCACCTCCACCGGATCGTGCAGCAGCGGTGTCAGGTCGGCGACTGCCGTGTCGAAGGCGACGACGTGGGTGCGCAGCGCCGGCATCGACGCCAGCACCGCCCCGAACACGGACGCGTACACGACGCTGTCGGCCATGCTGGCCGACTGGTCGATCGCGACGATCACGTCGCGCGACAGGCTGCGTTGGCGGCGGCCGTAGCCGACCAGCCGCTCGGGGATCACGGCATGCTGGTCGGGCAGGTAGTGGCGCAGGTTGGCGTGGATGGTGCGGCCCCAGTCGATGTCGCCGGGGCGCGGCCGCCGGGTGCGCTGCGAGCGGGCGAGCGCACCGTGCACCGCCTGCTTCGTGCGCGACGCCAGGCGCTGCTCGATCTGCTCGACGACCTGCGCGACCAGCTGGCGAGCCGTCGCGCGGGTGGCGTCGGGCAGCAGCTTGTTGAGCTCCACCAGCAAGGTGGCGAGATGCAGATCAGGCTCGACCGCCCGCAGCATCTCCGGTTCCAGCAGCAGCTGGCGCAGATGCAAGCGATCGATCGCGTCGCGCTGCAGCACCTGCACCACCGTCGAGGGGAAGTAGCGGCGGATGTCGCCCAGCCAGCGGGCGACGGCCGGCGCCGACGAACCCAACCCACCGCTGCGCGACCCACCGCCACGGCGGCCGGGCTTCGCGTCGTATACGGCGGCCAGCGCGGCATCGATGCGCGCGTCGTCGCCGTCGAGCTGCTGGCCGGTGACGCCCTGCCCGCTGGTGTCGCCGTCCTCGGTGCCGCCGAGCACCATCCGCCAGCGGCGCGACCGCTCGCCGGCGCTGACGCGGCCGGGCACATCGCTCACCGAATCACTCATGCTGGACTCCCAGCAGCTGGCGAACGGTGACCAGCGCGGCCGCAGCTCGCTCGCCGTCGACTCCGATGCCGAAGCCGGCAGGCGCGGCCGGCGCGAGATCCGCCAACAGCATCCCCAGCTGGCGGCGCTCGGCCGGCTCGAACGCCCCGAACGTGCGCCGGAGCAGCGGCACCGTGGACACGAACGAGGCCGGCGCGAGCGTGGACACCCAGCCATCGATGACGTCGAGCAGCTCTCGGTCGTGCACCAGCACGGTGCCGCTGCCGGCGACGAACCCCTCGACGAACGACGCGCCCACCGCCGGAGGCGTGCCCACCGACAGCGCCCGCGACACCCGGTTGCCCACCAGCGCCCGATTCCACGCGCCGCCGTCGTGCAGCAGGCGCGTGGCCCGCCCCTGGACGAGCCCATGCACATCGCTGCGCTCGGCGATGAGCGTGAGCACGGCCGGCCACTCGCCCCGGCGGGCGCCGTGATCGGTGAGCGCGAGCGCCGCCTGCACGGCGGCCAGCCGCTCGACCATCGCCGCCGCTGCATCGTCGTCGAGCGAGCGGCACGCCATCACTGCGCCGGCCAGCACACGCACGACGAGGCCGTCGAACACCCGGCGTAGCGCCGACGCGTCGGTGCCGCGCACGTCGCCGTAGCGCAGCGCGCGGGCGAGCGGGCCGAGCGTGTCGATCACCTGCACCACGTCGGGGTCGTGCGCGGCCTGCGCCTCCACACTCGCCACCACCGGCTGCACCACATCAGGCAGGTCGGCGAGCAGCGCGACGTCGAGGATCTGCACGAGATCGGCAAGGGCGGTGGCTGCTAGTGCGCGCTCGAGCAGGCGGTGCGTGGCAGCCGCCTGCACGGTGGTGCCGTGGGCCGACAGCTCGATCACGCGGATGGTGAGCTCGGGCTCCCAGCGCAGCGCCCACGTCTCCCGAAACGTGCCACTGGTGCCACGACCCTCCTCCACGACACCCCACGACACGCCCAGCGCCCGCATGCGATGCAGCAGCACCGAGCGGGCGCGGCCGTTGGGCTTGCGCACGTCGAGCTCGACGGTGTGTGCATCTGCCGTGGGCTGCAGGCGCACCTTGCGCGCCTGCGCGGCCACGTCGCGGGCCAACGGAACCTGCGGCGCGGCGTCGGGCACCGAACCGATGGCGTCGCCCACGATCAGCTCGCGGTCGATCAGGGCGAGGCCGGTGCTGCCGGCCATCACCGCGTCGGCCGCGTCGAGCACCTCTGCCAGGCCCGGCCGCGGCCGCTGGCGCAACGCAGCGAGCGCGCCCGCCGCGCGCGTCGCGGCGATGAGATGATCCGGCGAGGCAGACATGCCACGGTCGCGCAGCAACCGTGCCGCGCCGACGAACCAGCGGCTGACGCCCGCCGGCCCAGGGTGGCGAAAGATTTGCGCGTACCAGCCCGGGCTGCGCACACCCGCGCCGTAACCGGTGGCCACGGCCAGGCGGCGGTGCGTCCACGGCACCCAGCTCACCCCGACCTTCACCTTCGGCAGCCCGCGCAGGGTGCGGGTGTCCACGGCCGACGGCGGGAGCGGCTGGGCCAGCGCGGGCACGTGCCACGCGCCGCACACGACCGCCACCCGCTCGTGGCCGCCGGCCAGCGCCGCCCGCAGCGTCTGGCGCATGTACGCCTCGCGTTGCGCCTCACCGGCCGACGCGGCCTCCCAGCCGCCGCGCACCGCCGACATCGCCTCGGCCACCGCCTCGAACGCGGGCATGCCATCGCCACGGTGCTCCACGACGTCGTCCCACCAGCGCTCGGGGTCGGGGTCGCCGGCGGCCGCGGCCAGCGCGGCGAGCGGGTCGCCCACCGGGTGCTCCGCGAACCTCAGCTCGCCATCCGCCGCATCGCGCGCGGCCAGCGAGGTGGCCAGCGGCAGATCCATCGCCCTCACCGGCACACCGTGGGCGCGGGCCCAGGTGAACGCACACCACTCCGGGCTGAACTCGGCGAAGGGCAGGAACGCTGCCCGCTGCGGACGGTCGACCACGTACCCGAGCAGCGCCACGGGTGGCACCAGCTGCTCGTGCCCCACCCACGCCAACGCGGTCTCGCAGTCGGCCGGCAGCTCCACGAGCACCACCGTCGGCCGCAGCTCGTCGAGCGCGCGCAGCAGCGACCGCGCGGAACCGGGCCCATGGTGGCGGATGCCCAGCAGCCGAACGTCGGTCATGGCACAACCATCGCCGCGCTACAGCTCGCGGCAGGCGTCGTAGAACTCGCCCCACTCGGCGCGATCGCGCACGACCGCCTCCAGGTACTCGCGCCAGGCGATCTGGTCGTGCACGGGATCCTTCACCACCGCGCCGACGATGCCCGCCGCGACGTCGGCCGCGCCGAGCAGCCCGTTGCCGAAGTGGGCGGCGAGCGCGACACCGTTGGTGACCACCGAGATGGCCTCGGCGGTGGAGAGCGAACCGGTGGGCACCTTCAGGCTGACCCGGCCGTCGGCGGTGACACCGCTGCGCAGCTCGCGGAAGATGGTGACGACACGGCGGATCTCCTCGTCCGCGGCGGGCACGGCCGGCAGCCGCAGGGCAGCGCCCAGCTCGCCGACGCGCCGCTCGACGATGGCAACCTCCTCCTCGATGTCGGCCGGCAGCGGCAGCACCACCGTGTTGAAACGGCGGCGCAGGGCGGCCGAGAGATCGTTGACACCGCGGTCGCGGTCGTTGGCGGTGGCGATGACGTTGAAGCCGCCGACGGCCTGCACCTCGCCCCCCAGCTCGGGGATCGGCAGGGTCTTCTCACTGAGAACGGTGACCAGCGCGTCCTGCACGTCGCTGGGCATGCGGGTGAGCTCCTCCACGCGGGCGATCGCGCCCAGCTCCATCGCCCGGTAGATCGGGCTGGGCACGAGTGCGGCGACACTGGGCCCCTCCGCCAGCAGGCGGGCGTAGTTCCAGCCGTAGCGCAGCTGTTCCTCGGCGGTGCCGGCGGTGCCCTGCACCAGCAGGGTGGAGTCGCCGCTGATGTCCGCCGTGAGATGCTCGCTGAG
>CAYZFZ010000052.1:0-17356 GCA_964477795.1 uncultured Bifidobacterium sp.
CGGCGGTGCCGATGCGCACGCCGCCGGCGTTGAGGGTGGCGTCGCTGCGGCCGTGAATCACCATGCCGCCCCGCGGCGTCCACGAGGCGAAGTCGCCGTGCGCCCACACACCGGGGAAGCGGTCGAAGTAGGCGGCCTGGAACTTGCTGCCCGCCTCGTCGTCGCCCCAGAAGCCGACGGGCACGCTGGGGAATGGCTCGGTGCACACCAGCTCGCCCTTCTGGCCGGGCTCGGTGACCGGCTCGCCGCCCGGCGAGTACACGGCCACGGCCATCCCGAGGGCGGGGCCCTGGATCTCGCCGGCGAACACCGGGCGGGTGGGGTCGCCGCCCACGAAGCAGCCGCACAGGTCGGTGCCACCGCTGATCGAGGCGAGGTGCACGTCGGGCTTCATCGCCTCGTACACCCAGCGGAAGCCCTCCTCGCTGAGCGGCGAGCCGGTGCTGCACACGGTGCGCAGGGCGGACAGGTCGTGGGTGTCGACCGGGCGCACGCCGGCCTTGTGCACCGAGTCGATGTACTTCGCCGACACACCCAGCAGGGTGAGCCGCTCGCGCTGTGCGATGTCGAACAGCACCGCCGGCGAGGGGTGCGCGGGGTTGCCGTCGAACAGCACGGCGGTGGCACCGGAGGCGAGCACGCTCACCAGCCAGTTCCACATCATCCAACCGCAGGTGGTGAAGTACAGCACCCGGTCGCCGGCGCGTATGTCGCAGTGCAGCTGGTGCTCCTTGAGGTGCATCAGCAGCACGCCCAGGGCGCGGTGGGTGATGCACTTCGGCCGGCCGGTGGTGCCGCTGGAGTAGAGGATGTAGACGGGGTGGTCGCCGGGCAGGCGGGTGAACGCCAGCGGGGCGCCCTGGTGCGGAACGAGATAGTCGCCCCACGTCGCGCCGTTCGGGATGCCGGCCACATCGGGCGTCGCGGAGAGGACGCCGACCACGACCGTGCGGCGCAGCGACGGCAGCCGGGCGGCGACCTCGGCGATGCGGCCCAGGCAGTCGAACTCCTTTCCGCCGTAGCGGTAGCCGTCGGCGGCGACCAGCACGGCAGGCTGCGTCTGGCCGAAGCGATCGACCACGCCGTCGACACCGAAGTCGCTGGACGTGGACGTGAAGGTGGCGCCGATCGCGTTCGCGGCGAGGAACGCGATGATCGTCTCCGCGACGTGCGGCATGTAGGCGGCGACGCGGTCGCCGGGGAGCACGCCGTCGGCGCTCAGCGCGGCGGCGAGCGCGGCGACCTCGGCGCGCAGCTGCACCCAGGTGTACGAGCGGCGCTCGCCGTGCTCGGTGAGCGCGACGATCGCCTCCTCACCCGCCCCGGCACGATCGGCCAACGCGTTCTCCGCGTACGACACCGACGACCCGGGGAAGAAGCGGCCGTTGCGCACCGACCCGTCGACCGGGTCGAACGCCACCGGCCCCGGGTGGCCGAGCACCTCTCCGTGCTGCCACATCCGCTGCCAGAACGCGCCCGGGTCGCGCACCGACCACCCGTGCAGCGCCACCGAATCCACGACCTCCGGGTGCGCGGCCGCGACCTCGCGGCGGAACGCATCCATCCGGGTGGCGGCCACCTGCTCCGCAGTCGGCGCCCACAGTGGTTGCATCTGGAGTCCCCCTCACGACACGGGTTGGCACGTGACGAGCCGATCGCCGGCCCGGCGCTGGCATCCTACGATCCGTCTTGTGCCCCGCAGCGAGCGACGGCAGCGACAGGAGGACACCATGGATCTGGCACTCGACGGGCGCCGCGCCCTGGTCACCGGTGCGTCCAGCGGGCTCGGGCTCGGCTGCGCGCAGGCACTCGCGGCCGAGGGCGCGCAGGTGACGCTCGTGGCCCGCAGCGGCGAGCGGTTGGCCGCCGCTGCCGCCACCATCCCAGCGCCGGCGCACCCGCTGCTCACGCTGGTGGGCGACCTCGCCGACCTCGACTGCATCGACGAGCTGGTTGCCGCCGCCGAGGAGCGCATGGGCGGCATCGACATCGTGATCGTCAACGCCGGCGGGCCGCCGGCGGGCAACTTCGCGTCCACCCCGTTCGAGCGCTACGAGGCCGCGCTGCGCCTCAACCTGCTGTCGGGCGTGGCGCTGTGCGAGGCGACGCTGCCGGGGATGCGCTCGCGCAAGTGGGGCCGGATCGTGGCGATCACGTCCACGTCCGTGCGCGAGCCGATGGGCAACCTGATCCTGTCCAACACGGCCCGCGCCGGGTTCACCGCCTTCCTCAAGACCGTCGCTACCGAAGTGGCCGCCGACGGTGTCACCGTCAACTCGCTGCAGCCCGGCCTGCACAACACGGCCCGTTTGGCCGGCCTGTACGGCGGCGACGTCAGCGGTGCCGCAGCCGCGGTGCCCGCGCAGACGCTGGGCGACCCCGCCGACTTCGGCCGCATCGCCGCCTTCCTGTGCAGCGACTCGGCCAAGTACATCACCGGCGTCGCGCTCCCCGTCGACGGCGGCGCCCTCAAGGGCTTGCAGTAGGGCCCGTCTCGCGCTGACCGAGCCGACCCGAGTCGCCGCCAGGGCCTCCGCCGACCCGAGCCCTCACCGAATCTGGCACGTTCTGCTTCCCATGGGCGGTGAAACCTGCCGGACCCGTCATGAACGGCCACCCATGGGAAGCAGAAGGTGACATGAACCGGACACGAGCCCGGCGCGCTGGGTCGGCGCCGGTCAGGCTCTGCGGGTTCTCGGGCCTACGTGGGCGACTCGGCTGGGGACCGCATGGCCGACGAGACGCTCGACCAAGAGGGCGGCGTCGATCAGACCGTCGACGGCGAGACCGGTGTGCACGCCGAGATCGTCGCACAGCGCCACCGCCTCCTCCGTGGCCACGTTGCCCGCAGCCCCGGCCGCGAACGGCGAGCCGCCGAGGCCGCCCACCGAGGTGTCGAAGCGGACGACCCCCGCCTGCAGACCCGCGTAGAGGTTGAGCAGGCCGGTGCCGCGCGTCTCGTGCAGGTGCAGCCCGACTCGCGTGCCGGTGACGACGAGCACGTCCGCGATCCGCCGCGGGGTGGCCATGCCGGTGGTGTCGGCAAGCGTGATCGCGGCGGTCCCGCTCGCCCGCAACCGCTCGGCCAGCAGCGCCACCTCGGCCGGTGCGATGTCGCCCTCGTAAGGCGAGCCGAATGCGCACGAGATCACGGCATCGACCGGCATACTCCCCGCCAGCGAGGTGATCGCCGCGATCGCCTCCACCGACTCGTCGATGGTCATGCGCACGTTGCGCTCGTTGTAGGCAGCCGAGGCCGAGATGGTGACGGTGAGCTCGTCGACGCCGGCGGCGAGCGCGAGCTCGGCGCCGCGCACATTCGGGACGAGCGCCGCCCTTACGACGCCCTCCGGCGTGCCGAGCGCGGCCACCACCTCGGCCGCTCCGGCCATGGCAGGCACCACCTGCGGGTTGACGAACGCCGCCACCTCCAGGTGGGTGACGCCGGCTTCCAGCAGCGCATCGAGCAGCTCGAGTCGCTGGTCGACGGTGAGCGGCGCCTCGGACTGCAGGCCGTCGCGGGCGCCGACCTCGCGGATGGTGATGCGTTCCGGCAGCGTCATCGCGTGCTCCCCTCCTGACCGACCGCGTGCAGTGCGGCCAGCGCCATGTCGCGCAGCATCGGTGCCAGCGACCGCGGTTGCAGGCTGCCGGTGTACGGGGTGGAGTTGATCAAGCCGATCGCGGCCTGGACCGCCGCGGTCGCCCGCGCCTTCACCACCCTCGGGTAGAGGCGGCGCAGCACCGCCACCCACACGTCGACGTACTGCCGCTGCAGCGACCGCACGGTGTGCGCCTGCTGCTCGTCGAGCTGGCCCAGCTCGCGCCCGTGGACGACGATCAGGTCGGGCTGGGCGAGCGCGAAGTGCACCTGCCCCTCGACGAGCGCGACCAGGGCCGCACCGGCATCGGGCGCCGCCGCGACGGCTTGCGTACCCGCTGCCAGCAGCTGCTCGCTCACGTTCATCAGCATCGCCGCCAGCAGCGCCTGCTTGCCGGGGAAGTGCCAGTAGATCGCCGGCCCGCTGACGCCCGCGGCCGCGCCGATGTCGTCGATGCTGGTGGCGCCGTACCCGCGCTCGGCGAAGAGGTGGGCCGCCGCACGCAGGATCTGGTTCGAGCGGGTCGGCACGACCGCCAACCCTAACGAACCGCGCCCGAACGAGCGTTCAAGGTCACCAGCTGCCGGAGCTGCCACCGCCACCGCCGCCACCAGAGAACCCACCGGAGAAGCCGCCGCTGCTGCCCCCGCCGCTGCCACCACCCGCCGGTGCCGGCGCGGTGCGGGCGGACGACCAGTCGCCCCAGCAGCTGTGGATGAACAGGGGCGCGGTCTGCACGGCCAGTTCCGGCGGCGGCACCGCGCTACGGGCGACTGCCCGGCCCCACGCGTCGGCGGCGCCGAGCGCGACGGCCCACGCCGAGTACTCGCGCAACAGGCCGTGCTGCCACGCCCAATCGACATGCGTGCCCTCGCTGGCCTCCAGGAACCGGCGGAACGACTCGGCCCGCAACGCCAGCGCGCTGCCGCTGGCGCTGCGCTGGGGCAGCAGCGGCCGGTAGGCGATGCCGGCGACGACTGCCGGGATCGCGAAGCCGGTGAGCAGCGCGATCGGCCAGCTGTCGAGCCAACCACGCCACACGCAGAAGCCGACGATCACCGCGGCGGCAGCGGTGGCGACCCCGACGGCAGCGGGGAAGCTGGGCGCGGTGCCCGGCGGGAACTTGGTCCACCACCCGGAGCTGGCCGCCACCGACTTCTGCTCGACCTCGATCTCGCTCCACAGGTGCGAGAGCTCCGGCTGGTAGCTACCCAGCTGCAGCGTCCCGTCCGTGCCCAGCATCTTGTCGATGCGGGCGCGGGTGGCCGGGTCGGCGGTGGCCAGCGCAGGGCCGGCGGAGATGACCTGCGGCCGCTCGCCGGAGAGCGTGATCGTGCCGAGCGCGATCTGGTCGGAGAACCAGGCGGAGACGGTCTCGGAGTCGACCCGTTCGGTGAGGATCATCGCCCCCTGCCACGGGCGGATGCCGCGCGGTGGCTCGAACTCGGTGGTCACCATCGTGGACAGCTCCCGATCGGTGACCAGCCGCGTCGGCCCACCGGCCGCGCCGTACGCGGCGTCGGCGGCGCCACCGCCGCCCACCTGGTTGCGCCCGAGCCGGCGGGCGAGGAGGAAACCGCCCAGGCCGGACAACGCGCCGAGCCCGCCCACCCCGGCCGCGAGCGGCAGCGAGCTGGAGCGGCGCGTGATGGGATCGGGCAGCGCCACGTCGGGGGGCGTGGAGGTGCCCACGATCGTGCCACCGACGGTGACCGCGTACCCGGCCTTCAGCGGCTGGAACACCACCCGGTACAGCCCCCCGTCGTCGACGAGCTCGCAGCCGCCGACCGTGCCGGCAGGCCCGACGTTGCAGGTGGTGTCGGTGAGCTGGAAGCCGGCAAGGATCACCTCGAAGCGGCTGGTCTCGAACTTCTCCGGGTTCTCCGGGTCGCCGATGATGTCGAGCGCGAGCGTGCCGGTGGAGATCTGCGCCGCGGGCAGCGTGTACGAGAGCACGTAGCGATGCTGCCCGTCGATGGTTTCGTCGGGGTTGCCGAGGCGGATGCGCGTGCTGTTGCCGATGTCGACGACGCTGACGTCGGCGGGCGCATCGGCGGACGAGGCCTCCACGTCGGTGGGCACGCCGAAGTCGTTGGGGATGATGCGCTCGTAGCCGTGGCGGTCGTTGTTGCCGAAGTCCTCGTCGACCACCTCGCGGATGCGCACACCGTCGGCACCTGAGGGCGTGACGAGCACCTGCTTGGCATCGAAGCGTTCCTCGTGTGCGCCGCCGCCCATCAGGCCGGTCAGCACCAGCAGCGGGCCGGCGACGAGCGACGCGCCGACGGCGGCGTGGCGGAGGGAACCAACGGGGTTGAGCACACCAGCACGGTACCCCTCGCCAACCACGACCGGGGCTTGAACGATCGTTCACGTGCGTGTGCTAGCTTGAACGAGCGTTCAGGCAGGAAGGGGCCCCGGATGATCGACTTCAGCGCCGAGCACGATGCGTTCCGCTCCGTCGTGCGCGACTTCGCCCGCCGCGAGCTGGCGCCCCGGGTGGACGGGTGGGAGGCCGCCGGCGCGCTGCCCATGGAGGCGGTCGCGAAGATGGCCGAGCTGGGCCTGTTCGGCATCGTGTTCCCCGCCCAGTGGGGCGGCAGCGACGGCGACTTCACGTCGCTGTGCATCGCCATCGAGGAGATCGGGCAGGTGAGCCAGAGCCTCGGCATCACGCTGTCCGCGGCGGTGGGGCTGGGCGCGAACCCGATCCACTCGTTCGGCACCGACGACCAGCGCGCCGAGTGGCTGCCCGATCTCGTCGCCGGCCGCCGCCTCGGTGCGTTCGGCCTCACCGAGCCGGATGCGGGCAGCGACGCCGGCGGCACGCGCACGAAGGCGACGTACGACGACGCCACCGGCGAGTGGGTGCTCGACGGCAGCAAGGCGTTCATCACCAACTCGGGCACACCGATCACCTCCGTCGTCACCGTCACCGCGCTCACGGGACCGGGCGAGATCTCGTCGTTCGTCGTCCCCGCCCGCACGCGCGGCCTCACGATCGAGCCCGCCTACCGCAAGCTCGGCTGGCACGCCAGCGACACCCACGGGGTCACGCTCGCCGGCTGCCGCGTGCCCGCCGCGAACATGCTCGGTGCCCGCGGCAGCGGGCTGCGCAACTTCCTCGCCATCCTCGACGACGGGCGCATCGCGATCAGCGCGCTCGCCGTCGGCTGCGCGCAGGCGTGCCTCGATCTCGCCGTCGGCTACGCCAAGGAGCGCCAGGCGTTCGGCGGGCCGATCGGGCGCTTCCAGGGGTTGGCCTTCCAGCTCGCCGACCTCGCTGTCGCCGTGGAGAACAGCCGGGCCCTCACCTACGGCGCCGCCCAGCGCAAGGACCGCGGCCTGCCGCTGCGCCAGGCGGCGGCGATGGCCAAGCTGTACAGCACCGAGACCGCCGTGCAGGCCACCCGCGTCGCGACCCAGGTGTTCGGCGGAATGGGCTTCATGGAGGAATCGGCCGTCGCCCGCTTCTACCGCGACGCGAAGATCCTCGAGATCGGCGAGGGCACCAGCGAGATCCAGCGCCTCGTCATCGCCCGCGGCCTCGGCCTGCCGGTGGGATGATCGCTGCATGAACGAGCACGAGGACCTCGAGGAGCGCAGCGAGCGCGCCCTGCTCGGCAACCTGCACACCCGCGGCGGTGCCGAGGGCGAGAAGCTGGCCCGGCAGCACAAGCTGTTCGTGCGCGACCGGCTGGCACTGCTGTTCGACGCCGGCACGTTCGTGGAGGACGGGCTGCTCGCCAACACGCTGGCCGCCGACCTGCCGGTCGACGGGGTGGTCACCGGCCAGGGCATGGTGGACGGGCGGCCGGCACTCGTCGTCGCCAACGACCCCACCGTGAAGGCCGGCTCGTGGGGTGCGCGCACGGTGGAGAAGATGGTGCGCGTGACGGAGTACGCGCTGCGCCACGAGCTGCCCATCTTCTGGTTCATCGACTCCGCGGGTGCCCGCATCACCGACCAGGTGGAGCTGTTCCCCGGGCGGCGCGGCGCGGGCCGCATCTTCAGCAACCAGGTGAAGCTCAGCGGCAAGGTGCCCCAGATCTGCTGCCTGTTCGGCCCGTCCGCCGCCGGCGGTGCCTACATCCCTGCGTTCTGCGACGTGGTGATCATGGTGGAAGGCAACGCGAGCATGTACCTCGGCTCGCCGCGCATGGCCGAGGAGGTGATCGGCGAGATCGTGACGCTGGAGGAGATGGGCGGCGCCCGCATGCACGCGACAGTCAGCGGCTGCGGCGACAACCTGGCGCACGACGACGCCGATGCGATCGACCAGGCGCGCCACCTGTTCGGCTACCTGCCCGAGCGCTGGCGCGACCGGCCCGCCCCCGCGGCGCCCGACGAGCCCGTGCGCACGCTCACCCGCGCCGAGCTGCCCGCGCAGGAGGCCGCCGGCTACGACATGCACCGCGTCGTCGAGTGCCTGGTGGACGCGGACAGCTTCTTCGAGCTGAAGCCGCTGTTCGCCCCCGAGCTCACCACCGGCTTCGGCCGCCTCGACGGCCACGTCGTGGGCATCGTCGCCAACAACCCGATGCACAAGGGTGGAGTGCTGTTCGGCGACTCGGCCGACAAGGCCGCGCGCTTCGTGTGGATGTGCGACGCCTACAACATCCCGCTCGTGTTCCTGGCCGACGTGCCCGGCTTCATGATCGGCACCCAGGTGGAGCGAGCCGGCATCATCCGCCACGGCGCCAAGATGATCACGGCCATCACCGAGGCCACGGTGCCCAAGATCAGCGTGATCGTGCGCAAGGCGTACGGCGCCGGGCTGTACGCGATGTGCGGGCCGGCGTTCGACCCGCTGGCCACGATCGCGCTCCCGACGGCGAAGATCGCGGTGATGGGGCCGGAGGCGGCGGTGAACGCGGTGTACGCGAACAAGATCCAGGCCATCGACGACCCCGACGAGCGGGCCGCCTACGTGGCCGCGCGGCGCGCCGAGTACGAGGAGGACGTCGACCTCTACCGCCTCGCCTCCGAGCTGGTGATCGACGCGGTGGTGCCGTTCGAGGCGCTGCGCGGCGAGCTGATCGCCCGCTTCGCGACCGCCGACCCGATGGACCGCGAGGCAGTGGCCAAGCGCCACACCGTGTACATGGGCTGAGCCCGCGACAGTAAGGTCGCGGCCGCGGTGCAGGATGGCACCGCGGGCACGGGGGATGCACATGGGCAAGCACATCATCGTCGGGGTCGACGACAGCGCCACCGCCGCGCACGCAGCGCGCGTGGCGGCCGACCTCGCCCGCAAGCTCGGCGCGGTGCTGCACGTGATCACCGCCTGCGACGACGAGGTGGTCACCGAGGTGGGGGTCGGCAGCGACCAGCTCGTGATCAACAAGTCCGACGAGGCGGCCGAGATCGCCGAGGGGGTTGCGGACTCGCTGCGCGGTGGCGGCCTGCAGGTGGACAGCGCGGCCCGCTACGGCCGCCCGCACGAGGCACTGATCGACGAGGCCAAGCGCTACGACGACGCCTTGATCGTGGTGGGCAACCGCCGCATGCAGGGCCCGGGTCGCATGCTGGGCAGCGTCGCCAACACCGTGGCGCACAACGCGCCGTGCGACGTCTACGTGGTCAAGACGACGTAGACGACCTGGCTCGGCGCCGGGTGGCCAACATCAGGGCAGCACCGGCAACGTGAGCGACGCGCACACCGCAGCCACGTTCGTGGTGCCCGACGGCGAGCAGCTGGCAGCGCTGGCGCGCTGACCTGCGGCGCGCGGAAACCGGCGGGCGTAGGAACTCAGGGCCTGCGGGCGATCGTGATCCAGCCGTCCTCGTCACCGACCTCTGACGGCTCCTCGAACCCGGCCCCCACGAGTGCCTCGGCGAGCTCCTCGCGTCCCCACCAGCGAGTGCGCAGCTTGCGCATCTCGGTGCGCAGCAGGCGCCCGTCGTGGTCGTAGACCTCCGCCCGGTTGTAGGTCAGCAGCGTTTGCGGGGTTCGGTCCTCCCCGGTCGCTTCGTCCACCACGTAGGTGATGCCGGTGCGCTCGTCGGTGCCCGTGCGGCGCAGCCGCCACATGAAGCCCGTGGTGTCGTCGGGGCCCGGCGCGAACATCGTGATCGCGAGCTGCCCGCCCGGCTCAAGGTGGTCGTGGTAGCTGCGCAGCGCAGCGGCAGCGCGCTCGACGTCCGTGATCAGCGTGAAGCTGCCGGCAGGGCACACGATCGCCGCGTACCGCCGGCCGAGCGCGAGCGGCGCGATGTCGCCCTCGTGCAGCACCACGTCGAGCCCGCGTTCGGTCGCGTGCCGGCGGCAGACCGCGAGCATGTCCGGGCTGGCGTCGACGCCCTCCACGTCGAGACCGGCCTCGCGGGCCGGGATCAGGAAGCGGCCGTTGCCAGTAGCCAGCTCCAGCGCCGTGCCGCCGCACTCGCGGATCACCCGCCGGTGCACCCCGTCGTCAGAGAAACGAGTGCCCGGTGGCATCCACGCGTCGTAGGCGAGCGCGGCGGCGCCGCGGTAGGAGGAGTCGACGGAGAGCGTGTCGACGAAGCGGTCAGCAGCTGCCATCGCGGCAGTCTTGCGCAGCCGAGGCGCGCGTCCGGCTCGAATTCACGCGGCGCAGCCGGCGGGCGGCGTCACGTCCACTGGCTGGTTCACGCTGGTCAGCTCCAGCGTCAGCGCGATCGAGTACTGCTCGGCCGTCGCATCGGCTGCGGGGCCGGACCTCATCGCCGCGTTCACCACATACTTGACCAGGTAGCCGCCGTCGGTCGCGACCCACACCTCGCCGCTGTTGGCGTCCACCTGCGCGCCGGAGCCGGCGCCGAGGCCCTCGATCGTGAACGTGTAGTGCTTGGCGTCGACACCGGCCACCTGCTCCGTACCCACCAGCTGGGCGTTGCCTGCAGGTACCACGATGTCGAACACGCCGGACAGCACCGAGCCGAGGTCGGACTCGAACGGGTTGCGCGCCTCCACCGAGTACTCCTCGCCGTCGAAGTTGCACGTCGTCTCACTCGTGGTCCACGACTCGGTGACGCCCGTGCTCGGCTCGGGGTCGTCGGCGCTGGTGTCGGTGGTGGTCATCTGCTGGTGGCTGGCGTCGGCGGCGGTGTCCACCGCGCCGCTGCCCACCATGTCGGAGCGGTCGAGCGCTGCCGGGCCGACGGTCGACGCGGTCAGCGACCACTGGTAGCTGTCGAGGCTGGCGAGGCCCTGCAGGATCGGAGTGGTCAGCGACTCCGGCGCGTTGCCGACGGTGGACGACTGATCCGACGACGAGTCGCCGCGCAGGAACCATCCACCCGCGGCGCCGACGAGGAGCGCGGCGACACCGACGATCGCGAGCTTCTGGCTCGCGGTGAGCGAGCGACCGGGTGCGGCCGGCGCGGCCTGCGGCACCGGTGCGTGCGGCACCACGGCGGGCGACTCGATCGGTGGATCCGTGAACGACTGCCCGTCGGTGCCGACGTGCTCGGTCCACGCCGCCCCGCTCCACCAGCGAACCTGGGCGCGACCGAAGGGATCCGGGTACCAGCCCGGGGGGTTGATCGACATGATCACTCCTTTCGTCCGGTGCCGTGCACCGGCTCAGTCGTCGCGCTGCACGAGATCGCCGACATCTCGGCGGAGCAGCGCGAGCAAGGGGATGGACAGGGCAACGACGAACACGACGAGCGCGTACAGCGCGGCACGCGCAAGCACGGCACCGTCGACGACCGGGGCGAGCGTGACGGCCAACGTCGTGCGCGCGAGGCGGGGAGCGGCGAGCACGGCGACGGCGACCCCGGCGAGCGCCGCGGTGGCCACGAGCGCGACTGCCTGGGTGCCGAGGAAGAGCGCCACGGCGCGGCGCGGGAAGCCGAGCAGGCGCAGCAGGCCGAGGTCGAGGCGGTGCAACCAGGCCAGCCGCCACAGGGCGACGGCAACGACCGCGATCGCACCCACCGCCATCGCCCGCACCGCAGCGGCCAGCAGGTCGATCAGCGGCGTCCACTCGTCGACCAGGGCTACGTCGCCGCGCTGGCTCACCACCAGCCCGCCGGCGAGCAGGTCGCCCGCAGCGATGGTGCCGCCGGCGTTGATCACGTAGAGCGACACGTCGCTGCCCCAGCCGAGCAGCCGCTGCGCATCGGCCAGCGGCACGAGCGCAGCGTCGTCGAGGTAGGTGCCCAGCTCGAACACACCGACCACTGCGAAGTCGCGACCGCGCAGGCGCACCACGTCGCCGGTGCCGATGCCCAGCCGGCGGGCGAGCGAGGTGCCGAGCAGCGCCGTGCGGTGATCCTCGCCGGCGCGCAGGTGGCGGCCGGACTGCAAGCGGTACGGGTCGAGGTCGCGGTAGTGATCGGGGTCGACGCCCGCCAGGAGCACGGCGTCGGCGGTGGACGTGCCGGTGACGACGTGGATCTCGGCCACCGGTTCGGCCGCACCGCGCGCCGTCAGCTCGGCCGCCACGCTCGCGGGGATGCGGCTGCCGACGAACTCGCCCACGGTGCTCTCCTGCTGCACCACCAGTCGCGGTTGCGCCGAGCGGAAGCGCACGTCCACCGAGCGCACGTAGCCGTCCAGCAGCGTGAGCATGGCGACGGTCAGCATCACCAGCACGCCGAGCGCGAGCATCACCCGCCACCGGCGGCCGGCGTCACGCAGTGCGAGCAGGACGATCGCCGGCATCTCATGCCTCCAGCAGCGCCCGTACGGGCAGGCGCAGCGCCCGCCGGCCGGCGACCAGCGCGCCGACCCACGCGCTGGCAAGGGAGAGCACGAAGCCGAGCAGCACCGTCGCCGGCGAGAGCGACGGGTCGATCGTGTACGAGCGCAGCACGAACGAGCCGCGCCGTGCCACGAGCGGCCCCACCAGTGCCAGCGCCAGCACGGCCGCCGCGCCGGTGAGCAGCAGCGAGCGCACCGCGATGATCGCGCGCACCGAGCGCGGAGTGAAACCCTGCACGCGCAGCAACCCGACCGACCGTGGCCGCTCGGCCAGCGCGAGCGCGGTCGCGTTCGCGCTGCCCACCGCCAGGCCGACGATGCCGAGCGCGGTGAACACGAGCGCGACGTCGCCGAGCGCGCGGATGCCGCGGGTGGCGTCGGCCTGGATCGCGGATTCGTCGAGCACGAGCATCCCGGGGAACGCGACCTGCAGGCGCGAGCGCACCGCGTCGGCGTCGGCATCCGCGGCCACGCGCACCACCGCGAACTGGAACTCGCCGGGCCGGTCGAACAGTGCCTCCGCCCGCGCGAGTGGCAGCCACAGCGAGGCCACCTTGCTACCCGACCCTTCCAGCACGGCGGTGAGCGTGAACACGGTGCCGAACACGCGCACCGGGTCGCCCAGCCGCCAGCCGGTGGCGGCCCGTACCGCGCTCGTCACCGCGATCTCGTCGGCGGTGGGGTCGGGCAGCACGCCGTCGCGCAGCGTCACCCCGTGCACGGTTGCCCAGTCCGCCGTGTCCGCCGCGCGTAACTGCAGCACGCGGTCGTCCACCTCCACGAGCCGCAGCACCAGTGGCGTCACCGACTCCGCGTCGTTGCCCGCCGCGGCGCGCGCCGTGGCCAACTCGTCCGCTCCGAGGGCTATGTCGGCCGGGTCGTACACGTCGGTGTCGGTCACCATCACGTTGCGCGCCTGGCCGGTGACGCCGAGGTCGTGCAGTGCGCCGGCGACCGAGGCGAGCAGGAACCAGCTCGCCGCCAGCGGGGCCAGCACCACGACGGCCAGCAGGGTGCGCAGCGGTTGCGCGCGCAGGTCGCCGACCGCGAGCCGGGTGCTCGCCGCGAGCGTGGGGCCGCCGCTCATGGCTGCACCGTCCCGTCGTGCAGGTGCACGACGCGGGTGGCGATCGACGCCAGCCGCTGGTCGTGGGTGGCGATCACGAACGTGCAGCCGAGCTCGTCGTGGGTGCGGCGGATCAGCGCCAGCATCGAGGCGGTGGTGTCGCTGTCCAGCTCGCCGGTCGGCTCGTCGGCGAGCACCAGCTGCGGCCCTCCCGCGAGCGCCCGTGCCAGGGCTACGCGTTGCTGCTCGCCGCCGGACAACCCGTCGGGCCGGTGGCCGGTGCGCGCCGCCAGCCCTACACGGGCGAGCAGCTCACGCGCCTCGCTGCGCGCCGCCTTCCATCGCATGCCGCGGGCCAGCAGCCGCAGGGCCACCTGCTCCTCGGCGGTGGCCGTGGAGATCAGGTTCTCGGACTGCAGCATGATGCCCACGTGGCGCTGGCGCAGCCGGTCCATCTCCGCCTGCGACGCGTGCATCAGGTCGATGCCGGCCACGTGCGCCTCGCCGGCATCCGCCCGATCGAGCCCGCCCAGCACGTGCAGCAGCGTGGTCTTGCCGCAGCCGCTCGGGCCCATCAGCGCCACCAGCTCGCCCTCGGCCACCACCAGGTCCACGCCGCGCAGCGCCTCCACCCGCACACCGCTGCGCTCGTAGCAGCGGGTCACCCCGCGCAGCTCCAGCACGGGCCCACGCCCGCCGGCGGGCACGCTCGAACAGGTGCTGGTCACGCACGACCTCCACCCCGATGCTCGGCCCGCGCGCCGGGGTGTGCCAGGGCCGACCGACCCCTGTCAGCCGGGGCTTGGGGCGAACCCGTCGATCAGCGCGGCGAGCTCGACGGGCCTGTCGCCCTGCACGCTGTGGCCCGCGCCCTCGACGTGGGCGACCGAGGCCGACGGCACACGGCGCAGCAGCTCGGCCTCGTGCTCGTCGCGCAGCACCGACTGCGGCTCCATCCCACGCACCAGCAGCAGCGGCACGCGCAGCGACTCGATCATCCGCCACGCGGCTGCGGTGCGCGCCTCAGGGTCGACGGCCGGGATGCTCTCGGTGTCCGGTGCCGCGTCGCGCTGGCGGGAGTGGCGCCAGACCCACGAGCCGTCGGCCTGCTGCACCGCGTTGTGCAGGATGCCGCGGCGCAGCGACGACACGGTGCGCGTGGGGTTGAACTGGATGGTGCGGGCGAGCAGCTCGTCGAAGTCGGCGAACGCGGCCGGGCCGTTGATGAACGTGGTGATCGCCCCCGTCGCTGCCTCGTCGCGCGAGGGCAGGATGTCGACGAGCACCACGCGGCGGGCGAGGGCGGGTTCGGCGTCGGCCACGGCGAGCACGACCAGCCCACCGAGCGACATGCCCACGATCGCGGCGGCGTGCGGTGCCAGCTCACGGATCACGGCGGCCACGTCGGCGGCCACGCCCTCCAGCGCGAGCGTCTCGGCGATGCTGCCGTCGGAGTGGCCGTGCCCGGGAAGATCGACCGCCACCAGCGGCCTCCCCAGCGCCATCGCCACCGTGTCCCACGTGTGCGCGTTCTGCCCGCCCCCGTGCAACAGCACCAGCTCCGGCTCGCCGCTGCCCCACACGAGCGCGCTCAGCCGGTACCCGGGCCGCACCTCCACCGCCACCCGGCGCACCGTGGGCAGCCCGTCGAACGGCAACCCGAACTCGGCCGCGTTCTCGTGGAACAGCCCGAACTCGTCGTACTCCACAGCGCTCATCCGGCCGACACTACCGATCGCCCGGAAGCGACCCCGGGCCGTGCCACCAGCGGCGGCCGGCGCGATCGGGCCCTGCCGTCTCCGCTTTAGATCTGTTTATAGATTCGGCCGTCATATATAAACGATGGTCCCGGTCGGCAGCTGTCGCCGGACGCCTGCATGGCAGGCTCGATGCCAACGCCCGTTCGCCGGGCCGGAGGTTCCCGGCCGCGTTGGGTCGATGTCACCTACCCCATGCTCAAGCAGGTGCGCCGCCGCCTGCGGGCGGCCCCGAGTCGCTGTTCACGGATGCCGAAGTCGATCACCTCTTCGACGTCATCGCCCGGCTGCATCGCGACGCCACCTGACTGCCCGACCGATTCCAGCAGGTCCCCCGCACCGTGCGCCCCGGGCCGGTCGGAAGGGACCGAAGGCCCGTGCCGCCCGGCGGCCGGCGGCGCGATCGTGAAGGCAGAGGCGGTCGGCTCCCTCGTGTCATCTGCCGGGCCGACACTGGCAAGGAGGTTCTGTCGTGACGGTTTCGCTGAACGGTGTGGTCGCACTCGTCACTGGCGCGGCGCGCGGCATGGGCGCCGAGCACGTGCGTGGTCTGGTGCAGGCGGGAGCGAAGGTGGTGGCCACCGACGTGCTCGACGCCGACGGTGTCGCCCTCGCTGCCGAGCTGGGCGAGGCGGTCGTGTACCGCCACCTCGACGTCACCGACGACGCCCAGTGGGCGTCGGTCGTCGCCGACGTGGAGGCCATGTTCGGGCCGATCGGTGTGCTGGTGAACAACGCCGGCATCGTCACCTTCGGGTCGATCGACACGATGACCCCCGACGTGTGGCAGCACACGATCAACATCAACCTCACCGGCGTGTGGCTGGGCATGCACCATGTGGTGCCCTCGATGCGCCGCGCCGGCGGTGGCAGCATCGTCAACATCTCCTCCACGGCCGGGCTGCAGGGCTACGCCAACCTCGGTGCCTACGTGGCCAGCAAATGGGGCGTGCGCGGCCTCACCAAGGCCGCCGCGCTGGAGCTGGGCGGCGCCAACATCCGCGTGAACTCCATCCACCCAGGCCCGATCCGCACGCCCATGATCGCCGGCATGTCCGACGACATCGCCGACACACAACCCATCGCCAGGGTCGGCGAACCCAGCGAGGTGACCGCGATGCTGCTGTTCATCCTCCAGGACGCCACCTACTCCACCGGCCACGAGTTCGTCGTCGACGGCGGCGCCATCATCGGCCAAGTTCTCGCCGTCCCGGATCAGTGACCCATGGCAACGCAGCCTGAGTTCAGCTGGGATCGGATGCGCGCCGAGTTGAGCGGTCTCCCCGGGGGCAACGGGCTCAACATCGCCTACGAGGCAGTGGATCGTCACGTCGCTGCCGGGCGCGGCGACCGGGTGGCGCTGCGCCTGCTGGGCAAGGACGCGAGCCGCCGGACGGTGACCTATCACGAGCTGGCGGTGCGCACGAATCAGTTCGCCAACGTGCTCGCCGCGCACGGCATCGTCGAGGGCGACACGGTGATGGTGCTGTGCGGCCGCGACCTGGACCTGTACGTGGCGGTGCTCGGCGCGCTCAAGCAGCGCTGCGTCGTCTCGCCCGTGTTCTCCGCGTTCGGCCCGGAGCCGATCAAGGCGCGGCTGGCGCTGTCGCACGCGAAGGCACTGTTCACCACGAAGGCACTCTACGAGCGCAAGGTCGCCGCGCTGCGGGCCGACCTGCCCCTGCTGACGCATGTGTTCGTCGCCGGCGCGGAGCACACCGAGCCCGACGACACGCTGCCGATCGCGCCACTATTGGATCGCGCGGCGAGCACGTTCACCATCGGCCCCACCGACCCTGAGCAGCGCGCGCTGCTGCACTTCACCAGCGGCACCACCGGCACGCCGAAGGGCGCCGAGCACGTGCACGGCGCGGTCGTCGCGCACTACGCGACCGGGCGTTTCGTGCTCGACCTGCACCCGGACCGCAACGACGTGTTCTGGTGCACCGCCGATCCGGGATGGGTGACCGGGACGTCGTACGGCATCATCGCGCCGCTCGTGTGCGGGGCCACGCTGGTGGTCGACGAGGCGGAGATGGACCCGGCTCGGTGGTACGCGATCCTCGCCGACGAGGCCGTCAACGTCTGGTACACCGCGCCCACCGCGGTGCGCATGCTGATGCGCGCCGGCGCCGACGTGCCGGGGATCAACCGGCCGCGCCCGGCGCTGCGCCTGGCCGCCAGCGTCGGCGAACCGCTCAACCCGGAGGCAGTGCGCTGGGGTGCCGACGTGCTGGGCGTCCCCTTCCGCGACAAC
>CAYZFZ010000052.1:17366-17680 GCA_964477795.1 uncultured Bifidobacterium sp.
GCAGACCGAGACCGGCGGGATCATGGTGGCCAACGACCTGTCGCTGCCCATCCGCCCAGGGTCGATGGGCAAACCGTTGCCCGGCATCGAGACCGCGATCGTGTCCTGCGACGACACCGGCGTTCCGGTGCGCACCGACGCCGGCGAGCTGCAGTTGCTGCCCGGCGAGGCACAGGGGATGCTCGCCCTGCGCACCCCGTGGCCGTCGATGTTCCGCGGCTACCTCGACGCGCCCGAGCGCTACGCCGCCTGCTTCGCGACGGCCGGCGGGGCCACCTGGTACCTCAGCGGCGACCTGGTCCGGCGCGACGCGG
>CAYZFZ010000053.1:0-17646 GCA_964477795.1 uncultured Bifidobacterium sp.
GCTCGAGGCGCAGGTCGGTTCGCTCGGCCTGCGCGGCATCATCGATCGGCTCGAGCTCGACGAGCAGGGCGGATTGGTGGTCACCGACTACAAGACCGGTCGTGCCCCGGGCGTGCAGTACCAGCAGAAGAGCCTGGCCGGCGTGCACTTCTACTCGTTCCTGTGCGAGCAGGTGCTCGGCCGCATGCCGTCCGCCATCCGCCTCATGTACCTGCGCACCGGCGAGACCATCACCGCCATCCCGTCCGCCCAGTCGGTGCGCTTCATCGACACCCGCACCACGGCGGTGTGGAAGGCCGTCGAGCGCGCCTGCCAGACGGGCAACTTCCAGCCCCGGCCGGGTGCGCTGTGCAACTCGTGCGCGTTCAAGCAGTGGTGCCCCGCCTTCGAGGGCGACCCGTCGTTGGCCGCCACCGAGGCGCCGCTGAAGTTCCTGTCGCGCACCGCCGCATGAAACTGCACCAGCACACGACGGTCGAGTCGTTCGACGCGTGGGCCGACGCCCAGCTCGAACGGCTGCGCGGCAACCCGGTGGCCGATGCGGTGTTCACCACGGCCAGCGAGCTGGGCGACTTCAGCCTCGTCTGGCACCTCGTCGGCGCCGTGCGCGGCCTCACCTCCGACACACGCGCCCGCCAGGCGTTCGTGTTCTCCGCGCTCATCGGGGCGGAGAGCCTCATCGTCAACCAGGGCGTCAAGCGGCTGTTTCGCCGCACCCGCCCCACCGAGACGGGCGACCCACGGTTCCCGGTGCGCAAGCCGTCCACCAGCAGCTTCCCCAGTGGTCATGCGTCGTCCGCGTTCTTCGCCGCCACCATGCTCTCCGCCTGGAGCGCGCCGATCGCCGCGCCCGCCTGGTTCGCGCTCGCCGGCGTGGTGGGCACCAGCCGCGCCTACGTGCGCATCCATCACGCCAGCGACGTCGTGGGCGGGGCGATCGTCGGGCTCGCCCTCGGCGGCGGTGCCCTCGCTGCCCTGCGCGCCATCCGCTGACACACCCTCGCCAGAGCACGGGCCGACCGGCTCCCCCCGTCATGCCCTAGTCTCCGCTCATGGCTGACCTGCATTTCGACCGCAAGATGAGCGACGCCGAGGGGCTCATGTGGCGGTTGGAGAAGGATCCGCACCTCAGCAGCAACTTCGCCAACATCACCATCCTCGACCGCCCGCCGAGGTTCGACGAGCTCCTGCGGCGCATGGAGCGGGCCACCTACGCGATGCCACGGCTGCGCCAGCGGGTGCAGCCGGCACCTGCCAACCTCACCGCGCCGATGTGGGTCGACGACCCCAACTTCGATCTGCGCTACCACGTCCGCCACCTGGCGCTGCCGAAGCCGGGCAGCATGCGCCAGCTGCTCGACCTGGCCAGCCTGCTGGCCTGCGACGCGTTCGACCGCACACGCCCGCTGTGGCAGTTCTTCGTCGTCGACGGGTTGCGCGGCGGCAAGAGCGCGCTCATCCAGAAGATGCACCACACGATCATCGACGGCGAGGGCGGTGTGCAGCTCAGCTTGCAGTTCCTCGACTTCGAGCGCGACGTGCCCGAGCCGCCGCCGCTCGACCCCGACCTCATCGCCGCCGCCGAGGAAGCGGCCGCCGCCGACCAGCCCAGCCCTGACGTGTGGCGGGATCTCGTGTCGGGCAGCCTGCGGATGCCGATCGGCTTCCTCAAGCAGGTGAAGGAGCTGCTCGCCGACCCCACCGCCATCCCCGGCGCCGGCTCGGCCGCGGCCGACACGCTGCGCGGGGTGATGCAGCAGCTCGGCGACACCGAGGCGGCGCGCTCACCGCTGTGGACGAAGCGGTCGCTGCAGCGGCGGATGGAGGTGCTGAAGGCACCCTTCGGCGACACCCGCGCCGCCGCGAAGCGCCTGGGCGGCACGCTGAACACGGCGTTCCTCACCGCTGCCGCGGAGGCCGCCGGCCGCTACCACCGCGACCTCGGCTCGCCGGTGGACGAGCTGCGGGCCAGCATGGCGATCAGCACCCGTACCGAAGACTCGGGCGCCAACGCGTTCTCGCTGGCGCGTGTACTGGTACCCACCGGCGACATGCCCATCGGCGAGCGGTTCGCTGCAATCCAGGCAGCCAGCGGTGCGGCCAAAGAGGCATCCGCCACCGCGTCGCTGGAGACGCTCGCGGCGGTCGCCGCCACGCTGCCCACCAGCATGATCACGCGCCTCGCCCGCCAGCAGGCGCACACGGTGGACTTCGCCACCAGCAATGTGCGCGGCGCGCCGGTGCCGATGTACCTCTCGGGCGCGCTGCTGCTGGAGAACTACCCCGTGGGCCCGCTGGGCGGCGTGGCCTTCAACCTCACCCTGCTCAGCTACAACCACAGCCTGGACATGGGCGTCAACATCGACACGGCCGCGGTGACCGAACCCGAGTTGTTGCACCAGTGCCTGGTGCGTGCGTTCACGGACCTGGCGGCGGCGTAAGCGGCCGAACGGCGACGCGACCGAGAGAAGCGAGCGACGAGGCCGGCTCAGTGCTGCGCAGCGCCGACGACCGCGGGCTGCGGCATCGTCAGCAGGGTGCGCACGTCGAGCAGCACGTCGGTGATCTCACCCGACGACACCAGCTCACGGCTCATCATCTGCGACAGCGCCTTGTCGATCACGCTCAGGGCTTCGTGGATGACGGCATCGGTGGTCTCGGTCACTGTGCTTCTCCTTCGCGGACTGGGCGTGTCGCAAACGTATCTCGCTCGCACCACTTCTGGAGGCATGGTACCGGCAGGCTTGCCGAACAATTGCCGATCGCGGCGCCGGCGGGCGTTCCAGCGTGTGGCTGCCGTCACCGCCTACGATCGGCGCATGCAACTCAACGGCAAGCACACCGTCGTCACCGGAGCCGCGGGCGGGATCGGCGAGGCGCTGGCGACGCGCTTCCACGCCGGCGGGGCACGTGTCGTGGTCGCCGACCTGCAGGCCGAAGCGGCCGGCGCCGTCGCCGACCGGCTGAACTCGCTGCGCCCGGGCAGCGCGCTCGCCGTCCGGGCCGACGTGGGCACCGAGGAGGGCAACCGTGCACTGATCGACACCGCCGAGCAGGCGTTCGGCCCCATCGACCTGTTCTTCGCCAATGCGGGGGTCGGCATCGGCCGCGACCCGATGAGCCCCGAATCCGAGTGGCAGCTCGCGTTCGATGTCAACGTCCACGCCCACCGCTGGGCGGCCAAGTACCTCCTGCCCGGCTGGCTCGCTCGCGGTGAGGGCTACTTCTGCTCCACGGCTTCGGCCGCCGGGCTCCTCAGCCAGATCGGCTCGGCGTCGTACAGCGCCACCAAGCACGCCGCGGTCGCGTTCGCGGAGTGGCTCAGCATCACCTACGGCGACGCCGGTGTGCGCGTCAGCTGCCTGTGCCCGCAGGGCGTGAACACGGCGATGCTGCGGGCGGGCGACGACCCCAGCGTCGGTATCAGCAGCAGCGTCGTACGCTCCGCCGGGGTGGTGCTGGAACCCGCCGACGTGGCCGAGGTCGCGGTGCACACCATCGAGGCCGAGACGTTCCTGATCCTGCCCCACCCGGAGGTGCTCACCTACCTGCAGCGCAAGACCGGCGACTACGACCGATGGCTCGCCGGCATGCGCAAGCTGCAAGCGCGCATGCTGGCCGGCAGCTGAGCCGACGCCACCACATGATCGACACAGCCACGCTGCAACGCCTGGGCCTGCGGGCCGGTGAACCGGTGCGCTTCCGCAAGGGCGACACCGGCCGCTGGTTCGCCGGCAAGATGTCGGGCGTCTCCGTCGACGGCAGCATCACCATCTACGACGCCAACGGCGCGGCACGCAGCCTGCGGCCCGAACGCGTGGAGGTGCGCCGCCCAGGCAGTCGCGGCAGGCTGACCTGGCGGACGATCAGCGAGGTGGCGATCACCTGGGAGCAGTTGCAGCTCTGGTGACCGGCCGGTCGCTCAGTTGGACCTGGCCTTCGCCAGCGCTCGCTGCAGCACGACGTCGAGCAGGCTGAGGACGGTCTCCTTCACCGCGACCCTGCCGCGAGCGTCGGTGCTGACGACCGGCACATGCGTCGAGATGGACAGCGCCTCGCGCACCTCGTCGACGGTGTGGAACATCTGCCCGCCGAAGCGGTTGACGGCGACCACGAAGGGCACGCTGCGGCTCTCGAAGTAGTCGAGCGCGGGGAACGAGTCCTCGATGCGGCGGCTGTCGACGAGCACGACCGCACCGAGGGCACCCTGGATCAGGTCGTTCCACATGAAGCCGAAGCGATCCTGGCCGGGTGTGCCGAACAGGTAGAGCACGATCGCGTCATCGACGGCAACACGGCCGAAGTCCATCGCCACCGTCGTGGTGGTCTTCGTGCTCACGTCGCCACGATCGTCGACGCCCTCGCTGAAGCTGGTCATCGCCGCCTCGGTGGTGAGCGGCTTGATGTCGGAGATCGCGCCGACGAAGGTGGTCTTACCCACCCCGAAACCGCCGGCAACGACGATCTTCACCGGGATCGGCCCGGTCGAGAAGTGTCGGGTGGAAGGATCAGAGGCTACGGACACCGGCAATCAACCTTGTGATCAGGAGCACGTCGTCTGCGACGTTCGCGCTCGGCTGGAACGACTCCAACATCCCTTCGGACACGAGGTCTGCGGCCACCACCCGCACGACCCCGATGGGAACGTGCATGCGTGCCGACAACTCCGCGACCGAGAGGGGATCCGACTGGCACAGCCGGATGATCTCGGCTCGCTCGAACTTCAGTGCGGTCAGCGCCTCGCGGCCACTACCCGTCGCCTGCAGCATCGTCTCGAACTCGAGGGTGCCACTGGCGTGTGCCCGACCACCGGTCATGGTGTAGGCGCGTACCCCGTGTGCGGCCGCGGAGTGATCCGCCTCGACGGGCGCCCACGAACCGGGGCGCTTGCGGTCGAGGAACGGTCGGACCAGTTCTACGGTCGGCTCGTCCGCCCCGGTGGGTTCCATGTCACACCGCAACCAGCGAGTTCTTCAACTCGGTGATGAGCGTCGGGGTGAGCTGGGCGCCGACCCGCTCGACGAGCAGGGTGATCTCGAACCCGACGAGACCCAGGTCGCATTCGCGAGCCGCCACCACACCGAGTGTGGAGCCACCGGAGATCGTGCTGACGAACAGGTAGGAGTGCGCCATCTCCACCAGCACCTGCATCACCTGGCCCTTGGCCAGCTCGTTGGCGGCGCCATGGGCGAGCGCGCGGATGCCGGTGATGATGGCGGCGATCTTGTCGGCGGACGCCCGCTCGAGCTGGGTGCTCATCGCGATCAGCAGACCGTCGGAGGAGACGGCGACCGCCTGCTCGACACCCGGGGTGCTGCGCACGAAGTTGGCCATCAACCAGTTGACGTTGTTCGCCTTGTCGGACAGTGCCATGCAAGTCGCTCCTTCGCTACCGGGCGAGATCAGCTGTCGGCCTGACGCTGACGACCGAGGTCGACGCCGCGCTGCAGGCTGGTGAGGGTGTCGCGGACTTCGTTGGCCGGGCGCGGCGTCGAGTCCTCGACCAGGGGCGAGCCGAGGTCGGGCATCTGCGCACCGCGGACCCGCTTGGTGAGACCGGACTGCGTGGTGAGCGGCTCCAGCGTCGGGAACCCGTTCGTGGCCGCCGGGGCGGCCATCGGGCTCGGCGCCGGGACCGGCGGCGGAGCGGGGGCCGTGGCCACGGGGGCCTTCATCGCCTCCCAGAGCGCCTCGTCGGACATCTCCGTCGGCCTCTGCTCGAGCACCGGGGCGACGACGGCCGCTGCCACCGGCAGCGGCTCGCTGAGACGCTGCGCCATTGCCGGCACGTCGACGACCGGAGCCGCCGCGTTGCCGGGCACACCGACGACCTCGAGGATCGCCTTGGGCAGGCGGACGATCGCGGTCACACCGGTGCCACCGGGCGTGGTGGTGAGCATGACCTTGATGCCGTGGCGGGCCGCGAGCCGGGCGACCACTTGGAAGCCGAGCATCTTGTTGCTCTCACGGTCGAACGAGGACACCTGGTTGAGGCGCCGGTTGGCGTCGGCGAGTTCCTCGACGGTCATGCCCAGGCCGTAGTCGAAGATGGCCAGCTGGTGCCCGTCGGGGACCGCGCGACCGACCACGGTGACGGAGCTGGTGGGCGGCGAGAAGCTGGTGGCGTTCTCCAGCAGCTCGGCGAGCAGGTGGGCGACCTCGGAGGCAACCTGACCCTGCACGCCGATGTCGCCGAGATCGGCGAGCTCGACCTGGCCGTAGTTCTCCACTTCCGAGAGGGCCGCACGGACGACGTCGCCGATGGCCACCGCCGGCGCCCATAGGCGGGTCGGCTCGGCACCGGCCAGCACGAGCAGCGACTGGGCGTTGCGTCGCATGCGAGTGGTGAGGTGGTCGAGGCGGAACAGGTTGTCCAGGGCCTCGGGATCGCGCTCGCCCTGCTCCAGGCTGGAGATGAAACCGAGCGTACGGCCGAGGAGGTTCTGGTTGCGGCGGGCGATGTTGACCAGGTTCTCCGAGACGATGCGTCGGGCCACCGCCTGCTCGGCGGCGAGGTCCACAGCGGCGTCCTGCACCGAGTTGAAGCTGGAGCCCAGCTCGGCGAGCTCGTCCTGCGTCTCGGACTCGAAGGCGGGGAGGTGCGGGATGGGAGCGTCGGCGGGAAGGTCCTGCACCGTCTGCACGACCTCGGGGAGATCCGTCGTGGCGACCGATTTGGCCTGGGTCACGAGACGACGGATGGGGCGCACGATCGAGCGGCGCACGAGACCCGACAGCAGCAGGGTCAGCACCAGCAGGCCGAGGGTCGCGACACCGGCGATCAGCATGACCTTGCTCACATAGTCGTCGGTGCTCTGTTCACGAGCGACGACTTCCGGTTCCGCCCAGGCGAGGGCACGCTGGACACCGGTCTGCTGCAGGTTGTAGCGCCACTCCAGGCTCTTGATGACCTTGATGATGTTCTGCGGCGCCTTGGCGGCGATGGCCGGCTTGAGCTGTGTCTCCACCTGCTCGAAGAACTTCACGCCCTGATCTCCACCCATCTGCAACAGGCGGATGTCGACCCGCTCGTCGAGGCCCTGCTGGCGCCAGTACGCCGTCGAGGACAAGAAGCGCTGCTTGGCGACGTCGAGCTTGGCCAGCTCGGCATCGATGGCTGCCTGACCGTCGGCGGTGAAGCCGTCGATGGTGGCGCTGAGGATGCCGATGTGGTTCACGATCGCCCAGGCCTCCAGCAAGCTGGCCGGCGGCGGCACCGTGTCGGCGCGGAGATCCTGCGCCTTCTTCAAGGCCTGGTACTCGTCACCGCGGACGCTGGATCGCTGCAGTGCCACGTAGCCGAGGGCCGCGAATGCGATGAGCGCCAACAGTGGTACGGCGATGAGCAAGTTCACTCGACCGCCGATCTTGAGTCGTCGAAGCATCGACTCGCCCCTTCCCGTTCTCTGGCAGGGCCTCCCTGCCCTGGCCGATTCCGCCTGCTGGAACCTTGGCGACGAGTCATCGGTCCCCACCGTGAGCAACTTGAGAGTTCCTTTGACAACTCCTCAAGGTGACGTCTGCAACGGCCGAAACTCAAGGCCGAAGGATTCGGCACGGGAGGGGTCGCTCAATGATTCGCAGCCAACTCAACGCGTACAGCGGGGGCGACCCCATCTGGGGCTTCGTCGCACTCATCGGAACCGAACGGTTCTCCGGCGAGGCAGCCGTGGGCATCGACCCGCGGGTTCGGTTGTTCGCCGTCGACGGCAGGATCTACTTCGCCGAACGGGATGGTGACGCACCGGTGGGCACCCGGCTGGTCAACTGCGGTGCCATCACGGCGGCCCAGTTGGAGCACGGCGCGGTGCAACTGGGCGACACCACCAGCCTGTCGCGGCTGTTCCAGCGTGAGCCGTCGATCGATCGCGACGCGGTCGAACTGACCATCGAGTTCGCCACCGAATCGTTGCTGGCGTCGATCGCCAACAAGCCGGTGGGCATGCCCGAGGTGTTCCCGCTGCGTCACCATTCCACCGGCATCCACCACTGGCTGCGCGCAGCCACGCCCAACCCCGCGGCACCCGCCGGGCCGCCCGAGCCGGCGGTCGCCGCCGAGCCCGCGGCTGTCGTGGCCGAAGCGGTCGCAGAGCCGGTCGCGGTCGTCGAGGAGCCCGTCGCGGTCGTCGAGGAGCCGGTCGCGGTCGTCGAGGAGCCGGTCGCGGTCGTCGAGGAGCCGGTCGCGGTCGTCGAGGAGCCCGTTGCGGTCGTCGAGGAGCCCGCTGCCGTGCCGGTGTTCGAGGCGCCCGTGGCCGAGCCGGTCGAGGCGCCCGTGGCCGAGCCGACGTTCGAGCTGCGACCACTCGCCGCCGCTCCCGTGCTGGCCCCGATCGTGGCCGAGCCGGTCGCCGAGCTGGAGGTCGCCCAGCCGGTGGTCGCCGAGCCGGCGGCGGAGGTGGACGCACCGATGACCCAGACGCCTGCCGAGGCACCGGCCGACGGCTACGCCGATTCTCCCTGGACCGAGCAGGCCCGATCCTCGTGGGAGCCCGATCCCTCCGTCTACGTCGCCGAGCCGTTCGCCGCCGAGCCCGTCAGCAAGCCGGCGGCGACCGAGGCGTTGCCCGCCCTCACTCCCTGGGCGGCGATCCCCGCCAGCCATCCGGCAGCACCGGAACCGGCCGACGACCCGTTCGCCGCGCTGGATGCGGCACTGCTGGACGGCGGCGCCGAGGCAGGCGCCCCGGCGCCGGTCGCGGACATCACGCTCGAGGAGACGTCGATCGCGGAGCAGCCCGTCGCGGAGGCACCGGCTCCCGCACCGACACTGAGCCTGCTGGCACTGCCGACGCTGAACGGCTCGAATGGCTCGAACGGTCGCAACGGTCATGCCCACGAGTCGCTGACCCCACCCACCGCGACCCCACCCACCGCGACCGCAGCCGACGAGATCACCGCCACCCTGCCGGTGATTCCCGCCGAGGAGCCGCCGAGCCAGCCGTTCGCGACGCTCGGCGGGCTGACCCCGCTCATGCCGCTGACCGCCCCCGACGCCGCACCCGAACCCGCCCTGGCTGCACCCAGCGCCGAGGCGCCGGCCGACGACCTGTTCGACTCGCTGCCGGAGCAGCCCTCCTACGAGCCCGGCCCCACCCCCGAAGGCCTGCCGAAACTTGCCTCGGCCCCGATCTCGATGACGGACCTGAAGGCCGCGAACGCCGAGGCTGCCGCCGCACCGTTCGGCGGCCCGACGCACAACCTCGCCGCCGTCGACATCTGGGAGATGGTCGACGTGCTGATGGACGACGGCCAGCCGGCCGACCAGGATCTCGTCAACAGCGGCGGCTCGGAGAAGCGCAGCCGCGGCTGGCTGAGGGGCCGGAAGGGCTGAGCCCCATGCCCGAACCCGACGAGGAGAAGATCGAGCTCCTGGTTCGATCCGTGCTCGCCGCTGTCGATGCGCGCCTGACCGAGGTGCGCAACGAGTTCCACGAGTTGGCCGATCTGGTCGAGCAACGCCATCGAGAGGCGCTGCAGCACATGCAGGATCTCGAGCGGCGCCTCGAGCGGCGGGCAACCGACGCCGCGACGTCGGCCGGTGGCGGCGACCCACTGGCGGCGCGAATGGAGCAGGCGACACAGGTGCTGCTGGAGCGCATCGAGGCAATGCACCAGCGCAACACGATCGCCACCAACGAGCGCTTCGCGTCGATGAACGATGCGATCGCGCAGCTCCGCGGCGAGGGCGTCGCGTCGGCCGTCACCGTCCCCGTGATGCCGTCACTCGATGCGATGAGCGCACCCCTGCGCGTCGGCCCGCCCACCGCGCCGATCGTCGCCTCCATCGCCGCGCCGGCGCCGCTGATGCCGTCGCAGGCTCCGATCGCCGCGCCCACCTTCGCCCCTGCGCCAGCGGCGCCCGCGCCCACGGCTGGCGACGCGCCTGACGCCGAGCCGGCACAACCCGAGTCGGCCGGCGGCGACATCGACCTCGCCCAGCTGGCCGACCTGCTGGGCGAGCGTCTCGGGCACCTGAACATCCAGAAGCCGGCGAGCTGACTCACCGCGCCCGCACGGTAGAAGGCGGGCGCGAGCCGGTCGGTACGGTGACGCCATGGCTGTACGACTGGACGCCACGGGCCGCACGGCATGGGCCGCACGGTACGAGCTGACGGCACGGGTATCGGTACGATGACCGGATGGCAGTACGACTGGACGCTTCCGACGAGTTCATGCACGAGCTGGGCCCCGAGACCAACTTCAACGAGAGCATGTACATCAACTGCTTCGACCCTGCGCAGCAGGTGGGCGGTTGGTTCCGCATGGGCAACCGGGCCAACGAGGGCTACGCCGAGATGACGGTGTGCCTGTACCTGCCGCCGGCCGAGGGCGCGCAGGGACGCAGCGTCGGTTTCATGTACAAGCGCCCGACGATCGAGAACAACGACGCGCTCGTCGGTGGCGGCCTGCAGTGGACGATGGTCACGCCCTTCGAGGAGCTGCGTATCGACTACACCGGCAAGGTGGTGCTGCTCGACGATCCCGAGCAGATGGCAAACCCGAAGGAAGCGTTCACCAACAACCCGTACGCCGAATGCGAGATCCACCTCACGTTCACCGGGCAGGGCCGGCCCAGCATGTTCGGCGGCGAACCCGACACCCCGCACGAGGCACCCGGCGAGGAGTTCGCGAAGGGTCACTACGAGCAGCTGGTGCAGGCGCACGGCACGATGCGCGTGGGCGATCGCGAGTGGGAGATCAACGGGCACGGCCTGCGCGACCATTCGTGGGGCCCGCGCTACTGGCAGGCACCGTGGTACTACCGCTGGCTCACCGCCAACGTGGATGCCGACTTCGGCTTCATGGCCAGCCGCGTCGCAAAGAAGGACGGCCCCGGCACCCGCGGCGGCTTCGTGTGGGAGCAGGGCGAGCTGCACTACTGCGACGACGTGAGCATCACCACCGAGACACGTGGCGACGACCAGTACCACGAGCGCATCGACGGGTTGCTGCGCTCGTCGCGTTCGAATCGCGAGTGGCACTTCACGGGCGAGGTGATGGATCTCATCCCCCTGCGCAACCGCCGCCAAGACCCGGACGGCAACTGGCTGATGACGCGCATCAGCGAGGGCATGACGAAGTGGACGGTGCACTCCGGCCCGTTCGAGGGCAAGGTGGGCTACGGCCTCAGCGAGTACCTCGACCAGATCGTCGACGGCAGCCCGGTCGGCCTCGCCGAGTAGGCGCTACTCCAACGACGGATCGGCCACGAAGCGGGCGGCGACACCCTCGTCGCCGATGACCTCGATGGCCCCCAGCGGCAGCCGCCGCCACAGCACCAGCAGCACGTCGCTGGCGGCACCGCGTAGCGCGGCGTCGCCCTTGGCATGCTCGCGGGTCACGTCGCTGCCGCCGTCGGCGAGCGGGCGCACCATCCACTCACCGTGCGCGTCGGTGCAGTGCAGGTGGACCGAGCCGCCCACCGCCTCGCCCTCGCCGCTGCCGTCGCCGCGGAAGTGGTGCAGGAACTCGTCGATGCCGTCGCTGGCCAGCTCCGCGTCGATCGACCAGTCGAAACCGGCCGCGTGCTCGGCATCCCACCGGTGCACGGCCGTCTCCTGCGCCATGCGCCGGATGACGAAGCCGGCGCTGTGGTCGCTGGACCACGTCCAGTTCGGCGCCGTCGGCTCGGCCGCACGCAGCACGTCGAGCATCTGGCCGAGGCCGGCCAGGTAGAAGTCGCCCAGCTCGCTGTCCGCAGGACGCTCGGGGGCGACATAGCCCTCCCACGTGTCGCGCTGGTCGCCGACGATGGTGGCCCAGAAGTGGTGCACCTCGGCCAGGTGCCACAGCAGGTCGGCCACCGACCACCCCGGGCAGGAGTCGACGGGTGCTGCCGGCCCCGCGTGCTCGCAGGCAACGGCGAACGCCGCCCCGTCGCGCTCGATCGCCGCCAGGAAGTCCGTGGTGTCCATGCCCGCGATGCTGCCACACCCCTGTGACGGGGAACGCGGCGCTCAGAGGTTCGGGATGGCGCCGGCCAGCTCGCGCCACTCGGCCATCGGCAGCCCGGCGGGGTCGGCGGGCAGCACCTGCACGCTCACATGGTCGGCGCCGGCGGCGAGGTGGGCGGCCACGCGGGCGACGATGTCGTCGAGGGTGCCCCAGGCCACGATCGCATCCACCAGCGCGTCGGTGCCGCCATCGGCGATGTCGGCGTCGGTGAAGCCGTGGCGCTTGAGGTTGTTCGTGTAGTTGGGCAGGCGCAGGTAGGTGGCCATGTGCCGGCGGGCGATCTCGCGGGCCTTGGAGGCATCGGTCTCGAAGACGACGGCCTGCTCGGGTGCGAGCAGCGGGCCGGCGCCCAGCGTCTCGCGGGCGAACGCGGTGTGCTCGACGGGCACGAAGTAGGGGTGCGCGCCCAGCCCGCGCTCGGCGGAGAGGCGCAGCATCTTCGGGCCGAGCGCGGCCAGCACCCGCTGAGGGGCCACCGTGGGCGCGGCGGCGAAGAACATGCCGCGGTCCATCGCATCCAGGTACGCCACCATCGTGCTGTACGGCTTGTCGTACGAGTGGCCGTGCACACCCTCCACCATCGGCTGGTGGCTCACACCGAGGCCGAGCAGGAAGCGACCCGGGTAGGCCTCGCTCACCGTCTTCCAGCCGGCCTGCATCGTCTGCGCCGTGCGGGCGTGAATGCTGGCGATGCCGGTTCCGACGGCAATCGTGGAACCACCGGCGAGCAGCATCGCCGCGTTGGCGAACGGCTCGCGCCCGACAGCCTCGGGCACCCAGATGGCCCCATAGCCGAGCGCCTCCAGCTCGGCCACCGCAGCCTGGGCGGCAGACATCGGCTGCAGGTCGAGCTGAAAGGTCCACAGGCCGACACGGCCGAGCGAGGTGTTGATGTCCATGGATGTCGAAGCTAGGCGGCGACGCAGCGGGTACCGTCATTGGCCATGTCAGCTCCCGCGCTCAGCCCGCATGCCGCTCTCGCCGACCGCATCATCGGCAACATCGTCCAAGCGTCCAGCCCGGCGGTGTCGCCCGACGGCTCGACGGTGGCGTTCGTGGTGAACCGCGTCGACAGCACGAACAACAAGTACTTCTCGCAGGTCTGGCTGGCGGCCACCGACAGCAGTACCCCACCACGGGCGGTCACCGGCGGCGAGCACGACGGCAACCCGACGTGGAGCCCGGACGGGGCCACGCTGTACTTCACCTCGCGGCGCAGCGAGAAGAAGGGCGATACCACCCTGCACGCCCTTCCCGTCGGTGTGCCGGGCGAGACCCGCACCATCGCCACCATGCGCGACGGGCTCGGCGACGTCACCGTCAGCCCGAACGGGCGGTGGATCGCGTTCGTCAGCCGCACGCCGCACGAGCGCTACGACGCGCCGGGCGCGCAGGAGGGCGACGAGAGCTGGCAGGCGCCGCGCAAGATCGAGCGCTTCTTCACCCGCCTCAACGGCGAGGGCTGGGTGTACGACCGGCCGGAGCACGTGTACGTGGTGGCGGCCGACGGCAACGGCGCGCCGCGCAACCTCACCCCCGGCGAGTTCGAGCACCGCGGCGTGTCGTGGCTCGCCGACTCCAGCGGTGTCGTCGTCAGCGGTCAGCGGCACGACACCTGGGATCTCGACTTCTGCACCGACCTGTACGTCCTGCCCCTCGCCGGCGAGATCGCGCCGATCACGAAGCAGACGGGCAACTACGTCCACCCGTCGGTGTCACCGGACGGCGGCTCGGTGGCGTTCCTCGGTTTCGACGACGCCGCCACGTACCCACAGAACGTGAAGGTGGGTCTCGTCGCGGCCACCGGCGGTGAGCACCGCTGGATCAGCGCCGCGCTCGATCGCACCTTCGAGACCACCGCCGGCACCGGCTCGCCGATCTGGCTCGACGGCGCGACGCTGCTCGGCAGCGCCGAGGACCGCGGGCAGACCCACCTGTTCCGCGTCCACACCGATGGGTCCGCGCCGCAGCCGCTCACGTCCGGGCCGATCACGGTGAAGTCGTTCGACGCGGCCGGTGGCACCATCGCCTTCTGCGCCGGTGCCGTCGACCAGCTCACCGATGTCTTCGTGCTCACCGACGGTGAGCCACGCCGCCTCACCGCGTTCGCCGACACGTACCGGTCGGCGTACACCCCGCTGCAGTGGGAGCGCTTCGCCGTCCCGTGCACCGACGGGAGCGCCGAGATCGACGCCTGGATCATGCGGCCCGCCGGTTTCGACCCGGCCGGCAGCTACCCCGTCGTGCTCAACGTGCACGGTGGCCCGCACACCCAGTACGGCGAGACGTTCTTCGACGAGGCCCAGTTCCAGGCGGCCGCCGGCTTCGTCGTCCTGATGAGCAACCCGCGCGGCGGCTCGGGCCGCGAGCAGTCGTGGGGTCAGGCGATCATGGGTCCATTGCACAAGGTCGCCCCCGGCAGCGGCTGGGGCGGGGTCGATGTCGACGACGTGATGGCAGTGCTCGACACCGCGCTCGAGCGCTACCCGTTCTGCGACCGCGAGCGGGTGGGCATGCAGGGCGGCAGCTACGGCGGCTACATGGCCACCATGCTCGCCGGCCGCTTCAGCGACCGCTTCCGTGCCATCTGCAGCGAGCGGGCGGTGAACAACGTGCTCACCGAGGAGGTCAACTCCGACATCGCCACCATCTTCCGCGTCGAGCACGGCCCCACCCACATCGACATGCCCGAGGAGTACGACCGCCTCTCCCCCATCCGGCTCGTCCGCGACATCAACTGCCCGCTGCTGATCATCCACAGCGAGAACGACCTGCGCTGCCCGATCAACCAGGCCGAGGAGCTGTTCGTCGCCATGCGGCTGCTGGGCAAGGACGTCACCTTCTACCGCTTCCCCGGCGAGAGCCACGAGCTCTCCCGCAGCGGTTCACCCGTGCACCGCCGCCAGCGCGCCGAGATCCTCCTCGACTTCTTCGCCCACCACCTCCTGCTCAGCTGACCAACCCCACCTTTACGTAAAGGCTGTCGGGCGCTGACCTGGACCTGTGAGTTCGAGATCTTGACGCAAACCGTCGGAGCGGTCGCTCAGGCTTCGGCGAGCCAGGCGTCGATCAGCTTGCGGGCGATGGAGATGGCCGGCGGGATCGGGGGCAGGGAGTCGCGGGTGTACCACTGGGCGTCGAGGATCTCGGACGGGTCGCAGACAATCTCGCCGCGCTCCCACTCCGCGCGGAAGCCGATCATCAGGCTGTGCGGGAACGGCCACGGCTGGCTGCCGCGGTAGGTGACGTTGCCGACGACGACGCCCACCTCCTCCTCCACCTCGCGGACGACCGCGTCCTCAAGCGACTCGCCGGGCTCCACGAACCCGGCCAGGCACGAGTACATCGGCGCACGGAACTGCACCCCGCGGGCGAGCAGCACCTGCTGATCCGGGCCGGGTTCGCCACGGGTGACGAGCGTGATCATCGCCGGCGCCAGGCGCGGGTACGCCAGCAACCCGCACGCCGGACACTTCATCGAGCGATCCGTGTCCGACTGCACCGTCGCCGTCGCACAGCGGCCGCAGAAGCGGTGGGTGCGCGCCCACTCGGCGAGCTGCACCGCCCGGCCGGCGACGGCCCACTCCGCCTCGGTGCTGCGCCCGTACAGCGAGTACAGATCGAGCGCCGCGCCGTACGACGGATCCTCGCCGTGCGGCACGTCGACCGCCCAGCAGGCCTCGTCGCCGAGCATGCCCAGGAAGTGCATGGGCCAACCCCCGTCGGCGGGACGGTCGTCGACGAACACCGTCGCGCCGATCACGTGGATGTAGCGGTTGCTGCGCGCGGAACCGGCGGGGACGAACGAAGCGCTGAAGGTCGGCATGACCCGCCACCGTAGGCGAACGGTCGCTGACGAGGCGGGTGTCGAGGGTCCGCGTGGTCGCAGCGGGTCGAGTCGTGCGTCAGGCCCCGCACGAGCCGGCGTCGAAGACCACGACCGGTCCGGTGACGATCCGCTCCTCGCCGTCGACTTCCACTGCGACCTGCACGGGCAGCTCGACGCGGTCGTCGACGTCGAGCTCGCAATCGACCACTGTGCCCTGCAGCAGCACCGCCATCCGTTGGCCGGGGGCCAGCTCGGTGGGCACGAACGGCGTGGCCAGAGGATCCTCGAAGTCGGCAGCGGACCGCAGCGCGCCAGCGCCGGGCGGCGCGAGCCGAGCCTCCACCTGCACGACCGGTGGACCGTCGCCGCCGACCACCTGCTCGCCGTCGACGGACTCCACGTGCGGCAGCGGCAGCACGCGCTCCACCTCCACCGGTTCGTCGCCGGTGTTGAAGAGCACGATCGCGAACTCCGCGTCGGTGCCGTCGTGCAGCTCGACGATCACCTCGCCGTTCTCGATGGTGGTGTCGTCGCTCGTCTCGCCGAGCACCGAGACGGAGAGCCCGGACGCGGGAGCGTCGTCGTCGCGCCTGGCGAGCACGATCGCACCAGCAGCCGCACCGACCAGCAACACGACTGCGATGAGCCGCTTGGGGAACCGGTTGCGCGGCTTCGCCGGCGGCAGCCCGAGCTCGCTGCGCACCCGATCCGCATGGCCGATCGGGTCGCCGAAGCGCTCGAGGGCCGCCTGGTAGTCGGCCACCCCGTGAGCGACGAGCCGGGTCGCCACCTCCTCCACGAGCCGCGTCCGGTCCGCATTCGTGGCGGGCGCGAGCGCCGCCACCACCTGCTCGCTGTAGCGGCGCACACCCGCGGAAGGAGGCGTCTCACCCGTACCCATCGGTCGCCGATGGTAACGAATCGGCAGCGAGTGCCGGTGCTTCGGCTCTGCCGCGACGAGCGCCGAACCCTAGGCTGCCGCCATGAGCAACGTAGTGATCGTCGACGCCGTCCGCACCCCCATCGGCAAGCGCAACGGTGGCCTGTCCACCCTTCACCCGGCACAGGTGCTGGCCACCGTCCAGCAGGCCATCGTCGAGCGCACGGGTATCGACCCGGCCGCCATCGACCAGGTGATCGGCGGCTGCGTCAGCCAGATCGGCGAGCAGGCGTTCAACGTCACCCGCACCGCCTGGCTCAGCGCCGGCCTGCCCATCTCCACCGCCGCCACCACGGTCGACACCCAGTGCGGCAGCAGCCAGCAGGCCACCAACCTGGCGACCGCGCTCGTGGGCAGCGGCGTCGTCGACGTCGCGCTCGCGTGCGGCGTGGAAGTGATGAGCCGCATCCCGATCGGCGTGGCCGGCAACAAGGCGTTCGGCTTGGGCATCCCGATCCCCACCACCTACTTCGAGCGCTACGAGATGACCTCCCAGTTCGAGGGTGCCGAGCGCATCGCCGACAAGTGGGGCATCACCCGCGACGACACGGATGCGTTCGGTTTCGCCAGCCAGCAGCGTGCCGGCCAGGCCTGGGCCGAGGACCGCTTCTCCGGCCAGTACGTCACCGTCGACGCCCCGGATCGCAACGAGGACGGCACCCTCGCCGACACGTTCCACACCGTCGCCCGCGACGAAGGCCTGCGCGAGACCACGTTGGAGAAGCTGGCCTCGCTGAAGCCAGTGGGCCGCGAGAACGGCGTGCACACCGCGGGCAACTCCTCGCAGATCACCGACGGCGCCGCCGCCGTGCTGCTGATGACCGAGGAGAAGGCCGCCGCGCTGGGTCTCAAGCCGCGGGCGCGCATCGTCGACACCTGCAACGTCGGCGTGGATCCTGTGCTGATGCTCACCGGCCCGATC
>CAYZFZ010000054.1:0-17231 GCA_964477795.1 uncultured Bifidobacterium sp.
GAGGTGGCCCGTGAGGACGAGCGCATCCGCACCACGCGCAACGTGAACCGCACCACGGAGATCTCCGCCGACTGGAGCACGATCAACGACATCTACGAGGCGGTGCTGCCCAGGATCCGCGCCGAGATCGGCGGCATCACCCTGCTCGGCGGGCACTCGTCGCACAGCTACATCAACGGCACGAACATGTACTTCAACTACTTCTACGACATCGACTGCGCGCCGGAGGAGGAGAACGACACGTACTACTGGCCGATCATCGCGATCATCTGCGAGGAGACGCTGCGCATGGGCGGGTCGATCGTGCACCACCACGGGATCGGCAAGGCACGCGCGCCGTGGGTGAGGGAGGAGTACGGGAGCTCGTACCCGATGCTGGCCACGCTGAAGAGGGCGTTCGACCCGAACGGGATCATGAACATGGGGACGATCATCCCTCTTTGACCACGCTGCGTGGCCGGTGGCGCGCAGGACCTTGACGGTTGCCCTACGGTGTCCGGATGCCGTTTCCAGCGGGCCCCGCTGCGGCGATGGGCTTCTACTTCTTCCCCCGTGGAGGCAGCGCACAGGTGGCGCGAGCGCTGTGCCGCGCCCTCGCGGTCGGTCGCTGGGCGCCGACCCTGTTCGCCGGCTCGTTGGGCACGGCCGCGGACGAGTCGAACGCGCGGCGCTTCTTCCGCGAGATCCGCTGCCGCGCGCTCGACTACTCGCCGGCGCGCGCCCGCTGGATCGCCGGTCGCGACCCGATGGCCGGGCCGGTGCCGATGCACGCGTCGTACGAGGCGAAGCCGGATGTGCCCGACAGGGTGTTCGTCGATCTCGACGACCGCGACTACCAGCGCCAGGTCGAGAGCTGGGTGCACTTGCTGAACCAGCACACCGCCGCCGCGCCCGAGGTGGTGCACCTGCACCACCTCACGCCGATGCACGAGGCGGTGCGCATCGTGTGGCCGCAGGTGCCGGTGATCACCCACCTGCACGGCACGGAGCTGAAGATGCTGGCCGCCGTGCGCGACGGCTCGCTGCACGGCTCGTTCAGCGGTGCGTGGGAGGCGCGCATGCGGCGCTGGGCCCGCGAGTCGCAGCACCTCGTCGTCGTCTCCGAGCAGGATCACGAGCTGGCCGTCGACCTGCTGCAGGTGCACCCCTCGCAGATGACGACGATCGGCAACGGTGTCGACACCGATGCGTTCGCACCGCACGCGCTGCCCCACGGGCAGCGGCTGGCCCACTGGCGGCGATGGCTCGTCGACGCGCCGAAGGGTTGGCGGCCGGGCGGCGGCGAAGGCTCGATCCGGTACGCAGCCGGCGACCTCGCCGCGTTCACCGCCGACGACGGCAGCCCGGTCCCGGTGGTGCTCTTCGCCGGTCGCTTCATGGCGTTCAAGCGGCTGCAGCTGCTGATCGAGGCACACGATGAACTGTGCCGCACCGGCGTCCGGTCGGTGCTCGTCATCGTCGGCGGGTTCCCCGGCGAGTGGGAGGGCGAGCACCCGTACGAGACGGTGCGCCGCCTCGGGGCGCAGGGCGTGTTCTTCGCCGGCTGGCGCGACCACGGCGAGTTCGGCGAGATCCTCGGCTGCGTCGACGTGTTCGCCGCGCCGTCGGTGGACGAGCCGTTCGGGCTGGTGTACCTGGAGGCGATGGCGGCCGGTGTGCCGGTGATCGCAACCGCGACCGGCGGGCCGCTGTCGTTCGTGAACGCGCAGCCCGACCGGCCGACAGGATGGCTGGTGCCACCCGACGACGTGGCGGCGCTGTGCTCGGCGTTGGCAGACGCGGTGTCGCAGCCGGCGGCGCGTGCGCTGCGTGGGGCGAACGCCGCGCGGTTCGTGCGCGAGCGCTACTCGTGGGCTCGTTTGGCTGCCTCGTTCGCCGATCTCTACGCGACGGTGGTGGATGCCGGCGCGTCAGCCGGCCCAGCCGACCAGCGGCGTGGCGTACGACAGGATGGTGCCGTGGCCGTCGTCGGGCAGCAGGTGCAGCACCAGGTGGCCGTCGCGGATCTCTGACCACAGCGGGTTGTGCGTGCCCGGCCTGTCCGAACCCGGCTGGTAGTGGGGGAACGGCAGCTCGCGGGTCATCGTCAGCTCGTCGACGTCGAGCAGGCCGATGCCGCCGAGCCACCCGGGGCCCGCCGCCAGGCCCACCTGGGCCACACCGCCGCAGAGCAGGTGGCCGCTGTCGAGCCACTGGCAGTCCTGGTGGTCGACGAAGAAGGCGGGGTTCACCTTCGCCTGCAGCAGCTCGCCGCCGGTGGACCAGCGGTAGAACCGGCGCGACCCCCACGACCAGCCGACGAGATCGCCATCCGGGCCGCAGCGGGCGATCGCACCGACATGGTCGTCGACGTCGAAGGCGCGCTCGGGCAGCCCGCCCGGCCGCAGCCGGTAGATGGTGGCCGTCGAGTCGGGCACGTACTCCGCGGCGGCGATCCACAGCTCGCTGCCGTCGAAGTCCATCCCGCCGGGGTGGTAGCGGACGGTGTCGCCGACGGGGATGCGCTCGATCAGGTTGCCTCGGTCGTCGACGGCGAGCACCAGGCCGCGCTGGCCGGCGATGTCGACGGTGGAGATCCACCATGTCGATCCGATGCGGGCCATGCCCTGCGGGTGGTACGCGTTGAACGTCAGCGGCAGCTCACCGACGGGCTGCCAGCGCGTCGCGCGAGTGGCGGCACCGATGGTGCCGGCAACCGTCTCGCTGAGGCGCGCCCGCTGATGCAACATTCGGCCGCAAGTCTGCCGGGTCGCACCCCGCCGTTGGTCGATACCCGGCCACTCTTGAGCGACACCTGATCGTCGGCGTCAGCGGTGCGCCGCCCCGATCTCCACCAGCCGGGGTGCGACGAGCGTCTCCACGAAGCGGACACCGACGTCCTCCGCCAGGTGCACGCCGTCGGGCCGGCCCTCCGGACCGGTGAGCTGCTGCTCGGCGAGCCACCCGGGCAGGTCGATCTGCTCGACCGGCAGCGAGTCGATGATCCCGCGCAGCGCGACCCAGCGGGCGGGGTCGTCGACGGGCGAGTCCACCGCATCCCACTGCAGATCCACGTCGGGTGGTGTGATCCACACGACGGAGGCGCCGGCTGTCTCCACCGAGTCGACGAACGCTCGGTAGGCGTCCTCGATCAGCGCCTTCCCCACCGGGTCGGCGACGGACACGACCTGCCCGTCCGCGAGGCGGATGTCGACCGCGTCCCAGGCGCCGATGTCCACGAGCACGACGTCGATCTGCTCACCGGATGCCACCCGTTCCGGTATCGACTGCCACTGGTCGACGCAGCCGGCCAGCGACAGCGAATCCGGCCGGCCCTGCTCGTTGGTGAACAGGTGCACGCGCCCGTCGTCGGCGGCGGAGAGTCCGCACCCGGGGAAGGCGGCGCTACCGGCAGCGATCTCGTCCGGGTGATCGGCCGCGTAGGGCAGCAGCGCCTGCGCGAGCTGCACCGCGGTGCTGTCGCCCGCCACGAGCACCCGCACCGGGCCGGTTGGGGCGGGTGCGGTCGTGGCGGTGGTTGCCGGCACGCTGCTGCCCGGGCCGGTGCTCGTGCCGGGTACGGCGCTGGAGGCCGGGCTCGTGACCGGCGGTGCCGCCACCGTGGTGGCGACGGGCTGCACCGGTGGCAGCGTGACGACCGACGCGCCGGAGCCGCTGGTGCCGGCCGGCACGACCGCCACCGCGAGCACGGCGACGGCGGCCATCGCCGCCGCGAGGCTGATCGGGCCCGAGCGGCCGGTGAGGCGGCGCCTGCTGCGGATGGGCTCCTCGAGCAGCCGCAGCGACACGTCGGCGAGCGCCAGCGCGACCACCACGCGGACGGCGTCGAGCACGAGGCCGTCGAGATGGGTGCGTGCCGGGGACAGCAGCAGGAACGCCGGCCAGTGCCACAGGTAGATGCCGTAGCTGCGGTCGCCGACCCACCGCATCGGTGGCGAGGCGAGCACCCGCTCGCCCAGCCCGTCCGCTGCAGCGACGACGACGACGGCCATCGCCACGGCGAAGGAGGGGAAGCCCCAGCGGAACAGCCACACGGAACCCTCGGTCGCGCGGGCGACGATCAGCGTGGCGCCGGCCGCCGCCAACGGTGCCAGCCGGCGTGCGGTCCTGCCGCCGCGCAGTCCGCCTCCCGCGAGCGGCAGAGTGAGCGCTGCTGCCACCGCACCGATCAGCAGGCTGTGCGCCCGCGCCGCGGTGTGCATGTACGTGGCCGTGGGCGACAGCGGGTCGAACCACACGACCATGAACGCCACCGACGCGACAGTGCCGGCGGCGGCCGCCCAGCCGACCGCTCGCCGCAGATGCACGCGCGACCGCGCGACCGCCCACACCCCCACCGGCCAGACCACGTAGAACTGCTCCTCGATCGCGAGCGACCAGAGGTGGCTCAGCGGCGAGGGATTGCCGAAGCGCGCCCAGTAGTCGCCGCCACCGGTGATGGTGCCCCAGTTCGACAGCCACGCCAGCGACCACAGCACGTCGCGCCGCAGCGACGACACCGTGATGCCGGCCAGCGGCCACACGATCGCCACGGTGGCGAGTACGGCCAGGCTGGCCGGCATCAAGCGGCGGATGCGCGACGACCAGAAGCGACGCAGGCGGACGGTGCCGTGATGGTCGACATCGGCGAGCAGCTTGAAGGTGATCAGCCAACCGGAGACGACGAAGAACGCATCGACGCCGAGGATGCCGCCGGCCAAGTGGCCGAGGTGGAACGCGAGGACGAGCCCGACGGCGATGGCGCGCAACCCGTCGAGTGCGGGGCGGTACGCCACCGGCTGGTGTGTCGCAGCGGAGGGTGCGGTGATGGTGGGGCTCGCGGGCGACGCGTCGCCGGGAACACCGGTACCGGCCATCAAGGTGGACGGTACCAGCGGTCAGGCGCCGAGCAGCGCCCTCGCGCCGGCGCCGGCGAGCTCGGCGTCCTGCGCCGACGACCCGCCGGAGACGCCGATCGCGCCTACCAACCGGCCGTCGATGCGCAGCGCCTCGCCGCCACCGAAGACCACGAGCCGGGGAGTATGGGTGATGCCGTGCACCAGCGGCGGCTCGGCTTCGATCATGCCCCACCACGCCGAAGTCGGGACACCGTTGAACACCGCCACGGTCCACGCTTTGTCGGTGGCGATCTGCAGCGACAGGATCGGGGCACCGTCCATGCGGGCGGAGGCGACCACGTTGCCGCCGGCGTCGCACACCACGAGGCACACCGCGACACCCATCGCCGTCGCGGCGTCGATCGTCGCGTCGAGCACCACACCGGCACCGGCCAGTGAGATGTCGGCGCGCGGGACGCTGAGCGGGCTGTCGGTCGTGTTCGTCATCGGAGGCTCCTTGTAGCGTGTCGGTCGCGGCCGCGCCGGGGTGCGGTCGCGGTGATCCTGCACCGATGGCGAAGGCGGCCGCAACCCGACGTTCCGGACTGCGGACCGGCAATTCCCCGTGCTGTCCCGGAATGCGGGACGCACCTCTTGAGCCCCGCGGCCCCTCTCATGGAAAGTCCCCGACGTCTACAACTCTCGAGGGGGAACATCAATGCAAAGGCATCGTACGACGCGTGTGCGCACGTGGACGGGGGTCGCGCTCGTGGCGGCATTCGCACTCGCCGCCTGCGGCTCCGACGACAAGTCGAGCTCCGACACCACGGCGGCACCTGCCGCCACCGAGGCGGCCACCGAGACGACCGCGGCGTCGACCGGTGACACGACCGCCACGACGGGCGGCGCCACCGGCGACGCGCTCGACTGCGGGCTCGGCAATGGCACGCCGGCAACCGGCGAGCCGATCAAGCTGGGTGCCGTCGTCGGCGCCACCGGTCCCGCCGACTTCAGCTCGGCGGCGAAGGGCGCCCAGGCGTACTTCAACTGCGTGAACGCGAACGGCGGCATCAACGGCCGGCCGATCGAGTACAAGGTGGAAGACGACGGGTGGGACCCGGAGAAGGCCGTCACCGTCGCGAAGAAGCTCGTCGAGGACGACGAAGTCGTCGGCATGGTGGGCAGCACCAGCTTCGTCGAGTGCGCGGCGAACGCCGACTACTACGCCGAGCAGGGCATCGCGGTCATCGCCGGCGTCGGCGTGCCGCGGGAGTGCTTCTTCTCCACGAACATCGCACCGGTGAACCAGGGCCCGCGCCTGTCGGGCATCGGCGCCGCCGAGTACGCCCGCGAGCAGGGGGCGAAGACGATGGCGTGTATCGCCAACGTGATCCCGAACTTCGGCGGCTGGGTGTGCCAGGGCATCGAGGCGTGGGGCGAGGCGAACGGCGTCGAGGTGCAGTCGTTCAACGGAGCCGCCGACCTGAGCGACGGCGAGACGATCATGCAGCAGGCGCTGGCCACCGAGCCCGACGCGATCGTCGTCGTCGAGGCCGGCCCCGGCGTGTCGGGCTATCTGAAGATCGCCGAGCAGCTCGGCGCCACCGTCGACTTCTACGGGCCCACCAGCGCGTACGACTCGGCGTTCCCCGACGCGGTCGGCGAGCACTGGTTCGGGAAGTTCCCGGTGGAGATCGAGTTCAACACGATGGACTCGACCGGCCCGGACAACACCCTGTGGCAGCAGGTGATGGCGACGAACGGCGCAGCCGACGACCCCATCGACAGCTTCTCCCAGGGCGGCTTCCTCGCAGCCCGCATCGCGGTGGACGCGCTGCTGCAGCTCGACCCCGACGCGATCGACCGTGAGGCCGTGACCGCCGCGTTCATGGGTGTCTCCGACTTCAGCAGCGACCTCGTCTGCGGCCCGTGGAGCTTCGGCGAGAGCGAGCACCACAACGCGAACCACACCGGCCGCATCGTGGAGCTCACCGCCGACGGCGGCTGGAGCGTCGCCAAGGACTGCTTCGACATCCCGGATCCGGAAATCGCGGATCTGGTCGGCTGAGGTTCCACGCCGCCATGCCCGACCTGGGCCCTTTCCTCGTCAGCGGACTCGCCATCGGTTCCGTCTATGCGCTGTCCGGTCTCGGCGTCGTGATGCTGTATCGCACGACGTCGGTGATCAACTTCGCCTACGGCGCCGTCGGTGCGGTCGGTGCGCTGACCGCCTGGGAGCTGCAGCAGAACGGTGTTGCGGAGTGGCTCAGCTGGGCTGCGGCCGTGGTGGTGTCGATGGCGATCAGCACGCTCTACGGCGTGCTGATCGCCCCTCGGCTCAGCCACCGCGACCAGTCGGTCAACGCGGCTGCGACGCTCGGCGTGGCGTTGTTCATGATCGGTTTCGCCAACTGGCGCTGGAGCGACACGCCGCGGTCGTTCAGCCTTCCCACGGACGACTACGGGCCCACCATCCTGGGTGTCCGCGTCATCGGCACGAAGATCGTCGCGCTGGCGCTGGCGGCAGGCCTGTCGTGGGTGACCACCATCGTGCTGCACCGCACCGACACCGGGCTCGCGATGCGGTCGCTGGCGAACGACCGCTCGCTGGCATCGGTGCTCGGCGTCTCCCAGCGCTACTACGGGGCGCTGGCGTGGGCGATGAGCGGCGCCGTCGGCGGGGTGAGCGGGCTGCTGCTCGCCGACCTCGTGCGCCTGGAGGTGCGCACGCTCACGTTCATCATCGTGCCGGCCGCGGCCGCTGCGCTCGTCGCCGGCCTGAAGTCGTTGCCGGTGACGATCGCCGCCGGTCTCGCGATCGGCGTCGTGGAGTCGTGCGGCGCCGCGTTCAAGTCGATCTCCGACTACCGCGGCATCATCCCGTACCTGCTCGTGATCCTGATGCTGCTGTGGACGCACCGCTCGCGCAGCATCACCATCGTCGCCAAGGACGGCCGCTGATGCTGCAGGAACGCGTCAGGCAGCAGCTGCCCAACCTCGCCCGCTTCGCCGTGGTGGTGGTGCTCGCGATCGTGATACCCAACGCGTTCGGCGCCGGCTGGCTGAGCACGTTCACCACCTGCGCCGTGGTCGCGCTGCCGGCTGCAGGGGTGGGGTTGCTCTACGGCGAACTGGGCCTCACCTCGCTGACCCAGTTCGCGTTCGTCGGGCTGGGCGGCTGGATCGCGCTGCGCCTCGGCATCGGCTTCGGCTGGTCGATGCCGCTGCTGATCGCCAGCGCAGCCGTGATCTGCGCCGTGTTCGGCACCGTGCTGTCGATCCCCGCGCTGCGGCTGCGCGACCTGTACCTCGCGCTCGTCACCCTGCTCGTCGCGTCGGGTGTCAACATCGCGCTGAACGCCGCCGGCTTCCCCAACGGCGGCAGCGGCTTTCTCGGCTACCAGTCCGTCGGCAAGCTGCAGCGCCTGCCGCGGCCAGGCTTCGCGGAGTCCGACGCCGCCTACTTCCGCCTCGTCGTCGCCCACGTGGTGGTGGTGTTCGTGCTGTTCGGCATCGTCAAGCGCAGCGCGATCGGCAGGGCCTGGGCGCTCACTGCGCAGAGCGAAGGCGCGGCCCGCTCCGCTGGGGCACGGGTCACGCAGCTGAAGGTGCTCGCGTTCGCGATGGCGGCGGCCGTCAGCGGGGTGGCGGGCGCGCTGATCGCCGGGCAGCTCGGCCAGCTCTCGCCGGCCACGTTCCAACCGGCGAACTCGATCCTGCTGTTCGCGCTCGTCGTGATCGGCGGCGCCCGCTCGCCGCTGGGATGGGTGATCGCGGCGCTGCTGTACCGGGCGGCGCCCTACCTCCTCGACCAGTGGGGTGTCGACGGCAACATCTCCATGATGATCTTCGGTGCCGCCGTGATCCACAGCCTGATCTCGGCGCCCGGGGGCATGGCCGAGCAGCTCCGTGGCCTGGCGCAGAAGCTGCGTGGCAAGCGGGGGGCAGCGGCATGATCGTGCTCACCGACGTGACGGTGGCCTTCGGTGGTGTGCGCCCGCTCGACCAGCTCACCGCGACGCTCGACGCCTCGATCCACGGGGTGATCGGCCCCAACGGTGCCGGCAAGACGACGTTGCTCAACGTGCTCAGCGGGTTCACCCAGCCCGCCTCCGGCAGCGTGGTCGCCGACGGTGTCGACCTTGCCGGCATGCCGGCCGACGCCCGAGCCCGGTGGGGGTTGCGGCGCACGTTCCAGACGGACCAGCTGGCGGGCTGGCGCTCCGTGCACGACAACGTCGCGGTGATGGCCGACACCACGCTGCACCACTCCGAGCGCCGCGCCGCGGTCGCGACGGCGCTCGACTTCGTCGGGCTCTCCCATCCCGAGCGACACGCCGGCACCCTGACGGCTCTCGAACGGCGGTTGGTGGAGCTGGCGCGGGCGCTGGTGGGGCACCCGCGCCTGGTGCTGATGGACGAACCGGCGAGCGGCATGGTGGCCCACGAGACCGACGAGTTCGCTGCGCTCGTGCGCCAGATCCCCGAGCGCTTCGGTGCGCAGGTCGTGCTCATCGAGCACGACATGGACCTGGTGTCCGCGCTGTGCGAGCGGGTGCTCGTGCTCGACTTCGGCCACCAGCTGGCCAGCGGGCCGACGGAGGAGGTGCTGCGCGACCGTGCGGTGCGCGCAGCGTGGCTCGGCGAAGCGGAGGCGGAGTGACGACGCGGCTGAGGGTGCAGGGCCTGACGGTGGCGCGCGGTGGGCGCACCGTGGTGCGCGGGGTCGACCTGGAGGTCGCCCGCGGCGAGGTGCTCAGCCTGCTCGGCCCGAACGGTTCCGGCCGCAGCAGCACGATCCTCGCCATCGCCGGCGTGCTGCAGAGCACCGGAACGATCAGCATCGGCGACCACTCGCTGACCGGCCTGCGGCCCGACCTGATGCGGCGCGCCGGGGTCTCGACGGTGCTGGAGAACCACCGCGTACTGACCGACCTCACGGTCAGCGACAACCTGAAACTCGCCGGCGGCAAGCGTGGCCCCGAGCGCACCGCCCGCATCGAGCACGTGCTGGCGACGTTCCCCGAGCTGGAGGCGCACCTCGGCCGGCCCGCCGGGCAGCTCTCGGGCGGCCAGCAGCAGATGCTGGCACTCGGCCAGGCACTGGCCAACGAACCGAAGTTCCTGCTGATCGACGAGATGTCGATGGGCCTCGCCCCCGTGGTGGTCAGCCGCCTGCTGGCCGTGCTGCGCACGCTGGCCGAGCGCGGCATCGGCATTCTGCTCGTCGAGCAGTTCGCGCACCTCGCGCTCGGCGTCAGTGATCGGGCGGCCGTGATGGCTCGCGGCCAGCTCGTGTTCTCCGGTGCCGCCGCCGAACTGCGCGACGATGCCGACCTGCTCCACCGCCTGTACATGGGTGCCGGCGTCGACGAAGCGGCAGAAGGCGGCTGAGCGCCCGCTCATCCGATTCCGTGTGGCGGAACGCATGCCTTGTTGCGTGCACCGGGCGCGTGCGAACGTGCACCGACCTGTGGTGAGCCGTTCGGGGGAACGGCAGCACACGCGGGCGCAGAAGGGATCAGTCATGGGGCACCCAATCGCGAGCAAGCCGGGGCGAGGGTTCGCACCGGCGACGCGCGGCCCGGGTGACTGCTCGCCACCCACCGGCCGCGGAGATCGTTTCCCCAGCCCGTTCGAGGTGGCCACGCCCGATGGCGCACAGGGTTGGGCAGAGCTCTTCGGCTACTCGCTGCCGTTCAGCGACGACCGCCGCGAGTACGAGGAATCGGTGTTCTGGTTCCGTGAGGCGATCCACTGGCCGCGCCCGCTGCGCCCGTTCGAGGCCTGCTTCCTGCAAGAAGCGCTGACGTCGCTGGGGCAGTTCAACCACCGGCACTACCAGGTGCCCACGGCGCGCGGCCTCGACTTCCGCCTGCTGAACGGGTACTGCTACCTCAGCCCGGGCACGATCGACGACCCCGACGAGGTGGACGAGCGCAGCGCCGCGTTCGCCGAGCGCGCCGGCTTCTACTACGAGCACTGGGACGACCTGTACGCCGGCTGGATGGAGCGCGTGCGCGACCTGCTCGGCCGCATCGAGGCGGTGCGCGTTCCCGACCTGCCGGAGGTGGCCCACGCCTCGGAGATCGTGTCCGGGCGTGGCCTGGGCCGCTCGTACGACCTGCCCCACGCGTTCCGCCAGCTGCTCGACCTCAGCTGCGAGCTGTGGCAGTACCACTTCGAGTTCCTCAACCTCGGCTACGCCGCGTACCTCGACTACTTCGCGTTCTGCCGCTCGATGCTGCCCGACATCAGCGACCTGCACATCGCCCGCATGGTGGCCGGCTTCGACGTCGACCTGTTCCGCCCGGATCAAGAGCTGTGCCGCCTGGCCCGTTGCGCGGTGCGCCTCGGTGTCGCCGACGAGCTGTGCGCCGGCACCGTCGACGACGCGCTGGCGGCGATGGCCACCACCATCGCCGGGCGCGAGTGGCTGGCCGAGCTGGAGGTGTCGCGGTACCCGTGGTTCAACTACTCCACCGGCTCCGGCTTCTACTTCGACGACGCCGTGTGGGCCGACCGCCTGGAGATCCCCGTCGGGTTCATCCGCAGCTATGTCGCACAGCTCCTCGACGGGCACGACATCGACGCGCCGACGCAGGAGGTCGCCGGCGAGCGCGACCGCCTCGCCGAGGAGGTGCGCGCCACCCTCCACGGCGCCGACGTGGGCCGTTTCGACGACAAGCTGCACCTCGCCCGCACGGTGGTGCACTTCGTCGAGAACCACAACTTCTACATCGAGCACTGGGGCATGTCGGTGCTGTGGCGCCGGCTGCGCGAGGTGTCGGCAGTCTTCGTGGACGGAGGCTTCTGGGCGGAACCCGACGACATGTTCTTCCTGCGCACCGACGAGGTGGAGGCTGCGCTGCGCGACCTGCTGTCCGCGTGGGCTGCCGGCACGCCTGCCAGAGGCACGGCGTACTGGCCGCGCGAGATCGCCCGCCGGCGCGAAGTCCTCGCGGCGTGCGCAGCCAGTGCGCCGCCACCGGCGCTCGGGGTGCCACCCGTGCGCGTCACCGAACCGTTCACGGTGATGCTGTGGGGCATCACCTCCGAGAGCCTGCGCAGCTGGCTCGGCGACAGCACCCCGGGCGCCGTGCTCACCGGCTTCGGTGCGTCGCCGGGCGTGGTGGAGGGTCGCGCGCGGGTGGTGCGGTCGTGCGACGGGCTCGACGAGCTGGAAGACGGTGAGATCCTCGTGGCCGAGCTCACCTCGCCGAGCTGGGCGCCCGTGTTCGGCCGCATCGCCGGCACGGTCACCGAGGCCGGCGGCATGATGTGCCACGTGGCCATCGTCTGCCGCGAGTACGGGCTGCCGGCGATCACCGGCGTCTCCGGGGCAACCGCATCCATCCGCACCGGGCAGCTCCTGCGCCTGGATGGCACCACCGGCACCGTCACGGTCGTCGGCTGAGGCCACCGTGGACCAGCTCACCACCGTCAGCAAGGCGCTGCAGGTGCTGCAGGCGTTCAGCTACGAGCACCCGGTGCTCGGCGTCTCGGAGCTGTCCCGCCGGCTGGGGATGGGCAAGAGCAGCGTGCACCGGGTGCTCACCACGCTCGCCGAGCAGGGCTTCGTCACCAAGACGGCCGACGATCGCTACCGGCTGGGGCTGAAGCTGCACGAGCTGGGCCAGCTGGTGGTCAGCTCGCTGGAGCTGCGCCAGGTGGCGCACGCACCGATCGAGCGCCTGCACGCCGAGAGCGGCGAGACCGTGCACGTGGCAGTGCTGGAAGGCGCCGACGCGATGTACGTGCACCGCATCGAGGCGCAGAGCACGCTGCGCACGTTCTCGCGGGTGGGCCGGCGTGTGCCGGCGCACACCACGTCCTCCGGCAAGTGCCTGCTCGCGTTCAGCGATCCGGAGGCGACCGAGGTGGTGCTGCGCGCCGGGCTCGCGCGTATCGGGCCGCGCTCGATCACCACCGAGCGTGGGCTGCGCGACGCCCTGGCCAAGTGCCGCGCGGACGGCTATGTGGTGAGCGTCGAGGAGAACGAGCGCGGCGTCGTCAGCATCGGGGCGCCGGTGTTCGGCCACGACGGCTCGTGCATCGCTGCCGTCTCGATGGCCGGGCCGATCATGCGGGTGAACACCGAGCAGGTGCCGCGGCTCACGCGCATGGTGCGCCGCTGCGCGCTCGACATCAGCGTCGGCATGGGCTTCCTCGACCGCACGGCGCGCCGACCGACCGCGTGACCCGCCGCCGCGCCGCAGTGATCAGCGCAGGAACTGCAGCAGCAGGCCGTTGAACGCCTTGGCGTGCTCGATCTGCGTCCAGTGCCCGCAGCGGCCGAACACGTGCAGCTGCGACCGGTCGATCAGCTGCAGCAGCCGGTAGGCGTTGTCGAGTGGGATCACCCTGTCGTCGCGGCCGTGGATGATCAACGTCTCGTGGGGGAGCGCGGCGATCGTCTCCTCCGGTGTGGCCATCGAGGCCACCCACTGCTGGCGGGGCGCGGGGAACATCGCCGAGAACGCCTCCTGCATGCCCGGCTCCACGCTCGCCCGGTACCGCAGCTGGGCGAGGTCGTCGTTGACGAGCGTGCGGTCGTAGGCGAAGAAGTCGAGCACGGCGCGCATGCTCTCGATCGATGCCTCGTAGCCCCACACCCGGTCGAGGCCCTCGGTGATCGGGAACTCGACCCCCATCGAACCCATCAGCACCAGCCGGTCGACCCGCTCGGGGAAGCGGGCGGCGAACGCGATGGCGAGGCCGCCGCCGAAGCTGTTGCCGACCAGCGACACCTTCTCCAGGCCCACCGCGGCGAGGAAGCCGTCGAGCTGGTGCACCCAGCGCTCCATGCTGTACACGCCGGGCTTGTCGCTGAACCCGAACCCCGCCATGTCGGGGGCCAGCACGCGGTGCTCGGTGGCGAGATCGGGGATCGTCAGCCGCCAGTTCGCGTACGCGGAGACGCCCGGGCCGCTGCCGTGCACGAGCACGACCGGCGAGCCGGCGCCGGCCTCCAGGTAGTTGGTGCCGACCCCGTTGGCGTCGACGAAGCTGCCGAGCTCGGGTCGGGTGGCCGGCTGCTGCTGGGAGGTGGTCATCTCGTTCGGTCCCCTCTGTGGTCGTGGTCGGGTGCGTGCCCCGGGAGGCGGGTGATGGTGCGGCGGATGCCGAGCGCGGCGGCCTTCACCGCCGACGCGTAGTGCTCGACGTCGGTGCGCGGTGCCGCGCAGGTGACGGACACCGCGCCGATCGCCCGGTCGTCGACGAGGATCGGTGCGGCAGCGCAGTTGATGCCGATCGAGTTCTCCTCGTGGTCGAACGCGATGCCGGTCTGGCGGATCTGCGTGAGCTGCTCGGCGAGCACCTGGTGGTTGGTGATCGTGTACGGGGTGCGGGCGGCCAGCGGCATCGCGAGCACCTTCATCGCCGCCTCCGGGTTGAACGCGAGGAGCGCCTTGCCCACCCCGGTGCAGTACGCGGGCAGCCGGCCGCCCACGCGCGACGCGAGGTTCACCGGCTTGTGCCCGCGGATGCGCTCGAGGTACACGACGTCGGTGCCATCGAGCACGGCGAGGTGCACCGTGTCGTGGCTGGCCTCGAACAGGTCCTGCATGAAGGGGAGCGCGGCCTCGCGCAGCTTCTGCTTGCGCGGCACGTGCTCGCCCAGCTCGAAGAGGCGGATGCCGAGCTGGTAGCCGTTGGCCGTCTTGTCGACCAGGCCGAGGCCGTCGAGCGACGCGAGCAGCCGGTGCAGCGTGGGCTTGGGTAGGCCGGTGCGGCGTGCCAGCTCTGCCAATGACAGCGTCGTGCCCGGGCCCTGGGTGAATGCCGCCAGCAGGTCGACCGCGCGGTTGAGCACCTCGATGCCCGGGCGCGCCACGCCTTTGGGCGTGGGCTCGCTCGCCGATTCACTCGCTGGCTGGGTGCGCGGCACACGACGAACCTAGTCCCGCGCGTGCAGCCGCGAACAGAGCCGCGTTCCGCAAGACGGAACGCGGCGCTTGCCGGTCGTGGCGCTTCGTTCGTACTGTCGGCGCATGCTCAACACCGAGGAAGTCGCTGCCGCCGCGCTCGCGCTCTGGAACGCCGAGGAGACCCGGCAGGTCATCGGCCCGCTCACCGCCACCTACCCGTCGATCGACGTGGTGGACGCGTACGAGATCCAGCTGGTGAACATCCGCAAGCGCCTCGCCGCCGGCGGCCTGGTACGCGGTCACAAGGTGGGCCTGTCGGCGAAGGCGATGCAGCAGATGCTCGGCGTGCACGAGCCCGACTACGGCCACCTCCTCGACCACATGTGCGTCGACGAGGGCTCGGCGATCCCGGCCGACCGGTTCTGCCAGCCGCGGGCGGAGATCGAGGTCGCGTTCGTGCTCGGCCAGCGCCTCGAAGGGCCCGGTGTCACCGCTGCCGACGTGGTCAGGGCCACCGACTATGTGCTGCCGTCGATCGAGATCGTCGACAGCCGGCTGGCCGACTGGAAGATCAAGATCCAGGACACCATCGCCGACAACGCGTCGTCCGCGGCGCTCGTGCTGGGTGGGCGGCCCACGAAGCTCACCGACGTCGACCCGGCCCTCATCGGGGCCACGCTGCGCGTGAACGGTGAGATCGTGGAGACCGGTTGCTCGGGCGCGGTGCTCGGCAACCCGGTGATCGCGGTGGCCTGGCTGGCGAACAAGGTGGCCCAGTTCGGCGTGGCGCTCGAGCCGGGCAACGTGATCATGCCCGGGTCGTGCACGCGCATGGTGGCAGTGTCCGCCGGCGACCATGTGCGCGCCGACTTCGACGGCCTCGGCCATGTCGCAGTGAGGTTCGTCTGATGCACGCAAACCATGCTGCATTCCGCCAGTCGGAACAACGCGGTTGCCCATCCGTCCAGGCCTGTGGTGTGGTGGCCCGATGAAGAAGATCACCGCCGCCATCGTCGGCCCCGGCAACATCGGCACCGACCTCATGTACAAGCTGCTCCGCTCCGAGCTCATCGAGCCCCGCTACATGGTGGGCGTCGACCCCGACTCGGCCGGTCTCAAGCTCGCCCGCGAGGCCGGGCTGGACGCATCGCCCGACGGCGTCGACTGGTTGCTCGAGCGGCCCGAGCTGCCGGGCATCGTGTTCGAGGCCACCAGCGCCTACGTGCACGTGCGCAACGCGCCGCGGTACAAGAACGCCGGCATCCACGCCGTCGACCTCACGCCTGCCGCCCGCGGGCCGTACGTGGTGCCGCCGGTGAACCTGCTCGAGCACATCAACGAGATGAACGTCAACATGGTCACGTGCGGCGGCCAGGCCACGATCCCGATGGTGTACGCCGTCAGCCGGATCGTGCCGGTGGAGTACGCGGAGATCGTCGCCACGGTGTCGTCCGCGTCTGCCGGTCCGGGCACCCGCAACAACATCGACGAGTTCACCCGCACCACGGCCAAGGCCGTGGAGGTGCTCGGCGGCGCCACCCGCGGCAAGGCGATCATCATCCTCAACCCGGCCGATCCGCCGCTGATGATGCGCGACACGATCTTCTGCTCGCTGCCCGCCGACGCGGACGAGGCGAAGATCGCCGCGTCCATCCACGACATGGAGGCCGAGGTGCAGGGCTATGTGCCCGGCTACCACCTGCGCGGCGAGCCCCAGTTCGACACCCTCGACGACGGCACCCGCCGCGTCGCCACGTTCATCGAGGTGCAGGGCGCGGGCGACTTCCTGCCGCCGTACGCCGGCAACCTCGACATCATGACGGCCGCGGCCGCCAAGGTGGGCAACGAGATCGCCCGCCACCTGCTCACGAAGGACGCCTGACCCATGCCGTACTCACCCGAACTCGCGATCCGCATCACCGACACCTCGCTGCGCGACGGCTCGCACGCCAAGCGCCACCAGTTCACCGAAGCCGACGTGCGCGCCATCGTCGGCTCGCTCGACGCGGCCGGCATGCCGGTGATCGAGGTCACCCACGGCGACGGGCTGGGCGGCTCGTCGTTCAACTACGGCTTCTCCAGGACCGACGAGAAGGTGCTCATCAAGGCCGCGGTGGACACCGCCAAGCAGGCCAAGATCGCGGCGCTGATGCTGCCCGGGCTGGGCACGAAGGACGACATCAAGAGCGCCGCCGACCTGGGGCTGTCGATCATCCGCATCGCCACCCACTGCACCGAGGCCGACATCTCCATCCAGCACTTCGGTGTCGCCCGCGAGCTGGGGCTGGAGACGGTGGGCTTCCTCATGATGGGCCACTCGCAGTCGCCCGAGACGCTGGCCGCGCAGGCGCGGATCATGGCCGACGCCGGCTGCCAGTGCGTGTACGTGGTGGACTCCGCCGGGGCGATGATCCTCGAGGACGTCACCGTGCGCGTGCAGGCGCTGATCGCCGAGCTCGGAGCGGACGCGCAGGTGGGCTTCCACGCCCACGAAAACCTTGGCCTGTCCGTCGCCAACAGCGTCCTCGCCGTGCGCGCCGGT
>CAYZFZ010000055.1:0-1664 GCA_964477795.1 uncultured Bifidobacterium sp.
GCACCCGCGTCTTGCCCGAACCAGCGCCGGCCACCACGAGCAGGGGCCCGCCACGGTGCACGACCGCGTCGAGCTGATCAGGGTTCAGAGACTGCAGGTCGAGTTGGTCCATCTCCCGCCCATCCTACGGACGGGGTGCGCGCCCGATCACCGCCCCCACCGACCCGAGTGCCAGGCACTCGGGCCTACCCACCTCGGGGGGTGGGGGATGGGGAGGATCGCTAGCCTGGGCGGGTGCTCGCCCGGATCCGCCTGATCGCCTTCGCGGCGATCGGGGGAGTGCTCACCGGGCTGATCTCGTGGGCGTTCCTCGAAGGGCTCGACCACGCCACCAGCGCCCGCCTCGACCACGGCTGGCTGCTCTACACACTCCCCGCCGTGGGCCTGGTCGTCGGAGCGGTCTACTTCTACTGGGGTGGCCATGCGAAGGGCGGCACCGCCTACGTCATCGAACAGGGAAACGTGTTCACCCACGGCGTGCCCGCCCGCATGGCCCCTCTGATCTGGGGTGGCTCGGTCGCGGGACACCTCGCCGGGGCCTCGGTGGGGAGGGAGGGCGCGGCCCTACAGATGGCCGGTTCGGTCACCGACACCGCCGCCCGGCTCGGCCGCCTGTCCGCCGTCGACCGGCGCACCCTCGTCATCGCCTCGCTCGCCGGTGGCTGGGGCGGCGTGTTCGCGGTGCCGTTCACCGGCGTGGTCTTCGCCCTGCAGATGGCCCGCAAGCACCGATTGCGGGCGCTCGCCCCTTCGGTCGTGGCCGGCTTCACCGCCAAGTGGACCGTCGATGTGGCCGGCTACAAGATGGGTGGCCGCCCCCGTCTGCCGGCCCCGGACTGGACCTTCGCGCTCCCGTTCAAACTCGTGCTGCTCGGCCTCGCTTGCGGCCTCGTGGCCCGTCTGTTCGTGCGCCTGCTCCACCTCACCCGTGCCCGGGTGGGCCACTGGATCAAGTGGCCGCCGGCCCGCCCCGTGCTCGGCGCCGTCGCCACGATCGCGCTCGCGGCACTCGTGGGCCGCGACTACCTGGGCCTCTCCACCCCCCTCATGGGCGAGGCGTTCGCCGGCTTGCACGTCGATTGGTACGACCCGGTGCTGAAGCTGGTCTTCACGGTGATCGCGCTCGGCACCGGCTTCGTCGGCGGCGAGGTGCTCCCCCTGTTCGTGATGGGTGGTACCGCCGGTGGTGCGCTCGCGCCCGGCCTCCACGCCAACGGCCCCCTGCTCGCCACCACCGGCTCCGTCGCGGCCTTCTCGTCGGCGGCGGGCACCGTGCTCACCGGCATCGTGCTCACCGTCGAGCAGTTCGGCTGGAACACGCTGATCCCCGCGGTGATCGTGTGCACCGTGGCCCACGTCGCCGCCGGGAAGCCCGGCCTGTACATGACCCACCACTGAGGCCGAGGCACCGGTCTACGCTGCGCCCGATGCGACGCCGCTCCTTGCTCACCACCCTCGCCGCCGGCCTGCTGTTCACCGCCTGCTCCGACTCCGGCCCGTCGGGGTCGGCCACCACGGCGCCCGCCACCTCGCCCTCCGCCGCGCCGACCACCTCGGGGGCACCCACCACCACCCCCGCCACCGAGGCGCCCACCACCCCCCAGCCCCCCCACACCCGCCGCGCGTTGTTGGGCAGGGTGGCCAACGAGTCGACCCACGGCGCC
>CAYZFZ010000055.1:1674-8765 GCA_964477795.1 uncultured Bifidobacterium sp.
GATCGGCCAGATCTGTGTGCTGAACCTCGCCGACATGAGCGTGGTGAACCTCTCCGACCCGGCGATCGACGAGACCTCTCCCCGATGGTCACCCGACGGCACGCGGCTCGTGTTCGACTCGCTCGTGTACGGGGAGAACCAGCGGCTCGTCATCGCCAACGCCGACGGCAGCGGGCGGGTCAATGTCACCGGCAACAAGTTCTACTCGTCGTGGGCCGACTGGTCACCGGACGGCACCACCTTCTTGATCGGCGCGAACATCCTCGCCCCCACCACCGGCGTGGAGATGAACCCGGGTGACGGGTTCACCCTGCTGCCGATCGACGAGAACGCCTGGCACCCCACATGGTCGCCCGACGGCGAGTGGGTGGTGTACTCCAGCGACCTCTACGGCACCCCGGAGGAGCTGGAGTGCCAGACCCTCTTCGTCGCCCGCGTCGACGGCAGCGACACACGCCAACTGCTCGCCGACCCGGCGGGCGGCGACGCGCTCGGGCCCTGCGCCTTCGACGGCGCCGAGTGGTCGCCCGACGGCGAATGGCTCGTGTTCGCGATGAGCGACAACGCCGGCCAGAACCTGTGGGTGATGCGTTCCGACGGCAGTGAGCTCACCCAGCTCACGACCGGCCAGTTCGGTGGCAGCCGGCCCACTTGGTCGCCCGACGGCACGTACATCCTGTACTCCGCCGACGACGCCACCGGCCAGCCGCAGCTGTACGTGCGCACGTTCGCCGGCGGCGCCGACGCGCAGGTGCTGGAACTCCCATTGCCGGCGGGCCTGCTGCACGGTGTCAACTGGGTGGATTGGACAGCCTGAGCGAGGGGGGTCGCGATGCAACTCGAGAACAAGGTCGTGGTGATCACCGGATCGGGCGGGGGGATCGGCGAGGCATGCGCCCACCGCTTCACCGCCGAGGGCGCCAAGGTGGTGATCACCGACATCGACGCAGCCGGGGTCGACAGGGTGAGCCGCGCGCTCGGCACGGTCGGGCTCGCCACCGACATCACCGTCGAGGCCAACGTGAACCGTGTGATCGACCTGGCACACGACACCTACGGCGACATCGACCTGTGGTTCTCCAACGCGGGAGTCAACGGCCCGGTGATGACCGGCGTGGTGCAGGACGACTTCGATTGGCAGTTCGAGTGGAACCTGCACGTCATGTCCCACGTGTGGGCCGCCCGCGCCCTCCTGCCCCGCTGGCTGGAGCGCGGTCACGGCTATCTGCTGCAGACCGCGTCGGTCGTGGCCTTCGCGATGCAGAAGGACAAGGGCGCGTACTCGGTCACCAAACACGCCGCGCTCGCGCTCAACGAGTGGCTGGCCGCCACCTACCGTCCGCGGGGCATCAAGGTGTCGTGCTTCTGCCCCGGGGCGATGCTCACCCCGATGCTGCTCTCCAACGAGTTCCCCGCCGACCACCCGATCATGCTCGGTGCGGCCACCCCGGAACAGGTGGCCGATCGCCTCGTCGCCGGCATCGAGGCGGAGCGCTTCCTCATCCTCGACAGCGACATCGCTCTCCAGTCGATGGCGATGAAGCTCGACGACTACGAGAGCTGGATCCGCGTGATGGAAGGGCTGTAGCCCCGCTCCGGCGGCTCAGCGCCCGGCAGCACGCAGGGCGGCGCGTGCGTCGTCGGCGAGCAGGTCGACCACCAACGACACCGGCTTGCCCTTGCCGGTGACGGCCTTCAACGCCGCACCGCCCGCAGCTGCGGATGGCAGGCCGGTGGTCAGCACCCCGTAACGCGCCTGCGGATCGAGCTCGGCCACCACAGCACCCTTCGCGATCGCTCGCCACAGCAACTCGACGCGCTGGGCGCCGGGGCGGTTGCTCGTGCGCCCGCCCACCACCTCGAACCACCACCGGCGGCCCTTGTGGTCGACCGCCGACAGCGTCGGTTCGACGCCCTGCACCACCTTGCCGTCATCGCGTATGTCGGAGTAGCCCGCCTCGGCCAGCAACGCCTTGGCCAGATCCTTGGCCGCCCAGCCGCCCACGAACGGATCGGTGGCGCGGCCGTCGCGTGCGCTCAGCTGCACCTGGGCCACCGCATGGGTGTGACGCACCCGCTCGGTGGCCGCAGCGACATAGGCAGGATCGGTGTCGTAGCCGACGAAGTAGCGCCCGGTGCGCACCGCGGCAACGGCGGTGGTGCCCGAACCCATGAACGGGTCGAGCACGAGGTCGCCGGCGTAGGTGTTCATGTGGATCAGCCGCTCTGGCAGGGCGATAGGGAACGGGGCGGGGTGCCCCACCCTGGCCGCACTCTCCGGCGGGATCTCCCACACGTCGACGGTGGCCTCCATGAACTCGTCGCGGCTCATCGTGCTCACCGACGGCAGCCCCAGCTTCGCCCGCTGCTTCGGGTCGAGCGCCCGGTCGAAGCGACCCTTCGACGCGATGACGACGCGCTCGGTGAGGTCGCGCAGCACCGGGTTGCCGGGCCGCTGGAAGCTGCCCCACGCGCAGTTGCCGGCCGCGCCGCGCTGCTTCACCCACACCACCTCGCCGCGCAGCAGCAGGCGCAGCTCGTCCTGCAGGATCGACGTGACGTCGGCGGCGAGCGAGCGGTACGGGCGGCGGCCCAGGTTGGCGACGTTGACCGCGATGCGACCGCCTGGCTGCAGCACGCGAGCGCATTCGGCGAACACGTCGCGCAGCATCCGCAGGTAGTCCACGTAGGTGGCGGGGATGTGCCCCTCACCGAGCGCCTCTTCGTAGGCCTTGCCGGCGAAGTACGGCGGCGACGTGACCACCAGCGCCACCGAGTTGTCGGCCACATCGCGCATGTCGCGCGCATCGCCGACGATGATGCGGTCGACGGCGGCGGTGGTGCCGATCGTGGTGTCGGTGGAGAGCTCGGGCGCGTGGAAGCGCTCGTAGAACGGGGAGGAGTCGTGGCCCTCGCGCCGGCCGACACCGAATGCCGACGTGCGCGTGCCGCCCTTGCGGCGCGGCGGTGGGCCCGCCGGAGGTTCGCTCACGCGGGGTTCTCCTGCGCGGCGGCTCGCTGCATGCGCTCCACCGGCGCCTGGCGCATCTCGGGGTGGGTGAGGATCCAGAACCGGTCGGTGCGCACCGCGTCCAGCACCTGCGCTGCGATGCTGTCCGGGTCGACACCGTTCTGCACGCCTTCCACCAGCATGGTCTCGATCATCTGCCCGACGGGGTTCGTCGTCATCGGCGGCTCGGGCCCGAGCCGATCCTGCCACTGCTGCCCGGCGAGCAGGTTGGTGCGCACGAACCCGGGGCACAGCACGCTCACCCCCACGGGCGACCCGGTGCCCTTCAGCTCCAGGAACAGGCCCTCGGAGATGGCGACGACCGCGGTCTTCGTGGCGTTGTACGCCGCCGCGCCGGGCAGCGCGATGAGGCCGGCCATCGAGGCGGTGTTGACGATGTGACCCTCGCCCTGGTCCTGCATGATCGGCAGGAACGCGCGGATGCCGTGGATGACGCCGTAGAGGTTGATGCCGATCACCCAGTCCCACGAGCTCATCGGGCCGCTCCACGGGTCGCCCTTGCCGGCCACGCCGGCGTTGTTGCACAGCACGTGGGCAGCGCCGAAGCGATCGAGCGTCGCCTGCGCGAGCGCATGCACGCTGGGCTCCAGCGAGGTGTCGCACACGACGGGCAACACCTCGGTGCCGCCCTCGGCCAACTCGGCCTCGACCGCGCGCATGGAGACCTCGTTGACGTCGGCCAACACGATCTTCATCCCCTGCGCGGCGAACGCGTGAGCGAGCGAACGGCCGATGCCGCTGCCCCCGCCGGTGATGACTGCGACCTTCCCGTGGAGTTCCTTCACGCGGCCACGTTACGCGAGCCCCGCGCACCGCCGCGCGATGCGCGCGGCCGGCGCGTCACATGCCCTTGCCGAAGTCGCACGTGCGCCACTTCTCCGGCGTGAGCCGCACGAGCACCGTGTCGGCGGTGCTGGGGTTGTTGTCCGCGTACCACTGGCCCAGCTCGGGGCCGAGGTAGCGCGTGGCCATCGCCAGGTTGTCGCGCGACTCCGAGGCGACATCCACCGGACCCTCGACGCTGACGTACTTGTACGGCGCCGCCTCGGTCTGCACCGTCATCGTCGCCCGGCCGGCGGCACGCAGCAGCCGCGCCTTGAGCGACGTGCCATCCATCCCGATCAGCACCTGGCCGCCTTCCCACTGGTACCAGATGGGAAGGGCCAGCGGGCCATGGCCCGGGTGGTCGATCGCCAGGATGCCGACGCGCACGTCCGTGAGGAACTGGTCGCGCTCGGTCTCCGTCATCGTCATGTCAGCCATGCGCAAGTGTCGCACGATCTCGCGGCCTTGCGGTACGTGGCACCATTCGTGCATGGAGATCGAGCAGGAACTGGAACGCTTCTACGATCCCGACGCGGCGCCGGGTGAACGCTGGCGGATCGTGCTGCGCCACGCCGACGACGAGGCGGTCGAGTGCTGGTACCTCGAGCGCCGGCTCGCGTACCGCGACCGCCACCTCGGCGACATCGTGGTGCCGCGCGACCGCACCACGTTCACCAGCGACCTCACCTCCGTGCCGCAGATGTTCACCTGGCTGGTGCCGCGCACGGGCGCCCACCTCGCGGCAGCGCTGGTGCACGACGCGCTCACCCCGCCGTTCAGCGTGGACGGCGAGCCGGACTGGTTGGTGCCACCCCACGAGGTGACGCAACTGCAGGCCGACCGCGTGTTCCGCGACGCGATGGCCGACCTCGGCACCCCGCTGGTGCGCCGCTGGATGGTGTGGAGCGCGGTCAGCATCCCCACCGCCTGGAAGGTGTCGAAGGTGCAGGCCGTGCTCGCCTACCTCAGCCTGGCGGCCATCGCCGTGCTCGGCTGGTTCGCCACGCTCGACCTGTTCGACCAGGGCGAGTGGCTGCCGTGGATGGGCGAGCGGCGCTGGTTCGTGGAGCTGCTCACCGGCGCTGCTGGCGCGATCGTCATCCCGCTCGTGTTCGCCCTGCTGTGGCCGAGTGGGTTGCGCAAGGCCGGCGCGATCACCGGGGTGGCTCTGGCGGCGCTGCTCCACGTCACCATCGCGGTCGGCGCCGTCACGTTCGCCTACCAGCTCGCCGAGTTCCGCTGGCGCGTCTGGGCGCCACCGAAGACCTGGCTGAAGCTGCTCGTCACCGCCCTCGCCCTCGGCGCCGTCGTCCTCACCTACTGGATGTTCCGCCACTACGAGTCCTGCAACGCCTGCGGCTGACCCGCACGTCGCCCATTCCTCTCGTCGTCAGACCCCATCGCGATCAGTGCAAGTCCTCGACACGACACGCGGCAATCGGGCAACATCGTCGTGAGTTCCAATTCAGCTTCCGGGTCTGAATCGTCTCCACTTCCGGGACGATCTCCGCATCACTTGCGCCGTCAACGAAGGGGTGGAGGGTCGACGAGGGTGACGTGCACGCCAGGAGGCGCGGCGGGGCTGATCGCTAAGGTGACCGGCGATGGCGTACCGCTACCTCTGGACACCCTTGCAGCTCGGGCCGGTCACCGCCCGCAACCGCATCGTGTTCAGCGCGCACCTCACCAACTACGCCCGCGACGGCAAGCCGACCGAGCAGCACGCGGCCTACTACGCGGCGCGCGCCGCCGGTGGCGCGGGGCTGATCATCACCGAGGAGCACAGCACCCATCCCACCGACTGGCCGTACGAGAAGCTGATCCACGGCTTCCACCGCGACGTGATCCCCGGCTACAAGGCGATCACCGAGGCCGTCCACCGCCACCGGGTGCCGATCTTCGCCCAGATCAACCACAACGGCGGCCAGGCGTCGTCGATGTACTCGCGCCTGCCCGTGTGGGCGCCCTCCGCCGTCGCCGACCCGCTGTTCCGCGAGGTACCCAAGGCCGTCACCCACGCCGAGATCGACGAGATCGTCGCCGGCTACGCGCTCGTCGCCAAGCACTGCGCGGAGGGCGGCTTCGACGGCATCGAGCTGCAGTGCTCGCACAGCTCGATCGTCCGCGGCTTCCTCAGCCAGGCCACGAACAAGCGCACCGACCAGTACGGCGGCAGCATCGAGAACCGGGCACGGCTGCTCACCGAGATCGTCGCCGCCGTGCGCGGCGTCATCGGCAACCGGCTCGCGCTCGGCGTGCGCCTGTGCGGCGACGAGCTGATCGAGGGCGGCACCACCATCGACGACGCGGTGCGGGTCGCCCAGATCGCGGAGGCCACCGGCCAGGTCGACTACATCAACACCTCGATCGGGGTGGCCACCGCCAGCCTGTTCATGATCGAGGCGAGCATGCACATCCCGCCCGGGTACGCGATGTTCATCCCCTCCGCGTTCCGCAAGGCGGTCGACCTGCCAGTCGTAGGTGTCGGCCGCTTCAAGGACCCGCTGCAGGCCGAGCGGGCGATCGCCGGAGGCCACTGCGACCTCGTGGGCGTCGTGCGCGGCCAGATCGCCGACGCCGACTTCGCCGCCAAGGCACGCGCCGGCGCCACCGACGACATCCGCCTGTGCCTCAGCTGCAACCAGGAGTGCGTCGGCCGCATGGGCCTCAACCGCTGGCTCGGCTGCATCGAGAACCCGCGCACCGGCCGCGAGAGCGAGCCGCCGCCGGCCACCGCCGCGCAGGCCAAGCAGGTGCTGGTCGTCGGTGCCGGCCCGGCCGGCTTGCAGGCCGCGATCGCCGCCGCCCGCGCCGGGCACCAGGTCACCGTCTGCGAGAAGGAGGCGCAGGCCGGCGGGCAGGTGCGCCTCGCGGCGAGCGTGCCCAACCGGGCCGAGTTCGGCGACATCATCCGCAACCAGCTCACCGAGTGTGCCCGCCTGGGGGTGCGCATCGAGTACGGCGTGAGCGTGTGGCCCGGCCTGGTGGAGGAACGCAAGCCGGACCATGTGATCGTGGCGATGGGCGCCGAGCCCAGCCGCCCGTGGTGGGTGGGCGCGGACGCGAACACACCCGGCAACGGCAACGTCGCCGACGTGCGCGAGGTGCTCGACGGCAGCGCCGAGCCGGCCGGCACGGTCGTGGTGATCGACGAGATCGGCTTCCACCACGCGACCTCGGTGGCCGAGCTGCTGGCCGACCGCGGTTGCCAGGTGGAGGTGGTCACGAACGGCAT
>CAYZFZ010000055.1:8775-17194 GCA_964477795.1 uncultured Bifidobacterium sp.
ATCGTGCAGAGCACCGACCTGGTGCCGATGAACTTCGCCGGCGGCGAGCTGACGCTGCTGCACCACCCCACGGGCGCCAACCAGACGCGCCGCCCGGACTGGGTGGTGCTGGCCGTGCCGCCGAGCCCGGTGGAGTGGCTCTACCGCGACCTCAAGGCCGCCGGTGTCACCGTGCAGCGGGCGGGCGACTGCCTCGCACCCCGCCGGGCCCACGCCGCGGTCGTCGACGGCGAGCGCGCCGGCGCCTCGATCTGACAGCTGCCGGCCGAACCCGTCGGCCCGGCCGGCAGCCCGGCAGGACGGTCAGCAGTGTGCCGTCTCGTCCGCCGTGGTCCCGGCGAAGGCGGCGAGCGGAAACGAGCCGCCGCCGGTGCCGCCGGAGTTGTGGTCGTAGAACACGGTGCCCACCCAGGCGGTGTCGGGGGCCATGTGCACGGCCGTGTCCTGCGCGTAGGGCGCCGTCGTGTCGGGGATCACGAGCACCCTGCCGGCGAGCGTGCCGCCGGGCCACGTGTTCGTGTCCCAGTCGTACTGCTCGGTCGGCGGCGAGGTGAACGTCCAGAACTCGCGGTAGAACACGAGCGGCCCTGTGCACTGGTCGAGCACGACGTTGCCCCCGTAGCGCATGCGCGACGCACCGACGTCGATGTCGAACGTGCGCTGGTTCGTGCCGCCGATCGTGAAGTCGGTGTAGCCGCGACTCCACCCGTCGTCGGCGCCGTTCACCTTCACCGTCGCCCGGATGAGCGTCACCGACGGGGGCACGTCGTTCCAGCCCACGCCATAGTGCCCGTCGGGGAGGATCGGGGTGGTGAACTGGCGACGCCACACCTCCTGGTACGGGTGGTCCCAGTCGTTGTAGGCGTAGCCGACGACCTCGAACGTCAGGGCAGGCTGCGTGGTCACCGGCACCCCGCCATCGGTGAGTGCACCGAACAGCAGGAAGGTCGAGTTGCCGGCGGGGTGGAGATCCGCGAACCACTGGTAATAGGTCACCGGCTCGGTGAACGACTCGATCGTGGTCGTCGGCGAGGTGAGGCCGGCGTTCGTGATCGTCAGGTCCACCGACGTCGTGTCCTGCGGCACCAGCAGGTCGAGGGCGAACGTGTTGTCGACCTCGTACACCGCGGTGGCCCCAGAGCTGACCCCACCGGTGGGTTCGTGGCGGTCCACGTTGAACTCGATGTCGGAGGAGTCGTCGTTCAGCGTCACGCGGTTGCCGTCGTCGACGAGCGAACCGGTGACGTGCACACCGATCCCGTCCACGTGCCATTCGAGCGGGTTGTCGGTGGAGGCCACGATCCCGGACAACGACTGGGTCGCGTACATGCTCTCACTCCACCCTGGTGTCGTGAGGAACGAGTAGACGACGACCCGCGCGGTGTTCGGGGGCACCCCGAACCGGACGTCGCCGAACGATCCGTCCGCGCCAGGCGTGACGAGCCGCCAGGGCTGCCCCACGGTGAGCGCGGTGTTGCTCGCGTCGTACGCCGAGATGTACACGTTCCCCGGCTCGGCCGCCTCGCCGAGCAGCCGCAGCGTGCCCGAGACGGTGACGCTCGTCTGCACGTCGTCGAAATCGATCACCACCGAGCGAACGTCGCCGGGAACCAGCGAGTCCACCGTGGAGGAGAACGAGTTGGAACCGTCGGACAGCTGCACGGTGACGTCGGCCTTGATCGTGCCCGGCGGCAGCAGCACGTCGTTGCGGCTGTAGGCACCACCGGCGCCGATCGCGAGGTACTGGGTCGAGTCGGTCCACACGGTGGGCGCCGAGTAGCGCCGGATGTCGACACGCACCTGGCCCGTGGCCACCACACCGTCGCGCTTGGCGATACCGGAGAGGTTCAGCCGCGGCGGGTTGTAGGCGACGTCGAAGGGGATGTCCTGGTGCACACCGTCGGCGAACCCGCCGAAGACCTGGGCGATGTCCTGCCCGCTGATGAAGGCGCGCACCTCGATGGACGCCGTGCCGCGGGGCAGCGAGACCGGGAACGAGTACGCCCCGCCGGCACCCGGCGTGATCGCCGGCTGCGTGTAGCGGATCGTGTCGCCGTTGGCGTTGCGTGCGCTGACACCGATGCTGATCGCGCCCGGCACGAAGGGCGGGCCCAGCGGCACGCCCGGGGCGCTGACCAGCACACCGGACACGGTGGCCGACGGCGGCCGGTAGTCGGCGTCGAGCACCACCGTGTTGTTGCCGGGCTGCACCGGTACGTCGCCCGTGTGGTACCACTCGACTCCCGAGCCGATCTGCAGCTCGTTGCTCACCGTCACGACGGTGGAGGGCATCGCGACCGTGAACGAGTAGTCGCCCTCGGCATCGAGCGTCACGTACCGCATCTGGCTGAGCTGGGTGGAGTAGTGATCGTCGTGCCCCTGCACGCGCATGGCGATCGGGCTGGCCAGCGGCGCACCGCCGACACCGGTGATGCGACCAGTGAACGTGACCACCGGCGGGCTGAAGCCGACGTTGAACACGAAGTCGTTGTTGCCGTTCGTGAGGTTGGGCACGTCGGCCGAGCGGGGTTCGCCGTTGACGCCGACCAGCGCGCGCACGATGGCGCTCGTGGCCGACCGGGGACCGACGAAGTCGATCGCGTACGCACCGGTTACCGAGTCCGGCACGACGCTGCCGACCTGGCCGGTGACGACCATGCCGCTCGCGTCCTTGAACTGGATGTCCATCGGCACGGTGCCCGTCAGCGGGGTGCCGTTGCCGTCGGTCATCGTGCCGGTGACGTGCAGGCGCACGGGGTTGAGCACCACGTCGAGGTCGATGGCGGTCTGCTGTGTCATCGGCACCCGCGCCGAGCGGAACGATTCGCCCTGCACGCCGGCGTTCACGAACGCCTCCGCCTGGGTGGCCCCGAGCGGCGCGGTGAAGCTGACCGAGTACGACCCTGCGCCGGGAGCTGCGGGCACGAACGCACCGCGGGAGGTGAGGAACGCACCATTGGCGTCGAAGAACCAGACGCCGAGCTGCGACTGGGTGCCGATCGGCAGGCCCAGCTCGTTGAGGTAGTCACCCGAGATCACCACCGTGGCGGGTGCGTACACGGCGCTGAGGCCGACGTTGGCGTGGTGGTCGACGATCGCGACCGTGGCGCTGCGGAACGTCTCGCCGTACAGGCCGAGCTGCACCACTGCTTCCACCGTCGCGGTCGCCCGCGGCAGCGGCACGTCGAACGTGTAGGCGCCCGTCACCGGGTCGGGGGCGACCACCGTGTAGGGCGTCGCCAGCACCGTGCCCGTCGCGCTCTTCGCCACGACGCCGATGCCGAACTGGCCGACCAGACCGGCCGAGCCGTCGGTGAGCGTGCCACTGACCGTCGCCATCGGCACGGTGTAGCTCACGTCGAAACGCACCGGGTTCGGGCCGAGCACCAGGCCCGTCGCCTCGGTGGAGAACGTCTCCCGCACGGGTGAGCCCACGTCGGTCCACAGCACCACCCGCGTCGCGGTCGGCGGCAACACACGCGTGAACTGGTAGCTGCCGTCGTTGATCGACACGTCGACGACCTCGGTCGACCACAGCAGCACCGAACCTGCGGCGTCGTAGGCGGCGGCGGAGATGATGGTCGTGCCCGCCAGCGGCACGCCGTCGCGGAACATCGAACCGCTCACCAGCACCCGCGGCAGGCTGTTCGGATCGACCGACAGCGCGACGTCCGCTTGCTGCGGACCATGGTTCAGCGACGACTTGGAGGTGAACGTTGCCGTCCCCGCCGCGGCGGTGCTGCCCAGGCCCGGCCAGCGCCCGACCACGTCGACGGAGAGCGGGAACAGCGACCCGCCTGCAGCCTGCGCTTCCGCCAGGTCGGGGGTCAGCGCGCAGAAGTAGCGGCCGTCGACACCGGTGGTGCTCAGACACGGCTGCAACCCGGGCGCATCAGCGGTGACCCGCAGGCCGGCAACGGGCTCGCCGTCGGCGGTGGCGACGCCGGACACGACGTACGAGCAGAGGAACCGCTGCACGTCGGCGTCGGCGCCGAAGGACAGCTCCAGCGCCAGGCCGTACCGCTGCTGGGCGGTGATCGAGCCGTCGCAGATCTTGTCGCTACCGGCCAGCTTCGCGTCGACGTCGTCGCCGAACTCGTCCAGGATCGCCTGGTTGAAGCCCGGGTTCGGTGCGTTGAACTGTGCGTACGAGCGGGTGAACGGCGAGTCGGCCTGGTTGTGCAGGCGCCACGAGTCGACGTAGTCGTAGAACGCCGGCGGCTCGTTGCCCTGGATCTGGGCGACGGTGTAGTGGGTGCCGTCACCGCCGACGAAGTCGTCGGACGGGTCGCCGTTCGGGCTGCCCAGCAGGCCTTCCAGCGGCGAGCCGATCGCCGCCGAGACGCGGACGTTGAGCAGGTTGCTCATCCAGTACATCAGGTCCGCGCGCACGGTGAACGCCGGCGCGTCGATGCGCACGGCCGTGCCCGAGCGGGTGATCGACAGACCGTCGGCGACGGGCAGTGGCACGTCGGCATCCAGCGTTGCCACCTCACCGTCGACGAGCACGTCGATGGTGCCGGCGGCGGCGTAGGCCTCGACCTTCGACCCTCCGTAGACCACTGCGATGGCTGTCACGCTCGTCGGTGCGACGGGGGACGTGGTGCCGCTGGTGGGCTGGGTGCGCACGACCAGCTCCAGCGGGTCGGCGGCCCCGGCGACGGTGCGCGTGTAGACGTACTCACCGAGGATCTGGCCCTCGAAGCGGACGCCGTCGAGCGACGTCATGTGCGGGTCGCCCTCGGCGGCACCGGTGGTGACCGGGCAGTCGGCGGGCGGGATCGCCGGGCGGGTGATCTTGATCTGCCCGGTGACGGTCTTCGTCGACAGCAGCCCGGTGGGCACGTACGCCTTGGCGCTCACGGTCGCGCTGCGCTGCGGGCGGCCGACGCAGCGATCGAACGGTGTGCCGAGCTGGGCGAAGTTCACCTGCAGCTGCACGTCGCTCTCGATCGTGCCCGACATCGGCACCACGTTGAGCCACTCGGGCACGGTCGCCGGGTCGATCTCCCAGTCCGCGGTCTCGTCGACATCGAGGTCGTCGTCGCGCAGCGTCATCTTCGAGTGGCCGCTGTCGACCAGCGCGTTCGGCGTGAAGCGCAGGCCGCAGTCCTCACGGGCATCGACCTTCGGGTCGATGATGTGCAGCGTCGCGTCGCCGCGGGTGCTGGTGTGCACGGTGAAGTCGTAGGTGCGCGGCAACTGCACGGTGCACTTCGGGGCGCGCTCGTCGATCTGGAACTCGAACGGGATCGACTGCTCCTCGCCGTCATTGCTGGGCATGGCGATCACCCCGGTCGGCGAGTTGACGTGCAGCCAGTCGGGCAGGCCGTCGGTTGGCACGAGTGCTCCATCGGTGGTGCGACCCTTCGTGAGCAGGGTGGCCGTCACCGTGTGCGGCCCCGTCACCGTCGCCGGCTGGAACTTCAGGTAGCACGGATCCTCTTCCTTGACGGGCAGGTCCGCCGCGCCGCGGTGCTCGGTGCTCACCGTCAGCGTGGCGCTGCGCGGCTCCCAGCAGTCCACCGACCCGGGCGTGCTCGTGCTGATCTCCACGTCGATCGACTCGGCGTCGGCCTCCGTGCCACCGGTCAGCTCGCCGGTCGTCGGCGACACCGCCATCCAGTCCGGCTTGCCGGTGATCGTCCACGTGTCGTCGTGCGGGCCGTGGGTCTTGATCTGCACGGTGGCGCCGTCGTCGAAGTCGAGTGGGTCGACCTGCGCCGGATCCCACTCGATCTTGCCCTCCACGCACTGCAGCTTGAACGAGCCACCCCACGCCGGCATCGGCAGTGTGAACCCGAACAGGTGGATCGGCGCGTCGCCCACCATCACATAGGTGTGCGGCTCGTCGCGCAGCGCATCGCACATCGACTGGCTGATCGTCTTGCTGACCTTGATCGTCGTCTTCCCGTAGGCGGACTGCGCGCCCGTCGACTGGATCACCGACACGTCGAACTGCGTGCTCTCCGTGAGGTAGCCGTCGGACGCCTTCTCGAACACCTTCGCCGACTCCAGCTCCGGGATCGAGAACGAGGTGGAGCCGCCACCACCGCTGGGCGCGAGCGCGCTCGTGAGCACGAACTGGTCGTCCTTCTGCACGTAGACCGCCGGCGAGGTGGCGATGGTGTCGCTACCCGCCTTGGCGACGATGCCGCCGTCGACCGCGTTGAGCGCCTGGTACCCGTTGAGGAGCGGCAGCGTCTCCTGGTAGAGCGTCAGCGAGAACGCGGAGCCCGACGTGCCGATCGAGAAGATCTTCAGCAGCCACGTGATCGGCTCGATCTCCACGGTCGCCTTGCCGACGACTTCCGCGATGGCAGCGCCCTTCGCGTTCTCGTTCGTCATCGCGTTGGTCTGGTTCTCGATGGTGAAGCGCAGCTGCGGCGTGACCTCCGCCTGGAAACCCTTCACCTTGCCGACCGTGTCGCCGGTGAGGTTGAAGTAGGAGAGCACCTTGCCGATGCCCTGCATGATCTTGCCGCCGATGCGCACACCCATCGGGGCGACGATCGGTGCGCCGATGGTGAGCTCCAGCGACACACCGACGCCCGACGTGCCGTCGTTCACCGACGGCTTCGGGTCCGCGTTGCACGACGGCTTCTGGATGTTGGCGTCGCCGAGGTCGTCGACGTTGCCGCTCTGCGCGTCGTAGTTGAAGCCGACGACGACGTAGGCCTTCGCCGAGCAGCTGATCCCGGGTTCGGCCTTCGGGCCGCCGGCGATGGTGACCGACAGCTTGAAGTGCTGCTCGACGTCGCCGGTGATGGACAGGAACGGCGCGAGTGGCCCGGGCGCAACCATCTCCACCTGGAGGAAGTTGGCCATCTTGCAGTCGAGCGTGAAGTTGCCGCTCGGCTGGAACTTCACCTTGGCGGCGACGGTGACCGTGATGCTGCCACCGAGCTCGAGGCGGGCACCCTTGAGGCGGCCGTCGTTGATCTGCACGTACGCGTTGAGCGTGGGCGTGAAGTCGAGGCTGATCGCCGGCGAGAACTCGGCGCTGGCGAAGCCGGCCTGCGGGGAGGCGAGCATCTTGTCCACGCACTCGCGCAGCTTGCTGGTGCCGCCCCCGCCCGACTGCACGGTGCCCGGCCCGGCCACCGTCTGGTTGTTCGGGTCGGGTGTCGTCGGGTCCGGCGTCGGGGGGTCGGCCGCCGGCACGCTGCTGTGTGTGATCCGCGACGGACCGGCCGGCAGCTCGGGCGTCGGCGGCACGACGCTGTCCACCTCCGGCGCGGCCCCGAGATCGACGAGATCCTCGTAGTGCAGGTCGTAGTGCAGGTCCTGGTACACGTCCTGCGGGCCGACCAACTCGACGGAGACGAGGCTGAACGCGCCCGACACCAGCGTCGGCAGCCCGGCCGGCTCCACGACGCGGCCGATCAGCGCCGAGCCGCCGCTGCCGACGACCACGGTGCCGGTGGCGGGCGGCGCGCCGTGCAGCACCACCGGGTAGCGCACCACGGTCGCCAGCACACCGCCCTCGTCGAGCCCGTTGAACGAGCTGTCCGGTGCGAGCAGGCGGGCCTTGATCTCGTCCCACGTGAAGGGCCCCACGCCGCTGGAGGTGGTGTCGGCGGGCAGCACGTCGCCCGTGCCGAAGTCGGCGGGCAGCGTGGGGTCGGGGAACGCGATGTCCTCGTCGTCGATGGTCGCCACACCCGTCTTCAGCCGCGCGACGGTGATCGTCATCACCGGCGCAACGGCAGTGAGGGGGATCTGGGCGGCGACGATCGCGGTGTCGATCTGGGCGCCGGCGGTGACCTCGATGGCGGTACCGCCGATCGAGCGGACGGTGACGTTGCCGGCGAGGCCGGACATCTCGAACGTCGTCCCCTGCGGCAGCGCGCCGCCCGTCGGCGCACCACTGAGGTCGGTCTGCACCATCGTGCCGCGGCGGGTCTCGCCGGGCGCGAGCAGCATGTTGGACGGCACGAAGCGCCAGCCGTACTGGTCGCCCTCGAACACCTGGCCGGCGGGACCCGTGTCCGCGAACCAGCCCTGCACGTCCACGATCACATCGGTCGCACCATCGGAGTTGAACACCGACACCGACCCATCCGCACCCACCTTCGCCACCACCGTGTTCGCGATCGTCTCCCCCGCCGCGAAGTTCAGATTCGACGCCAACGGCCGCGACCCACCCGACGGCCACACCGTCAAGAACCCCGCATCCGACGGACGCGTCGCCGTCACGTTCAACACCACCGCACCCACACCCGACGCCGGCACACCACCCACACCCGTCACATCCACCACGATCGACGCACCCGCACCAACCGCCACACCCGACCGCGTATCCAGCACACGCGCCGGCACCAACGGCGAATAGCTCGACCCGCTGTCCGCGAACCAGCCCTCCACGTCCACGATCACATCGGTCGCACCATCGGAGTTGAACACCGACACCGACCCA
>CAYZFZ010000056.1:0-17106 GCA_964477795.1 uncultured Bifidobacterium sp.
ACCTGGGGCTGTGAGTTCGGGAGTTTGACGCAAACGGTGGCGGTCGGCGCGTCAGGGGGTGAACCAGCCGACGAGGTCGACGACGTGGAATGCCGGGGCGTCGGCGAACGTGCAGATCGGCTCCCCGGTCGCCGCCGGCGCGCCGACGATGGACAGGTTGGCGACCGTGGCACCGGCGACGAAGTTCAGCGTCGACGTGCTGTAGGGGATCGCGGTGGCCGGTTCGCGGCAGGCGGTGACCACCGCCCAGCCGTCGCGCGTGGGCGCAGCGGCGACGAGCGACACGACGAGCGCTGTCGGCCCCGCGGGCACGCTGGTGAGCGCGACCGGCGCGTTCGCCGGCAGCACCGCGAACGGGTTCGGCTCGTACGCGACCCGGCCGCGCGCCGAGCCGAGCCCGACACGGGTGTCCACCAGACGCGTCGGCGTCACCGCCTGGTAGTGCAGCCCGCCGGGGTTGCCGTCGAACGTGCCGACGAGGTCGATCAGCACGTCCGTGCGCGCCGACGAGTAGACGCAGATCTCGCCGTTGGCCGCTCCCACCTCGACGAGGTTGGCGACGGTGGCGCCGGCGAGGAAGTTCAGCGTCGACACGTCCGGGCGGGGCGCGGCGCACGGCGCGACGGTGACGAACCCGTCGGCCGCCGGCGCGGTGGCGGTGACGTTGATGGTCACCGCCTGCGCCGCGGGTACGGCGATGCGACGCGTCTCGCGTGCCGCCCACCGGCGAGAGGGTGTGCGCGAGTCGTACAGGCGCGCCGGCGTAGCGACGTGGAAGCCGAGGGCGCCGGGCGCCGCAGCCGGCACATAGCTGCCGAAGACGTCCACCAGCACGTCGGTGGCTGCGTTCGCGTAGACGCAGATCGATGAGTCGGCGGCGAGCGACACGATCGCGTGCGCGGCGCGGGTGGCGCCGGCATCCGCGTTCACGCTCGACGTCGGCGGCTGGTCGCGATCGCACGCCCAGGCCGTGAGGTACGCCAGCGCGCTCGGCGCGACAGCCGTGAGGTTGACGGACGCGGCGGCCGCGCCGGGGGTCACGGCTCCGGCGAGATCGAGTCGCCGCGTCTCACCGGCGGCGAAGCGGGCGCCGTGGCGCGTGTCGAGCACCCGCACCGGGGCGGCGCTGGGCACGAAACCGAGTGGTGCGGAGAGGGCGGCCGGCGCGGTGCCGCGGTCGAAGCCCGCCGGGGCCTCCAGCTCGAAGAACGTCGGCCGGTAGATCGCCGGCGTGTTGAACGCCACGGGGTCCATCTGCCACGCGTTGTTGGACAGTGCGACCACGAGGTTCCCGCTGGCGCTCGTCCACGGCAGCAGGTGGGCGGCGTACGTGTTGGTGACGCCGTCCAGCGTGCGCGTCGGCACCGCGAGCTGCTGCACCACCGTCCACGGGCCCTCCGGCCGCGCCGCGGTGGCCACCTGCACCGACCCGCCGCGCCACTCGTCCACCTTCACGACCGACACCCACATGCCGCCCATGTGGCGCGGTTGCATCGCGTAGGCGAGATCGCCCGGCGCGTCGACGATCGGCACCGCGGCCTCCCGGTCCGGTGTCCACGATGCCCCGTTCCAGTACTCCGGCGCATTGCTGAAGCGGCCCTGCACCACCCGGGCGACGAACACCTCCGAGGGCGACGGCGAGGTGGGGTCGGGCAGGTTGAACTGGTCGCGCGACCAGCCGAACAGGTAGCTGTAGCCGCCGTCGTTCTCCACCCAGTGGCCGTAGGCGATGTCGCCGTTCGAGTCCGGCGCCGGCACCAGCGAGATCATGTCGAGCGTGACCCTGTCGAGCGTCGCGACCCACACCGCGGTGAGTGCCGCCGGCGGCGTGGCGCCACCGCCGAGCGGATTGACGTACTCGCCCATGAACACGGTCGGGTTGTTGCTGGCGTCGAGGCCTGCGCCCATCGGCCAGAACCAGCGGCTGCAGGTGGCGATGCTGCCGTTGCCGATGAACGAGCCGTCGGCCACCGAGCACTGCGGCCCGGGCATCGTGGGGCCGTGCAGGGCGCGGAAGCAGTTGCCCTCCTGCAGGAATGCGGCGTTGTGGGCGAACATCGTCGGCGATCGCAGCGACTGCACGGCAGCGTTGGAGGGGGCGATGAACGCGTCCTGCACGAGCCACAGGAAGCGGTCGTCGCCGAGCGGCAGCACCGCCGGCGAGTCGAACGCGGCGATGTCGTCGACCTGGCTGCCGAAGAGGCCGTTCAGATCGGCTGCCGAGCGACCGGCGATGCAGGTACCGAGGGGAGCAGCGCCGGCCGTGCCGGGTGCCGCCGCCGGTGCGTAGCAGAGCACCGCGAGGGCGACGCTCGCGATGCGGGCGGCGAGCAGCAACGGCCGTCGGTGCACGCGACGACAGTAGTGAAGCCCTCCCGGCAACGGTCCGCGGCTCAGGCCGGGGAGACCTCGATGTCGGTGGCCTTGACCGACGCGTGGATCTCGTCGCCGGGCCGCAGCTGCAGCGCGTCGAGCGCGGCGACCGTGATCTCCGCTGTCAGCGGCAGCTCGCCGGTGATGCCCACGCGCACGCGATCGCCGAGCTGGTCGAGCCCGGTGATCGTGCCAAGCCAATGGTTGCGGGCGCTCGTGCCCATCGGCGGCTCCTTCACGAGCAGCACAGAGTGGGGGCGGATGATGGCGAACGACGCGCCGTCGGCGGCATCCGCGATCACCACCGCTGCGCCGGTGTCCGTGTGCAGCACCCCGTCGCGCACGACGCCGGCAACGAGGTTGACACCGACGAGATCGGCGACGTACCGCGACCGCGGATGCCCGGTGACGTCCGCGAGCGTGCCCGTTTGCACGATGCGACCCTGGTCGACGATCGCGACACGGTCGGCGAGGGCATACGCGTCCACCGGGTCGTGCGTCACCATCACCCGCATGCCGTCGAAGGTGGACAGGTGTTGGCGCAGATCGCGGCGCACGCTCACCCGCGTGCCCGCGTCGAGCGCGGCGAGGGGTTCGTCGAGCAGCAGCAGGCGCGGCGAGGTGAGCAGCGCGCCGGCGAGCGCCGCGCGCTGCGCCTGACCGCCCGACAGCGCGCGAGGGCGCTGCAGCGCGTACTCGCCCAGCCCCACGCGCTGCAGCCACTCGCCGGCGACACGGCGCGCCTGCGCCTTCGGCACCCGCCGTGCGCGCAGGCCGTAGGCGACGTTCTCCAGCACCGACATGTGCTCGAACAACAGGTACTGCTGGAACACGAATCCCACCGGCCGCTGTTCGGGAGCAACGAAGGTGCCCGCGCCCGGCTCGTCGACCACGGTGCCGTCGATCGCGATGCGCCCCTCGTCGATCGGCACGAGCCCGGCGAGCGCGCGCAGCATGGTGCTCTTGCCGGCGCCGTTCGGGCCGAGCAGCGCCAGCAGCTCTCCTGGCGCGACCTGCAGTTCGGCGCGCAGGTCCAGCGAGCCCAGCTGTAGCTGCACCGCCGCGGACAGGCTCACCAGGTCACCGAGCCGTGCCCGCCGGAGGTCCGGCCGCCGTCGCCGTCGCGGCCGCCGCCGCGGCCGAACCAGCGGTCGCGCAGGCCGACGAGCACGCCGAAGGAGATCGCGATGAGCAGCAGCGCGAGCACGATCGCTTGCTCGGGGTTGGACTCGCGGGCGAGGTAGACGGCCAACGGCATCGTTTGGGTGGTGCCCGGGAAGTTGCCGGCGAAGGTGATGGTGGCGCCGAATTCGCCGAGCGCGCGGGCCCACGCGAGCACCGCGCCCGCCGCCAGTGCCGGCCGGATGGCGGGCAGCGTCACCCGGCGGAACGTGTACCAGCGCGAGCCGCCGAGCGTGCGTGACGCATCCTCGGCGCGGCCGTCGAGCTGGCGCAGCGCGGCCTCGACGGTGATCACCAGGAACGGCATCGCGACAAATGTCTGCGCCACCACCACGCCGGCTGTAGTGAACGGCAGCTGCAGGTCGAACCAGCGGTACAGCCACTGGCCGAGCAGGCCCCGCCGGCCGAGTGCGAAGAACAGGGCGACACCACCGACCACCGGTGGCAGCACCATCGACAGCGTGCACAGCGCGCGCACCACGCCACGCCCGCGGAACCGGACGCGGGCGAGCACCCACGCCAGCGGTACACCGAACAGCACGGAGAGGGTCGTCGCCCAGAACGAGCAGATCAGCGACAGGCGCAGCGCGGTGAGCGCGTCGTCGTCGGTGAGGTACCCCCAGGCGCTCGACCAGGGCGCACGCCACAGCAGGCCCAGCAGCGGCAGCGCGAAGAACGCAATGGCCACCAGTGCGAGCACGACGACGAACGCGGGCGGTCGCCTGTCATCGTGGTGCCGCCGGCTGCGCTCGCGCTTGCGTGTGATCGTCATCGGGTGACTATTGAAGCAGCATCCGCTCAGGCCGGCAGCCGGGGCACGCGCACACGGACGAAGTTCGGTCCGCCCGCGGCGAAGCTCTGCGCGATCGCGTGTTGCAGGTCGCCCGGGCGGTCGACGGTGCGGACGTGCCAGCCGAAGCCGCGTGCGATCGACTCCGGATCGGGCGACGAGATGGCGACGCCGATCGGCGGCGCGGCCGCGTCGTCGAAGGAGATCGCGATCTGCCCGTAGCCGCCGTTGTCCCACATGACCGCCACGATGTCGAGGCCCAGGTCGGCGGCGGTGGCCATCTCGGCGACGGTGAACATCCAGCCGCCGTCACCGACGAGTGCGAACGCGGGCTGGCCGGGGCTGGCCACGCAGGCACCGATCGCCATCGGGATCGCGCAGCCGAGCGTGCCGAACCCGTACGGCGCGAGCCAGCGGCGCGGTGCCTCGCACGGCAGGAACGAGTGCGCGGTGTAGGCGAGCTGCGTGGAGTCGAGTGCCACGAATGCATGGGCCGGCACCGCCTGCTTCAGCGCGCGCAGCCACGGCAACATCGCCGGCGACGCCGCGGCGGCGACGGCGGCGCGCACCTCCGCGGCCTGGGCGGCGCCCCACTGCGAGGGCTCACCGGCCCCCAGAGCGTCGGCGATCGCCGCGAGCGCGGCGGCCGCGTCGGCGACGATGCCGACGGACGGCTGCATGCGGCGCTCGAGTTGCGCAGCATCGAGGTCGATGCGCACGATCGTGCCGCCCGGCGCCAGCGGCAACGGCCGGCCACCGTTCCAGATGTCGGCGTCGGAAACCTCGGCCCCGGCGACGAGCACCACGTCGGCGGCGGCCAGCACGGCCTGGCACGCCGGGTTGGACAGTGCGTTGCCGGCGCACAGCGGGTGGCTGGAGGCGAGCACACCTTTGCCGTTGCCGGTGAGCACCACGACCGCGCCGATGCGCTCGGCGACCCGGCGCAGCTCGCTGCCCGCCGCGACACTGCCACCGCCGGCGATGATCGCCGGCCGCGCCGCGCCGCGCAGGGCGCGGGCCGCTGCGGTGATCGCGGCCGGATCCGCCTCGGCTCGCCGCGCAGCGCGAGCCAACGCGGTGAACGGGCCGGCCTCGGCCTCCAGCACGTCGGTGGGCAGCGCCAGGTGCACCGGCCGCGGGCGATGGTTGTCGAAGACGTCCCACGCACCGGCGACGAGGCCGGGCACGGTGGCGGGATCGAGCACGGTCTCGCTGAACGCGGTGATCGGGCGCGCGATCGCCGCCTGGTCGGGCACGTCGTGCAGCGGGCCGTGACCGCGCCCGAGATCGGCGGTGGCGGTAGTGGCAGCGAGAACGAGCATCGGCCGCGAATCGTGGAACGCCTGCCCGACCGGGGTGAGCACGTTGGTGAGCCCCGGCCCGGAGATCACCGCGCACACCCCCGGGCGGCCGGTGGCCAGCGCCCAGCCGTCGGCCATGAAGCCCGCGCCCTGCTCGTGGCGCGGCGAGACGGCCCGCACGCCCGATCGAGCGAGACCCCGGTACAGCTCGATGTTGTGCACGCCGGGGATGCCGAACACGGTGTCCACGCCGTAGCTGCCGGCGAGCAGTTCGACGAGCGCCTCGCCGGTTCTCACGGCACGCCCACCAGCTCGTCGGCCATCGAGACGATGCGCCCGCACGCTTCCGTGATCACGTCGGCGGGCACGGTGAGCGCGACGCGCACATGGCCGGCGCCGCCGGGCCCGAAGCTCTCACCCGGCATCACCACGACGCCGCGTTCCTCGAGCAGCCGCCATGCGAACTGCTCGCCGGTGAGCCCGGTGGGGCGGATGTCGAGGAACATGAACATGCCGCCCTCGGGCAGGTGCGTGCGCACCCCGCGAGCGCCGGCGATCGCGGCGACCACGGCCTGCGCGCGTGCGAGGAACGTGGCGCGCATGGTCTCCACCTCCTCGTGGTCCTGCTCGAGCGCGACCGCGGTGGCGTCTGCGAGGAACGGCTGCGAGCCGAACAGCATCGTCTCCACGACGAGCGTCAGGCGCGGGGTGAGCTCGGGTGGGCACACGGCCCAACCGCAGCGGAACCCGGGCAGCGCGTGCGACTTGGAGATCGACGCCACCGACACCGAACGCTCGCGCAGTTGCGGCCGGTCGAACGGCGAGCTGAAGTCCACGCCGTACGTCATCGTCGCGTACACCTCGTCGCACACGATCCACAGGTCGTGGCGGATGCACACCTCGCCGATCGCGTCCAGCTCGGCAGCGGACAGCACCGCGCCGGTGGGGTTGGAAGGCGAGTTGAGCAGCAGCACGCGGCTGTTGGGGGTGACGGCGGCCTCCAGCGCCGCGGCGGTGAGATGGAAGTCGTCGTCGGGGCTGGTGGGCACGTGCACGAAGCGGGCCCCGGTGGCGGCCACGACGCCGTCGTAGGTGGCGTAGAACGGGTCGGGCACGAGCACGTCGTCGCCTTCCTCCACGAGCGTGCTCAGCGTCGCGTGCACGGCGTGCTGGGTGCCGGACATGAACACCACGTCGCGCTCGGAGACGGGCAGGCCGGACCGCTTCGTCATCATCTCCGCGACCGCGCGGCGCACCACGCGCTCGCCCTGCCCATCGGCGTAGCGGGTGCGGCCGGCGCGCAGCGAGTCGATCGCCGCGTCCAGCACCGCGGTCGGCGGGGGGAGATCGGGTTCGCCGATGGACAGCATGATCAGGTCCTGCCCGGCGGCTCGCCGGCGGCGGCCCTCGATGTGGACTGCCCACTTGTCCGACCCGAGCCCGGCCAACCGGTCCGAGATCGATGCGTACCTCATCTACCGTCTCCGATCACTGCTGCTTGCGGCGGACGGATGCTACCCGGGCGCTTCGGCGGCCGATCAGGGCATTCCGTCCCTGCCACGGCCCGGGTGGGTCTGCAAGACTGCCGCCGTGGCGATGACCAGCTCCCAGGGTGCGCGGCACCACAAGAACCCCTCGCCGGTGGCGTTCGCGATGGAGCCTGCGGTTGCCGCCGCGCAGTTCGTCGGCTTCACGATGCTCACGCCGCTGCTCACCCGCCTGCCGGTGGGCGACGGTCGCCCGGTGCTCGTGCTGCCGGGCTTCACTGCCAGCGACCAGTCGACGACCGCGTTGCGCTACGTGCTCGCCCGGCTGGACTACTCGGTGCACGGCTGGCACCTGGGCCAGAACCTGGGCCCCACGCAGCGCATCGTCGAAGGGTTGTACCAGCGCTTCGACGAGCTGTACGAGCGCCACGGGCACCGGGCGCTCACGCTCGTGGGCTGGAGCCTCGGCGGCCTCTACGCCCGCGCGCTGGCCACCCGTCGGCCCGATGCGGTCCGCCACATCATCACGCTCGGCAGCCCCTTCCGCCTCGACCGAGCGGAGGAGACGAACGCCGGGCGCGTGTTCGACATGCTGGCCCCGATCCACGGCCTGCGCCGCCCGCACTCCACCGAGTTCCGCCGCGAGCCCTACCTGGGCCCGCCGGCCGTGCCGTCCACCGCGATCTTCACCCGCGGCGACGGTGTGGTGCCGTGGAACTCGTGCGTCGACGACCCGGGCCCGTTCAACGAGAACATCGAGGTGTTCGGCAGCCACTGCGGCCTGGGGCACAACCCCGCCGCGCTCACCGTGATCGCCGATCGCCTGCGCCTGGGCCACGACGCGTGGCACCCCTACGAGCCCGGCCGCCTGCAGCGAGGCGTGTTCCGCGCCAAGGTGCACCACCACGTCGCCTGAGGCTTTCCGCCCGAAGGGGTCGGGGGCTGCTGCCGCCTCGCCGGAGCGCGCCCGGTGAAGCGCAACGAAGAGCGGCGTCGCCGGCCGCCGCGTCCGAAAGACGTGACCCGACCCCATGTGGCGGGTACTGCTCTTCGGCCACGGCAGCCCGATCAACACGCTCGAGCCGACACGCCCGGCGCGGGGCCTGTCGACGGGGTGGTGCCTGGCGCGTCAGTGGCCGCCACGGGGCGGCGCTGCACTGCCGTAGCGAGCGACATCGGCATCGAGGTAGTCGTCGTCACCTTCCACGGGGCCCTGCGTACCCAGCGCCTCCGGCCGACCGGAGAACGCCGCGCGCAGGAGTGCGACCGCACGGCCGACGCGGCCTCCCGGGCCTTCCCAGTACTCGCCGTCGGCGACGTCGAAGTGGAGGACGGCCAGATCGGGGTCGTCGGGCCCGTCGAACCACGCCCAGGCGGCCGGCGTCCACAGCCGCACGATCTCGGCGGGGTCGGTGACCACCATGGCACCACCGTTCAACGAGACGTAGACGTGCGAGTCGTCGGAGACGGTGACGTGGACGATCGCCTGCGAGTTGGCGACCGCATCGACCCAGTCGGCCCTTCGGGAAACGAGGAACGACAGCCGGTGATCCTGCACGTCGGCACAGGTCACCGGCCGCGAGCTGTGATGACGGCCGACCATCGTCATCACCATCGCGATCAGGGGGTCAGCGGTGAGCAGATCCGTGAGCAGCCGGACGTCGCCTCGCTCGTCGGGCTGGTTCGCCCGTGCTCGCTCGGTGTCGTAGTCGTTCATCGGGAACTCCTGGGGGATTCCGGCTCGACGGTGCCCTGCGCACCGCTGACCTGATGCAGCACTACCCCCGGTCAGCGGTCGCCAAACCTGCCCGCCCCATCCGCGCTGGCGGGATCGTCAGCTACGACCGCATGCGGGTGGTCACCCGCACCTCACCGTCGACGCTGTCGACCGTGACACCGTCCATCAACGCGTGCACGATCCCGAGCCCGCGCCCGGACGGCTCCTCCGGCGGGGCGATCGTCCAGCCCGGCGGGTGGAAGACGATGTTCGCGGGGTTCGCGACACCGCCGACCACGTCCATCACCAGCCACTCCGGCCCGGCCTCCATCCCCACGGTCCATGTGGGTGCGGTGCCGTGCTCGATCGCGTTCGCAGCCAGCTCGCTGATCACGAGGCGGAAGCTCGCGATGACGTCCGCATCGACACCCTGGGAGCGCAGGACCGAGCCGACGAACTCGCGAGCGGCCGAGATGTCCGCGGCAACCCGCCGGAAGCGGCGCGTCCTGCGGCGAGTGACGCGCGGGTGGGGTGAGCGGTGCCCTGCCACGAGCCCGAGCTCCGCGGCGTGCATCGCCGCCTGGGTGCGGTTCCTCACGCCCAGCTTGCGGAACAGGGCGCGCAGGTGCGTGCGGATCGTCTCCACACCGAGGAACAGCTCATCGGCGATCTGCTCGTTCGACAGCCCCAGACCCAGCAGTGCCAGCAGTTCGTGGTCGCGGGCGTCCAACTCGCCGCTGGCCCGCAGCCGGGGTGTGTGGCCGCTCGGTGCAGCAGAGGCAGCCGGGTGCTGCCCGGCAGCGACGGTCTCCAGTGCTTCGACGAGCTCCTCGTCGACCGTCGACTTCAGCAGCACGTCGCTGACGCCGCTCTGCACGGCTGCCTCGATGAATCGAGGTGAGGCGTCGCGCGTGTAGATCACCACGCGGCCTGCGGTGCCGCGATCGAGCACGTCGCGCACCCGCTGCAGGACGTGTCGCTTGCCGCCGAACGTGTCGAACAAGGCGATGTCGGCGGGCACGATGTCGTCGCGGCCCACCTCCACGTCGACGACCTCCACACGATCGGAGAACGGCTCCAGCATGCTCTGCACGACGCGCAGCGCAGCGTCGAAGTCGTTCAGCAGCGCGACACGAACCGGTGCGTGCCGTGTGCCCACCGACGCTTCCCGCTCACTCGTCATCTGCCTCACGCCCTGCCTCGGATGCGGTTGATGGATGCGCCCGCCCGGCTCTCACGACTGAGCACCCCGTTCATGCCCTGTGCTACCCCGATCGCGGGAAACGAAACATGACGGTGCTGCCTCGCCGCCCCTTCACGGAGTTGCCGTCAGGCGCCGTGCGGCGTGGGCGTGTGCGGAGGGGTCGAGGTGTGCGCCGGAGGGCTGATGCTCGCCGGCATGACCGGATGCTGGAGCACCTGCTCGATCAGCGCGGCGAGCGGCGCGGACGCGCGGCACACGGTGGAGTCGGCCGCGCCGTAGTACAGGACGTACTGGCCGTCGTCCTCCACGAAGCCGCACGGGAACACCACGTTGGGCACGTCGCCCGAGCGTTCGTACGGCTCGGCGGGCGACAGCACCCACTCGGGCAGGCGGTGGGTGATGATCCACGGTTGCTCGAGATCGAGCATCGACAGCCCTACGCGGTAGATCGCGCCGTTCATCGTCGTGCGCACCCCGTGGTACACCTGCAGCCAGCCATGCTCGGTCTCCAGCGGCGGTGGCCCGATGCCCACCCGGGCAGCGTCCCACCAGCCGATCGGCCGGCGCAGCAGCACCGGTTGCGGGTCGCGCCAGCTGGCCAGGTCGTCGGAGGTGGAGATCCACACGTCGCAGGAGTTGATCGCCATCACCACCGGGCGGTGCAGCATCATCCAGTAACCGCCGATGCGCCGTGGGAACACGGCCGCGTTCTTGTCCTCCGGCGGCAGCACCACGCTGCCGTCCGTGCAGCTCGACAGGTCGTCGGAAGTGGCAAGGTACACGCACGGTCCGGCGGGGCCGTACGCGGTGCACGTGATCACGTAGCGATCGATCTCGGCCACGAACGAGACGCGGGCGTCTTCGAAGCCCCACTCCGAACGGAAGTCCGCCGGCGTCGGTGTCAGCAGCGGCGTCTCGTCGACCTTCCATCCGGTGCGGCCGTTCGCCGACCGCGCGAGGTGGATCGACGAGAGGCCTCGGCGATCCTCCACGCGCACCAGCAGCCCCACCTCGCCGCTGCGCAGCCTGGTGGCACCCGGATTGAAAACCGAGTTGGCCGTCCACGTCAGGTCGCCGGCCGTCAGGATCGGGTTCGCGGGATCTCGCTGGAACGGTTCGCGCCGGAACGAGTCACGCGGCTGCGACGACAAGGCCGTTCCTCACCGTTGCCGGCCGCTGCAACGCCGCCGCCCAGGTGGCGGCGCAGCGGTGGAAGGAGATGGTGGACTCGGCGCCGCAGTTGCGGTTCACGTCGGTCTCGCACAGGGCGTCGCAGCAAGCGCCCGACTCCACGTTGCCCAGGTGGCGGCGGAGACGGTTGTTGCCGAGGAACCACGACCACGCCCGTTCCACCATCAGCAGCGCAGCGGGGTCGCCGGTGACGTTGTGGTATTCGAGTGCGGCGTCGGCCATCGACGCGGCTTCCAGCGGCTGCTCGTCACCGGAGTTGCGCACGTCGCCGCCCGGGTGCACGCCGAGGTGGCCGGGGAAGCGGTAGTAGCCCTTGGCGGAGCACAGGCGCTCGAACCAGCGGAACATCACGACGCCGTCGTCCACCAGCCGCTGGTTGTGGGTGCGCACGCCCACTCGCATCATCGCCTCGGCGAGGCGAGCGCTGTCGTAGGTGAGCCGCTGCTCCGGCCACTGCCAGGCCCCGTCACGGGGCACCTTCATCGCGCTCAGCGATGCCTCGATCAGGCCGAGGTTCTCCGCCAGCGCGGGGTCGCGGCTGTCGGCGGCGATCACACCGAGGGCGGTGTACGCAAGGTTGTGCGAGAACGCCGTCGCCGACGCCCGCGGCCCGATGAGGGCGAGCAGGTCGATCGCCTCCTCCACGTTTGTCTCATCGTGGATCAGCTCGCCCAAGCCCCACACGGCGCGGCCGACGTGATCGCCGTCGTGCGGCTCGTCCAGCCAGCGGCGGTCCCACGACATGAAGTTGCGCATCTGCCCGCCGGCCCCGAGCGCGGCGGAGCGCAGGAACGCGAGCATGCGCGTGACGACCGTTCGCCAGTGCTCGCCGTCGGGTGCGTCGCGGGCCCAGCGGGAGGCCAGTGGCAGCAGGCGGGCCGCATCGTCGACGCAGTAGCCCTCCTCCAGGCGGGGCACGCCGAGCTCGGCGTGTTGCAGCATCGCGCTGTCGTCGCAGAGGATGCGCAGGTGGGTGCGGCCGAGGGCTGCCACGGTGAAGTGGTCGACGGTGGGTCGGGGCGGGGCGGCCGGCTCCTCCAGCGCTTCGGCCAGCACGCGCTCGAGCGTGCGGGCAACCGACGGCCACGACAGCGTGCCGGCGACATGCTGCGCGGCGGCCAGTGCGGCCCGGCGTTGCTCGTCGTCGGTGAGGATCGTGTGCAGCGCGTCGGAGAAGGCCGTGGCGTCGTCCTGTGGCACCACGATGCCGGCGCCGCCGGCGAGCATGTCGTCGGCGTAGCGATACGGGGTGGAGACGACGGGGCAGCCGGCCGCGAGCGCGAACGTCAGCGCGCCGGACACGATCTGATTCTCGTTGCGGTACGGCGTGCAGAACACGTCCGTGGCGGCGAGCACCTCGGCGATCTCCTCGATGCCGAGGAAGCGGTCGACGAAGACGACGTGCCCGCGCACACCGAGCTGCTCGGCGAGCTGCTGCAGGCCCTCGCGGTACTGCTCGCCCTCGTGGCGCAGGACGCCCGGATGGGTACGGCCGGCGATCACGTAGCGCAGGTCGGGCCACCGCTCCACCAGCGGAGGCAGCGCGCGGATCGCGAGCTCCAGCCCCTTGCCGGCGGAGAGCAGCCCGAACGTCGACAGGACTGGCCCGTGCTCGGGCAGGTGGAGCCGCCGGCGCGCCTCGGCCGGCGACAGCGCGCGGTACATCTCCATCGGGGCGCCGTGGGGCACCACCCGCAAGGAGCGCGCCGAGGCCAGCTCCTGTTCCAGGACCATGCGGCGGGCGGTGGCGGTGAACACGGTGACCGCGCAGGCGCGAGCGCACAGCTCCTGCAGCACGGTGGAGCGCGATGCGCTGAAGTGGGGCAGCACGGTGTGCAGCGTCACCACGTAGGGCAGTGTCAGCGCGTCGGTGAAGCGCAGCAGCGAGGAGCCGTCCTCGCCGCCGTGGATGCCGAACTCGTGCTGGATGAGCACGACGTCCACGTCGCTGCCGTTCAGCCACGATGCCGCGTTCTCGTAGGACTGAGGGTCGTCGCTGGTGATCACCGGGGAGGCCACGGATGACGGCTGCTGGGCGAGGGCGATGTTGCCCGGCGCCGGCGGTTCGTCGGTCGGGTCGACCGGCACGACGGTGACCCGGAGGCCGAGGTCGCGCAGCGACGTCTCGACGTCGGCGGTGAAGGTGGCGATGCCACAGCGGGTGGGAGGGTAGGTACCGAGGATTGCTACATGCACGCTCCGAGGTACCCAGACGAGCGCAGCCGGCAAACCTGGCGCGCCTGGCCGGTGCCACCTGCCACGGCGTGTCGCGCGGCGGCGTCGGTGCGGGCGCCCATCGCTCAGCCCGAGGGGATGGCCTCGTCGAGCACCTCGCGCAGCGCGGCGAGGCTGGAGGCGATCAGCCGGCCGACGTGCACCTGGCTGGTGCCGATCCGCTCGGCGATCTGCGATTGGCTGAGCTCCTCGTAGAAGCGCAGGTAGAGGATCGTGCGTTCACGCGGCCGGAGGCGGTCGAGCAGGGTGACGACCACCTCCCGGTCGACGACTTCGTCGAGGTTGCCGGAGTCGGCGCCGGCGGCCGCGGTCGAGCCGGCCGTGTCGAGCGCGAACGAGCGGTACGCGTTGTTCGCTTCCAGCGCTTCCAGCACCACGTCCTCGCTGATCGCCAGGTGGGCGGCGATCTCCTTCACCTGCGGCGAGCGACCGAGCTCCTTGGTCAGCTGGTCGGCCGCCTCGTTGATGGCCGGGCGCAGGTCCTTCGCCCGGCGTGGCACGTGCAGGCTCCAGGTGTGGTCGCGGAAGTAGCGACGCAGCTCGCCCATGATCGTCGGTGTGGCATAGGCGCCGAACTGCACGCCCACGTTCACGTCGAAGCGATCGACGGCTTTGAGCAGGCCGATGCGGGCCACCTGCAGCAGGTCGTCGAAGGGCTCACCGCGTGACGCGAATCGGCGGGCGCCGCGCAGCGCGAGCCAGTTCGTGCGCTCGACGATCTCCTCCCGCAACGCCGGCTCGCGATCGACGCTGTAGCGACGGAGTGCCTGGTCCAGCCACTCGTCCTCTTCGTCGGTCTGCCCGTACATCAGCCTGCCGGGAACGGCCGGTGCAGGACGGCGGTGATGTACGCCGCGCCGTTGGCGTGCTCGATGCGGTGCTCGGTGCACACACCGTCGAGGACGGTGCGGCACAGCCGCAGGTCGGGGTGGTCGAGGTCGAACGCGCCGTCCACCTGCGTGGATCCGTCGATCACGAACTCGTCGTCGCCGACCGTGAAGCGCACCTCGACGGGGTGGCCCGAGCCGTGCTCGATGAGGGCGATCAGCACCTCGCTGACGGCGATCTTGATGTCGTCGATCTCCGACACGGAGAACCCGGTCAGCGAGGCGACGCCGCTGGCCGCGAGGCGCAGGACGCGCGACATCGTCGGCTCGGGCGGGACGCGCAGTTCGACCGGGCCGCGCAGGCCGGTGGGTGGCGACTGCAGGTCAGTCACGGCGACCCTCGATGCGGAACTGGCCGGTGGTACCGGTGATCTCCAGCAGGCGGGCGACCTCGGGGCCGATCGAGCGCAGCACGACCTCGGTGTTACGTGTGCGGGCGCGCCGGGAGGCGTCAAGCAGGCTGCGCAGCCCGGACGAGTCGACGAAGAACACGTCGGCGAGGTCGATCACCACCGGCTCGTCTTTCTCGCGCTGGAGGATCGAGCTCTCCAGCAGGGGGCCGCCGGCCATGTCGATGTCGCCGTGGACGACGATCGCGCCGTCGTCGGCCACGTCGATGGACAGCGACTCGTTGGTGAACTCAGCGGTCATGGAGGCCTCGTCTTCGAGCTGTCGGAAGTTCGTGGAGAGATGTCCGTCGCGGTGCGCACCCAGAAGGTCGCCGCCGCAGGTCGTGCGGGTGTACCCGCGGGCCGGACCTCCCAAACATGCAGCCTGGGGTGAACGTCGTCAAGCTCACTCGTTGTCGTCGAGCACTCGTTAGGGTGTACCCGGGTGTTTCGTCCGCCGAGCCACCGGGTACGTGGCTCACGAACCATCCTGCAGGAGGCCGTGATGTCCGAGCCCGAAGCGTTCGCCCCGTCGCGGGCGGGCCGCCCGACCACGCCCCATGGCTGATCCCGCCGGCAAGGCCGTCCGGCGCGAGTCGGTCGACTCACAGCGCCGGCCGCCGGCCAGTTGGGCCGAGGTGCCCTGGCGCACGATCTTCGCGGCCGTGGGCGTGGTGGTGGGCGCGATCGCCCTCCTCACCTTTCTCTACCTTGCGTTCGAGATGGTGATGCTGGTGGTGATCGCCGCGTTCTTCGCGGTCGTGCTCGCACCGCCGGTGCGGATGCTCGAGCGCCGGCTGCACATGCGCCACGGGATGGCGGCCGGCGTGATGATGATCGCCTCGTGCGGTGCGTTCGTCGGCTTGCTGGCCCTGTTCATCATGCCGGTGCGTACCCAGTTGATGGACGTGCTCACCGATCTGCCGGGCAGTGTGCGCCAGGCAGCGCAGGGCCGCGGTCCGCTGGGCAAGCTGGTCACCCGCCTGCGCATCGAGGAGCTCGTCGACGACAACAAGGCGTCGCTCACCAGTGCTGCCGAGTCGTTGCAGCGCTCGTACCCGGAGCTGGTGGCCACCGGCCTGCAGGCGCTGCTGGCGATGATCACCGTGGTGGTGATGGCGTGGCTGATGCTCACCCAGTCCGCCGTGCTCGCTCGAACGAGCCGGCGCCTGATCCCCGAGCGGCACCGGCAGATGGTGACCGACATCTCCCGCCGGGCCGCCGGCGCGGTGAGCGGGTACATGATCGGCAACCTGCTGATCAGCCTGTGCGCCGGTGTCGCCGCGCTGACCTTCCTGCTGATCGCCGGCGTGCCCAACCCGGTGGTGATCGCGCTGTGGGTGGCCTTCGCCGATCTCATCCCGCTCGTCGGGGCGGTCCTCGGCGCGGTGGTCGCGGTGTTCGCCGCGTTGCTCGTGTCGCCCGCGGCGGGCATCGCCGCGATCGTGTTCTTCCTCGTCTACCAGCAGTTCGAGAACAGCGTCCTGCAGGTGCAGATCATGGCCCGTACGGTGAACGTGAACCCGCTGGCCGTGCTGCTCAGCGTGCTGCTCGGCGTCGCCCTGTTCGGTTTCGTCGGCGCCCTGCTGGCGATCCCCCTGGCCGGCGCGGTGAGTGTGCTGATCAAGGAGATCTACCGGTACCGGCGCGCGCTGGCCGAGCCGCCCCCGTCGCTCTCCGAACGCGGCATCGTGCTGGTGGTGCCCGACCCGGAGGCCGGCGACTCGAAGGCTGCCGACGACGCGCAGTCGTAGGCGCTGCCGGCGCTGTTCGTGGCTACGGTGTGCCGCGTCGCGTTGCGGCACCAGCGAGAGGAAGCGCTCATGATCGGCACGCAGGACCAGGATGCGTTCGTCTCCCGCAGCGTCATCGCGCTGGTCACCGTCGTGCGGTCGAGCGGCTCTCCCTCCACGTCGATGGTGTCGTTCGCCCGAGCCGGCGACCGCCTCTTCTTCACGACGACGCTCGATCGCCTCAAGGGCCGCGCCCTCGCCAGGGACCCTCGGTGCAGCCTGACGATCTTGAACCCGCACGAGCCGTGGTCGTTCGTCAGCGTCGATGGTGAGGTCGTGATCCATCGCGACAACCCGGCCGAACTCCGTGCGCTCATCCTCGACTCGGCCGGTCACCCCGACTACCCGTGGACCCGCGAGGAAATCGAACCACTGCTCGTCGCCCCAGGCCGCGCCATGTTCGAACTGACCCCCCAGCGAGTCACCGGCGTCGTCCTCCCACGGGGATGATCCGTCGCCACCGGCCGAACCGTCGAACGCGAAAAGACCCCAGCTGAGCTGGGGTCTTCCAGTGGGCGAGGGGGGACTTGAACCCCCACATCCTTTCGAATACTGGC
>CAYZFZ010000057.1:0-8892 GCA_964477795.1 uncultured Bifidobacterium sp.
CTCATCAGCAGCGCCTGCGCATCCGTGTTGACGGCGATGAACTCGACACCCTTCAACCCGGCGTCGATCATCCGGTTGACGGCGTTCACGCCGCCACCGCCGACACCGATGACCTTGATGACGGCGAGATAGTTCTGGGGTGCGCCGGCCATCAGAAGGACCTCCGGAAGGTGAAGTGTTGGCGTGAAGTGTGTGTGGGCACTGAGGTACCTGCTGGAGTTCGATCGTAGCGAATGGGCTGCCCAGCCGAGGTGATCCGCCGAGGGCTGGAGGCGCCGGAGTGGTGGGAGCTGAGCACTGCGGCTCAGTCTCGCACGAATCAGGAGGGTAACGGTGGAACGGCGGACTTCAGCAGGGCACCACACCGGCGTCGGACGTGCTGACGTCCAGCTGGCAGACACCGTCGAGCCCACTGCGCACCTGTTTGAGCAAGCGGGCCAGCTTCTCGTCGAGGTTCTGCGAGTCGCCGAGCCGCACGCTGACGCCTCCCTCGGCATCGCTGTCGAGCACCATCGTGAGCGTGCCGGTCGCCGGGTCGACACCGACCGTCGAGGTGATGTCGGCGATCTCCGGGGGCAGGCTCACCACCAGCTCGGCGACCGCCGCATAGGGGGCACCCGCGAACTGCCCGCGCTCGGTGTCCGGATGATCGCCCGTGATCAGCAGGTAGTCCGCCGGCTGCCCGGCGATCACGTCGAGCACCCTGCCCTGCGAGTCGATGATGCGGTACTGCCCGTCGCCGCCCTGGAAGGTGGCGACCGGTCGCCGCTCGCGGATGTCGATCAGCACGCGATGCGGGAAGTCGGTCGACACCCGGGCGCTCTCCACCCACGGCACGGCCTCCAGCCGCTCCTCGGCCGCCTTCGTGTCGACGAGCAGCACGGGCTCGCCGCGCAGATCGGCGATCACGCTGTCGAGCACGTCCGGATCCGTGTACACCGCACCCTGCACATCCACCTCGCGAACGTCGAACACGGACGACGCGAAGACGGCGATGGCGCCGATCGCGATGAGCACGACGGCGATGCCGATGCCCACCCAGATCAGGCGGCGGCGCCCCTCGGCGCGGCGCACGGAGATGCGCCGGGCGCGGATCCGCGGGTCGATGCTCGCGCCGCGCGAGCGCGCCACCGGCGCCTCGGCCGCTCCCCCGTCGTCGAGATCGGCGATGACGATCGTACTCCGCTCCCCCGAGTCGTCGACGGCGTCACGGCGTTCGTGGAACGCCTTCTCCTTGTCCTCGTCGAGGTAGACGCTGTCGGGGCGATCGTCCTCCGCGATGACGATGACACGCCGCGCCGCGGGAGCGGGCGGCGGTTCCGGCTCCGGCTCGTCGATGGGCTCGACGAGGGCGAGCTCGAGCTCGTCGTCACCGGTGAGCTCGTCGGCGTCGTCGTGAAAGGCGTCGTCGTGCAGGGCGTCGTCGTGAGGGGCGTCATGCGTCGCGGGACCTGCATCGCCGGGCGCGCCGTGCTCGTCGGTGATTCCCAGCAGGCGATCGATCGACGGATCGTCGAAGTTGTACTGCGGCGCCGACTCGTCGGTGAACGCGTAGTACAGCTCGTCGAGCACGTGATCGGGCACATGATCCGGGCCCGGTGCGTCGTGGTCGGTCACAGCGCCACCCCCACCCCGCTGTCGTGCGCGGCGGCGTCCACGTCGGGGAAGCCGACGAGGCGCACCTCGCTGCGCAACGTGAGCCCGGTGTGCTCGCGCACCGCAGCGCGCACGTGCTCCATCACGGCGCGCACGTCGGCAGCACGCGCGCCCTCGCCGGCCTGGATGAAGTTGGCGTGCTTGTCGCTGACGTAGGCGCCGCCGATGCGAAAGCCGCGCAACCCGAGCCGGTCGATCAACACCGCCGCCGGCAGCTCTCCGGGGATCGGGTTGACGAACACCGACCCGGCATTTTGCCCGCCGGGCTGGTGCTCGCGCCGCCAGCGCACGATCTCGGCCAGCGCCGCCTCGGCCGCCGCTGCGTCGCCGTGGGCGAGCTGCAGCCGGGCATCGAGCACCACCTGGTGATCGGCGAGGGCGGAACCGCGGAAGTGGAGACCGAGGCGATCGAGCGGGACCCATCCCTCACGGCCCGAGCGCAGGTCGAGGACATGCGCACCGAGCAGGCAGGCAGCCATGTCGCTGCCGTGGCCGCCGGCGTTCATGCGCACCGCTCCACCCACGGCCCCCGGTACGCCGACTGCCCACTCGAACCCGACGAGCCCGGCCGACACGCACCTGCGGGCGAGCACCGGCAGCGCCACGGCGGAACCGGCGTGCACCACGTCGTCGTGGAACTCGATCCAGTCGGCCATCGCCGCCAGCGAGACGACGATCCCGGCGAAGCCCTCGTCGGCGACGAGCAGGTTCGAGCCGCGACCGATCACCAGCACCGGCAGCCCGGTCTCACAGGCCACCTCACCGAGAGTCCGCAGCTCGGTCGCGTCGCGCGGCGACGCGAAGATCGCCGCCGGGCCACCGACCTTGTAGGTGGTGTGCGGTGCGAGGGGCTCGTCGCCGACGGCGAACCCGTGCAGCCGCTGCAGCGCCTGCTCCACCGTTGCGAGCGTCACGTGGCCCGCCTCAGCTCGGTGCGCCGCGCCTGCACCTCGTCGGGCAGTGTCGCCACGTCGCCGCAGCCCATCGAGATGCACACGTCGCCGTCGCGCAGCTGGCGCGACAGGTACTCCACCAGGTCGTCGCGGCGGGGCATCCACACCACATGGCTGCGCGGGTGGGCGTCGAGCACCGCATTGACGAGCAGCTTGCCGGTGACGCCGGGGATCGGCGTGGTGCCGGACGCGTAGACGTCGGTGAGGACCACGACGTCGGCATCCACGAACGCGCTCGCGTAGTCCTGCCACATCACCGCGATCCGGTTGAACCGGTTGGGCTGGAAGACGCAGACGACACGCTTCCACTCGTCGCCGCTGCCGCGGGCCGCAGCGAGCACGGCGGCGATCTCACTGGGCAGGTGGCCGTAGTCGTCGACGAGGGTGGCCCCACCGTCCACGGCGCGGATGTCGAAGCGGCGGGCGACGCCACCGAACTTGGCGAGCGCCGCGGCGGCCACGTCGAAGGGAACGCCGATCGTCACGGCCATCGCCAGCGCCGCCGTCGCGTTGCGGACGTTGTGGATCCCGCGCAGCGGCAGCGACACCGTTCCCAGGACCGTGCCGTGGTGCACCACGTCGAACACGAACGAGCCGCTGCCCGAGCGCACGTCGGCGGCGACGAAGTCGGCGTCGGGCGAGGTGCCGTAGGTGATCACGTCGTGACGGGCCGCCAGCCTGGCCGTCTCGGGGTCGTCGACGCACAGCACCTTCGGCCCTGCGATCTGGGCGAGGTAGCGGTCGAAGCCGTCGACGATCGCCTCCGGCGTGCCGTAGAAGTCGAGGTGGTCGACTTCCACGTTGGTGAGGATGGTGCCGTACAGCGGCAGCTGCAGGTGGGTGCCGTCGCTCTCGTCGGCCTCCACCACGAGCCACTCGGAGCCGGTCCACTGCGCCCCCGTGCCCATGTCGGTGACGTCGCCGCCGATGACGAAGTTCGGCCGCAGGCCCGCCTCGGCGAGGATCAGCATCAGCATCGAGGTGGTCGACGTCTTGCCGTGCGTGCCGGCGACGGCCAGCGACTTCGCCAGCGCGCAGATCGACGCCAGCATCCCCGAACGGTGCAACGAGAGGACGCCCGCCTTGCCGGCCTCGTCGCGCTCGATGTTGCGCTCCGGGATGGCGGTGCTCCACGTGATCGCGTCGCGATCGTGCACCAGCCGGCGATCGTGGCCGACGTGCACTTCGACACCGGCGGCGCGGACCCGATCGAGCACGGTGCGCTCGCGCATGTCGCTGCCGCTGACGGTGTGCCCCATCTCGGCGAGCACGATCGCGATCGCACTCATGCCCGGCCCCCCGACGCCGACGACATGCAGCGATCGCGGCGAGCTGAGGTCGAGCGGTGCGACAGGTGCAGCGCTCACGGGGCGGCCACCCGCTCCACGACGAAGGCGAGGCGCCCGCTGCGGTGGCGGGTGCCCGCCCTGTGCGCCCGATCTGCCAGCTCGCGCAGGGCCGCCGGCTCCGCCAGGAAGTGCTCGATCTCGGCGATCAGCCGGGCCGGGGTGAGGTCAGCCTGCTCCACCAGCAGGGCGGCACCCACGTCGGACAGCACCTTCGCGTTGTCCACCTGGTGGTTCTCCGCGGCGCCCGGCCATGGCACCACGATCGCCGGCGCACCCACCGCGGCCAGCTCGGCGATGGTGCCGGCTCCGGCGCGGGTGACCATGAGGTCGGCGGCGGCGTAGAGCTGGGCCATGCGGTCTTCGTAGCCGATCACTCGGTACAGGATGCCCGCCGAGCCGTCGCGACTGGGCGCGGCGTCCTTGAGAAAGCGGTCACCCACCACATGGTGCACGGCAAGGTCGCGACGATCGGCCAGCGTGTCGACCATCTCCGCCACCACCGTGTTGACCACCGAGGCACCCAGCGAGCCGCACATCACCGCCACCACGAAGCGGTCCTGCGGAAGGTCGAGCGCATCGCGCGCCGAGGAGCGCTGGGCCATGCGGTCGAGGGAGATCATCTCCTGGCGCACGGGTGCACCCGTCACCTCGGCGTGGGGAAGCGTCGACCCCTCGAACGCGACCGCGCAGGCGGCAGCGCGCTTCGCCATCAGCTTCGACACGAGGCCGGGGCGCAGGTCGTACGACACCACGACGTACGGGATCTTCATCCGCCGGGCGGCCCACGTGGCGGGGAAGCTGCCGTAGCCACCGACGTTGACCACCACCTTCGGCTGCAGCTCGCGCAACAGCCGCTTCGCCGCGCGCACCGCGCCGAACAGCTTCGGCAGGAACGCGAGGTTGCGCGTCGTGAGCCTGCGCTGCAACCCCACGACATCGAGGAAGGTGTGCGGGTATCCCGTGGGCGGCACCAAGGTGGTCTCCACGCCGCGCTGGGTGCCCACGTAGTGGACGGCCTCGCGTGGGTGGCCGGCCGCGACGAGCGAATCCGCGATCGCGAGTGCGGGCAGCACGTGGCCCGACGTGCCGCCGCCGGTGACGACGGCGAACGTGTGGGGCGCGCTCATCGCACGTTGCGGGCGACGTTGAGCAACAGCCCGGTGGCGGTGAGCGTGACGAACAGCGAGCTGCCGCCGGCCGAGAAGAACGGCAGCGTCAGACCCGTGACCGGCATCAGGCCGGTGACGCCGCCGACGTTGATGATCGTCTGCACGACGAGCCAGCACACGATGCCGCCGGCGAGCAGTGCGTGGAAGCGGTCGTGCGTCGCCATCGCCACCTGCACACCTGCGTACGCGAGCACCATGAAGCCGCCGAGCACGGCCACGACACCGATCATGCCCAGCTCCTCGGCAACCACCGCGAAGATGAAGTCGCTGTGCGCGAGCGGAAGGAACTCGCCCAGCTTGTTCTCGCCACGGCCGACGCCGGAGCCCGTGAGGCCGCCCTGTGCCATCGCGATCATCGCCTGGTACGTCTGGTAGCTGAGGTGGTCCTTGTGCGCGGCGATGTCCATGAAGGCCGTGAACCGGGCCTCGCGCCGGGGGCTGGAGACCACGAAGGCCAACGCGCCGACGGCACCCATCGTGCCGGCGGCGGTCATCGGCAGCAGCGGTGCGCCCGCGATGAACGCGACAGCCACCACGATCGCGGCGAGCACGATCGCAGACCCGAGGTCGCTCTGCAGCAGGCACAGCGCGGCGCCCACCACCGCGATGCCCATCACGGGGCCCAGCGTGCGACCGATGTCGTGCATCTCGTCGTACCGCTTGGCGAGCAGGTTGGCCGAGGCAAGGAGGACGGCCATCTTCAGGAACTCGCTGGGCTGGAAGTTGATCGGCCCGATCGCCACCCACGCGCTCGCGTCGTTGACCCGGTCGCCGATGCCGGGCACGAAGGGCAGCAGCATCATCCCGCCGGCGACGGCAAGGGCGGGGTTGATCAGTGGCCGCCAGCGGCGGGTCGGGATGCGCATCGCACACCACAGGCCGATGACCCCGAGCACCGCCCACATCAACTGCCGGTTGAACAGCCGCCACGGCGAGTTGCCCTTGTGGAACTGGCTGATCGACGTGGCCGACAGCACCATCACCAGGCCGAGCATGGTGAACACGGTGGCGACGACGGCGATCACGTAGAACGCGGTCGGCGGCGGCGACGCGGGCTTGGCGACGTCGCGCCGGGTGGGATGACGGCGCATTGCCTCGGAGCGGGCCAGCGCCGCCCGCCGGCGATCGCCGATCAGTGTGGAGGATGACGTCACGATGCACCACCGTTTCCGCCGACCTCCGCTGCCGCGGGAGCGCCGGCCGCGAGCGCCCGAACCAGTTGCTTGAAGTCGTCACCACGCGCGGGATACCCGCCGCCCGGGTACCAGTCGAAGCTCGCACACGCGGGCGAGAGCAGCACCACGTCGCCGGGGCCGGCGAGCTCGGCGGCGAGTGCCACCGCCTGGGCCATGGAGGTCGCCACCCGCGTGGAGCAATGGTCCTCGAACGCGGCAGTGACCTCGTGGGCTGCGGTGCCGAGCCCGATCACGGCCTTCACCCGCGCCCGCTCGGTGGCCAGGCTCGCCAGATCGAGGCCCTTGTTCAGCCCGCCGGCCAGCAGCACGATGCGCTCGAAGCCACGGATGGCGGTGAGTGCCGCGTGCGGCGAGGTGGCCTTCGAGTCGTTGAACCAGCGCACACCGTGGATCTCCGCGACCGGCTCGATGCGATGCGGTGGGTGGCGGAACGTGGCCAGCCCTTCTTGGACGTCGGCCGCGGTGACCAGGCCGCTCTCCAGCACGAGCGCTGCCGCCGCGAGCGCGTTGGTGAGGTCGTGGGGCAGGCCGCGGGTGAGGCAGCTGATCGGCGCGACGACGCCGGCAGGGCCCACCAGCTGGCTGCCCTCGATGCGGTAGTCGGCGCCGGTGGCGGCGAACGTGCGGGTGATGCCACCCGCGGCTGCCAGGTTGCGCATCACGATCGGATCGTCGGCGAAGCCGATGGCCACATCGGTGGGGCGGCGGTGTGCCCAGATGCGGGCCTTTGCAGCCTCGTACGAGGCCATCGACGTGTGCCAGTTCTGGTGGTCGGGAGCCAGGTTGAGCCACACCGACGCCTCCGCGCGGAACGAGTCGAGCCAGTTGAGGCGGAAGCTGCTGCACTCGACCACGAACACGTCGACGTCGTCGTCGAGCGCGGCCACGAGCGGCACCTCGGTGTTGCCGGCGGCGGCTGCCCGCAATCCGGCGGTCTCCAGGATGTGCGCGGTCAGCATGGTGGTCGTCGTCTTGCCGTCCGTGCCGGTGACCGCCAGCATCGGGCGCGGCCCACCGGGGCGCTCCTGCTCCCACTCGTAGGCCATGTCGATCTCGGTGCGCAGCGGGATGCCGGCGGCGACCGCGGCCTGGACGACGCGGTGCGTCTCGGGCACGCCCGGCGCCGGGCACACGATGTCGGCCTCGGCGAGCAGTGCGGCGAGGCTGTCATCCGCCGGCGACTCGACGAGCGTGGCGCCCAGGGCTGCCGCGAGCTCGCGCTTGGCGTCGGTGGGTGAATCGTCGGCGACGAGGACCCGCCAGCCGCGCCGGACGAGCCGGGTGGCAAGCGCGTCGCCGGCGAGGGCGATGCCGTAGACGAGGGCGGTGCGCTGCGTCATCGCACGCTCACAGGTTGTCCGTCACGCGGGTGAAGTCGGCGATGAAGATGGCCAGCGCGCTCGCCGTGCAGATGCCGCTGATGATCCAGAAGCGGATGATCACGGTCGTCTCCGGCCAGCCGACCAGCTCGAAGTGGTGGTGGATCGGCGACATGCGGAACAGTCGCTTCTTGCGGCCGGACGCCTTGAACACGCCCATCTGGATCGCGACCGAACCGGCCTCCATCACGTTGATGCCGCAGATCAGAATGATCAGCAGTTGGGTGTTGGTGGTGATCGCGAGCAGCGCCATCGCCGTGCCGATCGCGAGCGCACCGACGTCGCCCATGAAGATGCGCGCGGGTGCGGCGTTGAACCACAGGAAGCCGGCGCAGCCACCGGCGAACGCGGCAGCGAGCACGGCCAGGTCGAGCGGGTTGACGACGTCGCCGTACACGGCCGGGTTGCGGAACTCCCAGTAGGCGATGATCGTGAACGCGAGGAAGCCCATCATCGCCGAGCCACCGGCCAGCCCGTCGAGGCCGTCGGTGACGTTGACCGCGTTGCTCGTCGCCCAGATCATCACGCCCGTGAACACCACGAACAGCGGCCACGCGAGGTGCCATCCGGGGAACGTCGCGCGCGTGAACGACAGCGTCTGGCTGACGTCGGTGGAGGCCACCAGCCACCACGCGATCAGCATCGACAGGCCGAGCGTGATGTAGCTCTTCCGCTTCCAGAAGATGCCGCGGTTGTGGCGCTTGCGCACCTTGATGTAGTCGTCGAGGAAGCCCATCGCGGCCATCACCACGATGCCGACCCACATGATCATCGCCTGGTCGGAGAACGCGAGGTTCGGCCGCAGGTGGGCGACGGCCCAGCCCACCGCCGCGGACACGACGATCGCGAGCCCTCCCATCGTCGGGGTGCCCTGCTTGAGCATGTGGTGCTCCGGGCCGCGATCCTCCTTGCCCAGGATCGGCTGGCCCGTGCCGCGGGTGCGGAAGAACCCGATGAGGTAGCGGGTGCAGAACAGCGACACGAACATCGCTGCCGCACCGGCGATCATGACGGCGATCACTGACTGCGCCCTTCCTCTTCGGGCGACGACGCAGCCAGCAGTTCGCGGGCGACGGCGCGATCGTCGAACTCGACGGTGGTGCTGCCGATGGTCTGGGTGGTCTCGTGGCCCTTGCCGGCGATGACGACGACATCGCCGGCATCTGCGATCCGGAACGCGATCGAAAAGG
>CAYZFZ010000057.1:8902-17078 GCA_964477795.1 uncultured Bifidobacterium sp.
CCACACGGTCACGGTAGCCCGACGGCACCCCGTCGATGATGGCATTGACGATGGCGAGCGGGTCTTCCGAACGAGGGTTGTCGGACGTGACCACCACGGCGTCGGCGAGCTCGGCCGCGACCGAGCCCATCTCCGGCCGCTTCTCGCGGTCCCGGTCACCACCGCAGCCGAACACCGCGATCACCCGCCCCGCTCCGGCCGCATCGCGGGCCGCGGTGAGCGCTTCACGCAGCCCGTCGGGTGTGTGCGCGTAGTCCACGATCACGTCGAAGCGCTGCCCGGCGCGCACCGGCTCGAAGCGACCCGGCACCGGCGCGGCGGCCCGCAGCCCGCGGGCGATCACGTCCGGCGCAATGCCCAGCGCCTCGGCAGCGGTGGCCGCCGCCAGGCTGTTCATCGCGTTGAACGCGCCGCCGACGCCCACCTCGATGCGCTCGCCGCGCCACTCGTACGAGTGGCTCGTGGGTGTCACCCGCAGCTCGTGGAGGTCGGCTGCGGAGAACGCCGTCATCGGGATGGTCGCCGCGTCGACGAGCAACTGGCCGTGCGGATCGTCGACGTTGACGACCCCGTGCGCGCTCAGCGAGGGACGGAACAGCTCGGCCTTTGCCGCGAAGTAGCGCTCGACGGTGCCGTGGAGATCAAGGTGGTCGCGACCGAGGTTGGTGAACACGGACACCTCGAAGCGGGTGCCGTCCACGCGGTGCAAGGCGAGCGCGTGCGACGAGACCTCCATCACCACGGCGCGCTTGCCGGTGACGAGGAAGCCGGCCAGCTGGGCCTGCAGCTCGGGGGCTTCGGGGGTGGTGTGCTTGCCCGTCAACGTGCCGATCACACCGGTTGGCGTGCCCGCGTGCTCGAGGATCGCGGCGATCAGGCTCGTCGTGGTGGTCTTCCCGTTCGTGCCCGTCACACCCACGACGGTGAGCCTGCGCGACGGGTGCCCGAAGAACGCAGCAGCGAGGAGGCCCATCGCCGCACGCGTGTCGTCGACCACGACCTGCGCGACGTCGAGCGGGAGCACATGGTCGACGAGCAGCGCGCTCGCGCCATCGGCCACGGCTGCGGCCGCGAACTCGTGACCGTCGGACTTCACGCCGCGCAGGCAGCAGAACAGCGAGCCGGCCGCCACCTGGCGCGAGTCGTACACCACCCCGCTGATCGCGACATCCGGCGAACCGCGGCGCGCCGACGGCTCCAGCCCTGCGTCGGCGAGCAGTGCACCGAGCGTGCGTTCCACCGCGATCACCCCCCTGCCGGGCAGCCGGTGTCGCCGGGAGTGGGGGTGATCTGCAGCTCGTGGATCGCGGCGGTCGCGATCGTCGAGAACAGCGGCGCGGCCGCCTTGCCGCCGAAGCGGTCGTTGGAGGTGGGATCGGGCTCGTCGATCGTGACGAGGATGGTGACCTTGGGCGCGTCCGCCGGGAAGTAGCCGACGAACGACGCCCGGTAGGCACGCGTGCCGGCGGCACCGTACGTGTTGTCGTCCTGCACCTTGTAGGCGGTGCCGGTCTTGCCCGCCACGGAGATGTCGTCGAGCCGAGCATCCTTGCCGGTGCCGTCGCAGACGACGTCCTTCATCATGTCGGTCATCGTGGCCGCGGTGGAGGGCTGGATGACGGTGTGCGTCGCCGAGGGGGCCGTGTCGGTCACCTCACCGTCGGCGCCGATCGTCGCCCGCACCAGCTTCGGCGCCACGTAGACGCCGCCGTTGGCGACGGTGTTGACCGCGGCCACCAGCTGCAGCGCGGTGACCGAGTAGCCGTAGCCGTAGCTGTGCGACTGCTTCTCGGTGCCCTGCCACTCCGAGGCGGGCTTGAACAGCCCTGCGCTCTCGTCGGGGAAGTCGAGCGCGGTCTTCTGCCCGAAGCCGAACGACTCGAGGTAGCTGCCGAAGCGCTCGGTGCCCACCTCGTCGGTGAGCAGCAGGGTGCCGATGTTCGACGAGTGCACGATGATGTCTCGAAGGCTCATCGGCTCCGTGTCGTGCGGCTCGGCGTCGTTGATCGTGTGCTCCCACTGGGTGCCCTTGTCGTACACGATGCGCCCGGGGACGGAGATGGTGGTGTCCGGGTTGGCGACGCCGGTGTCGACCACCGCGGAGAGACTGAACACCTTGGCGACGGAGCCGGGCTCGAAGGGCTCGACCGCGGCGAGGTTGGCGGAGGTCACCGCGACGGTGCCGTCGTCGTTACGGCTCACGTTGGCGATGGCGTAGATCTCACCGGTCGCGGTGTCCATCACCACGACGGCGCCGCCCTTCGCCTTCAGGTCGCTCACCCGCTGCAGCAGCGCCTGCTCGACCTGGAACTGCAGCGAGCGGTCGAGCGTGAGCACGAGGTCGTCGCCGGGCACGGGCTCGGTGGTGGTGGTGCCCGAGCCCGGGATCGAACGACCCTTGGCATCGTGCTCGCGGACGCGCTCGCCGTCCACGCCCGTCAGCTGGTCGTTGTACAGCAGCTCGACACCGGCGATGCCGTTGCCGTCGATGTCGGTGCGGCCCAGCAGGCTGCGACCGACCTCACCGCTGGGCATGATGCGCTTGTCCTCGCGCAGGCGGTCGATCCCGCTGAGATCCAGCGCCATCACCGCGTCGGCGAGCTCGTCGTCGATCTGGCGGGCGATGTAGACGAAGCTCTTGTCCTTGGCGGTGAACGCGGCGAGCAGCGACTGCTGCTTCTCCGGCGTGAGCGCGAGCATGCTCGCCAGCACGGAGATGGCGCCCGTCGGGTCGGTCACCAGCTTCGGGTTCGCGATCAGCGTGCTGCTGGGCACGCTCATCACCAGCTCGCCGCCGTCGCGGGCGAAGATCGTCCCGCGTGTGGCGTGGAGCACGGCCTCCGACACACGCTGCGCCTTGCCGGCTGCCACCAGCGAATCGGAACCGGCCGTCTGCAGGAACGCGACGCGCGCGACGACGGCGCCGAAGAGCAGCACGCTGAGGACGAAGACCGCCACCAGCCGGCGGCGCGGCTCGCCGGCGCGGAAGCTGACGGTGAAGCCAGCGGGCTGCCGGCGGGAGGGAGCCTTCTTGGCCCGCTTCTGCAGTGGGCGCGAGCGGCGAGCGCGGCGGCCGCGCTCGGCGTCTCGTGAGTGGTGGTTGCGATGGTCGCGGTCGTGGGCGCGACCGGTGGGGGCGGCGTGACGTGCCGCCGGTGCCGCCCCGCGGGCGGCACGACCACGAGTCGGTGCCGGCGCCGGGGCCGTGCGCTGGCTGTGGGCACGCATGGGCGTGACGTTCTCTCCGCGGCGCGACCGCGGGTCGGGGGTGACGGTGCCCGCTCGCGAGCGGCGCGGTGCCGCTGGGGCAGCGCTCGGGGTGGCTCCGTGACGCCGACGGGTGTCGGTGCTCACGGTGCTCCCCCGGCTTCCGCCTTCACGTCGGCGTACTGCTCGAACTCCTGGTCGATGCTCGTCGCGCCGGTGTGGTCGCTGCTGGCACCGGTGCGCTGCACCGTCGCGACCACGTCCGGGTCGAGCACCACGAACTCGGTCTGCGTCGCGGGCACCATGCCCAGCGTGGCGGCCTCGGTGGCCAGGCGCCCCGGGGAGCGCAGCTCAGCTCGCTCGCGGCGCAGCACGTCGTACTGCTCGTGGGCGGCGCGGATGTTGCGATCGAGGGTGTCGAGAGTCAGCTGGCGGCGGGCGAGCTGCGTCTGGAAGGCGGCCGCGCCCAACATCAGCCCGAACACGACGGTGCAGCCGGCGGCGATGAGTCGGGCCGTCCGGCGGCGGCGGGGCACGACGACGAGTTGGGGTCGGGGCGCGACGTCGCCGACACCGGCGGTGCGCTTCACCATCACGCGCGCCTCGGCTGCACCACCTGAGTGCACCCTGCTGCGCACCATCGTCGCTCGCTCGCTGCGAGCCGCCATTGCCATCGCTGTCGCCTCTGTCCTGTCTGCTCGGTTGTTCGGTTCGGGGGTCCGGGTCGTTCGGGTCGTTCGGGTCGTTCGGGTCGGGGGTTCGGGTCGGGGGTTCGGTGCGGGTTGCGGGCCGGTCAGCGCCGGCCGCGGGTGGGCGTGTCGGCGATGCGCTCCACGACCCGCAGGCGAGCGCTTGCCGCCCGCCGGTTGCTGGCCTGCTCGTCCTTCGACGGGGTGCGCGGCACGCCACGAACGATGCGCACGGTCTGCACCGCGTCGCAGACGCAGGGCAGTTCGGGCGGGCACAGGCAGTCGCCGGTGGCGGCCGAGCGCATGCGGTCCTTCACGATGCGGTCCTCGCCGGAGTGGTACGACAGCACGGCGATGCGGCCACCCGGTTCGGTGCACTCGATCGCCTCGTCCAGCGCGCCCGGCAGCGCATCGAGCTCGCCGTTGACCTCGATGCGGATGGCCTGGAACGTGCGCTTGGCGGGGTGCCCGCCGGTGCGGCGGGCCGCAGCCGGGATGGCCGCGACCACGACCTCGGCGAGCGCTGCGGTCGACTCGATCGGGCGCGCGGCCACGATCGCGGCGGCGATGCGCTTGGCGAAGCGTTCGTCGCCGTACTGCTGCAGCACACGCGCCAGCTGGTCGGCCGGGTAGCCGTTGACGACGTCGGCTGCCGACCACGGCTGGGTCTGGTCCATGCGCATGTCGAGCGGCGCGTCGTTGCGGTAGCTGAACCCGCGCTCGGCCACGTCGAGCTGGGGCGAGCTGACGCCCAGGTCGAAGAGGGCACCGGACAGGGACTCGATGGAGAGCGCTTCCATGGCTTCGTCGAGGCGGTCGAACCGGCAGTGGTACACACGCAACCGGTCACCGAAGCGGGCGAGACGTGCTTGCGCGGCGGCAAGTGCGTGTTCGTCGCGGTCGATGCCGAGGATCCGGATGTGCGGCCAACGCTCGAGCAGCTGCTCGGCATGTCCCCCTCCGCCCAGTGTGGCGTCGAGCACGAACCCTGATGGCACTCGCTCGAAGAGGGCCACGATCTCGTGGACCATCACCGGCAGGTGGTGGAAGGGCTCGTCAGGCATCGGTGCCTCGGTGGTGTCGTGTGCGGCACGTTGGTGGTGCTGCCTCATCCTCCTCTTCTGGTGTGCTGGTTGGTGGTGGTGAGATCACTGGTCGTCGCCGGCCAGATCGCCGGTGCCGTCGTCGTCCACGAGTGCGAACCGGCGCGGCGACCACAGTTCGAGCCGGTCGAAGCTGCCCGCCACGGTGACGGGCTCGCCGAGTGCGAGGCCGGCGTAGTCGCGGAGCTGCTCGTCGACGTTGACGCGGCCCTGCTTGTCGAGCGTGACGAGGATCGCCGAGGATGCGAGCGCGCGCAGCTGGTTGCGGCTGACCTCGCCGTTGCGGACGCGGGCGGCCATCGCCGCGGCCTCGTCCTCGAAGGTGGCCGACGGCACGACGGTGACGCACTTGTCCTGCCCCTTGGCCAGGTAGCAGTGCTCGCCCAGGCGGACGCGAAAGGTGGCCGGCAGCGCCAGCCGTCCCTTGTCGTCGAGCTGGCGCTCGTACGCCCCGACGAACAACACGTCGCGTCACCACCCTTCACCTGCCACGCACCTGCCTCATGGGAGTGCTGACCACGGCGGCGCGAGCCCGAGATCCCCACAGGCCCCCATTCTGGCCCCCAATCACCCCCAGAGTCAACCATCTTCCCCCACTTCGCGCCCCAGCTCCCCCATTTGCGCGCGAATCCGACCCCAGGGCGGCCTGTCCATCCACAGGCTTCGGCCCGCCGTCCCGTTGCTGGCCGCTCCCGGTCTCGTCGGTTCGATCTCGATGTGAGGAGATCGGACACGGGGTCGTCGCAGGACCGAGTCGATGCCGACACGGACACCGACACCCAAATCGAAATCGAAATCGAACAGACGAGACCGCAGCGGAATGTGCCGGTTCCGAGCGCCGTCCGGCCGCGCCAACAGCCCGCGGCCGCTGGTCAGGGCAGCCGGGTGGTCAACGCGTCGCCCACGGTCACCGCATCACCGGCACCGACGCACATCACCACGGGCGCCAGGTCGGCGGCATCCGGGCGGGGCGGGGCAACCAGGGCCGCGACGAGCTCGGGTCGCCAGCGCAGGTGGCACATCGACTGGAACCTCGCGTACTCCCGGGTTCGTCGCTGGGAGACCCCGACCAGCTTGCCCGCTCCTTGCAGCAGCTCGCCGGTGCCCACCCCGGCGAAGCACACCTGACGCGACCAGGCGGTGGTGAGCATCGGCCCGTGGTGCACCTCACCGGCGACGCCCAGCGAGCGCAGCGCGGCCCGCCACAGCTCGCCCACCCACACCATCGCCTGCGCCACGTCGGGCGACCACAACGGGTCGCCCGCGGGCAGTACCAGATCCAGCCACACGAACTCGCCCGGCAGCAGCAGCACCGCTCCCCCGCCGCTGCGCCGGCGCACGACCTCCACACTCAACGAGTCGGCCACGCGCCGGTCGACGTCGCTGTCGCGTTGCGCGGAGCCGAGCACGAGCGTCCGCGTGTCGACGGTGAGAAACGTCGCCGACCGCCGCGCCTCGGGCTCGGCCGCGTGGAAGGCTCCGGCGTCGCCGTGCACGTGCTCGACGACCCAGCCGGTGCTCATCGCCGCCCAGCGTACGCCCCACCCCCACACCGCGTTTGTTCGCCGGCACCACGCCTGGCGGTCGCCGGCGAACAAACGCAATGGGAACCTGGGCGCGCGCCGAACGAACGCGGCCGGGGGGTGGACTCAGCTGGCGGCGGCGAGGAAGGGCTTCCACTGCTCGGGCACGAGGGCCACGGCAGCGGTGATCCAGGCCTGCTCCCTGGGTGCCCGCGGCGGGCGGGCCAGGCGCATGCCGGCCTCGCTGGGCGTGCGGTCGCGCTTGCGCAGGTTGCACGGCCGGCAGGCGGCGGCGACGTTCTCCCACGTGTGCTGGCCGCCACGCGAGCGGGGCACCACATGGTCGAGCGAGTCGGCGAAGCCGCCGCAGTACTGGCACGCGTAGTTGTCGCGGGCGAACAGGGCGCGGCGCGACATGGCGGTGCGCCGGGCGTAGGGCACCTTCACGACGTAGCGCAGGCGCACCACGGAGGGGCTGGGGATGGCGATCCGCTCGGCGTGGAGCAGGTGGCCGTCGTCGGCGATGAGATCGGCCTTGTCGGCCAGGACCAGGCACACGGCCCGCACGGCGGGCACGACGGAGAGCGGCTCGTAGGTGGCGTTCAACACGAGGGCGCTTCTCATGGGCGAGAACCTACCGAACCGGCCTGCCGGGCATCGGCGGGTTTCCGCTCGCGCCGCCTGGTATCCGGAACGGGGCGAGCACGGTGCGGCGGCGGATCATGCCTGCGCCCTCACTGCCCGGCTCGGTCGTGGCGTCGGCACCATGCGAGGTAGTTCAGCACATCCTCGGGCGCGATGCGATGGTTTGGGTCGCCGTACTGGGTGACGAGCCGGAAGTGCAGGTAGTCGCCGCGAGGCACCGGCAGGAACGGGCGGCGGCGCCACCAGCCGCGCGGCGTGGTGCGCCGCCACTGGCGCAGCGCCGTGCCCCACAGGCGCGGCCGCCGGACGACACCGACGGCGACGTGGCCGAGCCCGGCTGGGCTCACACCCGAGGTTCTTTGGGCAGCCCGAGCACCATCTCGCCGATGATGTTGCGCTGCACCTGCGACGAGCCGGCGTAGATGGTGCCGGCGCGGGCGTTGAGGAACGTGCCGACCCAGCTCCAGGTGCTGTTCGGGGCGCCGGCATCGTCGGCGCTGAACGAGCTGGAGGGCTTGCGACCGGTGGGCGTCATCGCGTCGGCGCCGATGATGTCGAGCGACAGCTCGGTGATCTCCTTGTGGTACTCGCTCCAGTACAGCTTGCCGATCGCCGCATCCGGGCCGGGGTGGTGGCCGGCGAGGAACTGGGTGAGCACGCGCATGCCGTTGAAGCGCATGATCTGCACCTTCGCGTAGCACTGGGCGAGGCGCTGGCGGATGCGCGGGTCGTCGGCGACGCCGTACTCCTTGGCCAGCAGCAGCAGCCGATCCACCTCCGCCTGGAAGCGGATCGGGCCGGTGGCCGCGGCCTCGCCGCGCTCGAAGCCGAGCAGCGTCATCGCCACCGCCCAGCCGTTGTTCAGCCCGCCGATGACCTCGCCCTTGGGGGCGGTGGCGTCGGTGAAGAAGACCTCGTTGAACTCGCTCTCGCCGCTGATCATCTTGATCGGGCGCACCTCGATGCCCGGCTGGCGCATGTCGACCAGGATGAACGAGATGCCCTTGTG
>CAYZFZ010000058.1:0-17070 GCA_964477795.1 uncultured Bifidobacterium sp.
GCGTTCGCCATCCGCGCCGTCGGCCGCACGGCCGGCGTGGTGGTGCAGGAGGTGCGCAAGCAGTTCTCCGACGGCAAGATCATGCGCGGCGAGAAGGAGCCCGAGTACGGCCCCGTCATCGACATCTGCACCGAGGCGTCGCTGCGTGAGCTGGCCACCCCGGCACTGCTCGCCGTACTCACCCCGGTGGTGATCGGCTTCGGGCTCGACTGGAAGGCGCTCGGCGCGTTCCTCGCCGCCGTCATCCTCGTCGGCCAGCTGATGGCCAACTACCTGTCGAACGCAGGTGGCGCGTGGGACAACGCCAAGAAGTACATCGAGGACGGCAACCACGGCGGCAAGGGCAGCGACGCCCACAAGGCCGCCGTCATCGGCGACACCGTCGGCGACCCGTTCAAGGACACCGCCGGCCCGGCGCTCAACCCGCTGATCAAGGTGATGAACCTCGTCTCGCTGCTCACGCTGCCGGCGATGATCAGCCTGGGCGACAACCTCGGCGCCCGCCTCAGCATCGCTGCTGCGGCGCTCGTCGTGCTCATCGGGGCGATCGTCTACAGCGGCCGCAAGCAGGGCGGCATCACCGCCGCCAGCTGAGCCCTCACTCACTCCGTCGGGAGGCCCGGGCCGCGCGCCCGGGCCTTTCGCGTTTTGACCGCTAGCGTTTCCGACCGTGCTCGGGCTCCTCGATTTCGCCAACAAGTGGGTGGAGAAGGGCGGCCTCCTCGTCCTCGCGCTCATCGTCTTCGCCGAATCCGGCCTGCTCATCGGGTTCTTCCTGCCCGGCGATTCGCTGCTCTTCTTCGCCGGTTTCCTGTCCAGCGAGGCCGGCGGCCACCTGCTGCCGCCGCTGCCCGTGGTGGCGCTCACCTGCGCCGCGGCGGCCATCATCGGCGACTCGGTGGGCTACGCGATCGGCCACAAGTTCGGCCCGTCGGTGTTCGCTCGGCCGAAGAGTCGCCTGTTCAATCCCGAGTACGTGGTGAAGGCGGAGGCGTTCTTCGCCAAGCACGGCTCGAAGACGATCGTGCTCGCCCGCTTCGTGCCGATCGTGCGCACCTTCGTGCCCACCGTCGCCGGCGCCGGCAGAATGCACTACCGCACGTTCCTCACGTACAACATCATCGGTGGCGTGCTGTGGGGCGCGGGCATCACCACCCTGGGCTACTTCCTCGGCGAGATCGAGATCGTCAAGAACAACATCGAGATCGCCGCGATCGTCATCGTCGGCGTGTCGGTGCTGCCCATCGCGATCGAGTTCGTGCGCCATCACCGTCAGGCCAAGGCAGCCCTCGCCGCCGAGGCCGCGCAGGCCACGCTTCCGGCGGAGGCACCGGCGGAGTCGTCACCCAACTGACACCAGGGTCGGAAACCAGCGCCGGTCGGCTCACGTCCGAACGGCATGGCAACGACACATCGCACCGTCCGCTTCGCCGCACCCGCCGCTCTCGTGCTCGCCCTGCTGGGTGCGTGCGCCTCCGACGACAGCAAGTCGTCCTCGGCAACGGTGCCTGCGGAGGCCGCCTCCGACGTCGGTGAGAGCGCACCGGCGCTGACGGGGGGTGATGCGCCCGCCGCCACCGAAGCACCGGGCGAGACAGCCGGCGGCCTGCCGAGCACCGTTGCCTCCACCGACGGCCGCAAGCTCGTGATCGTGATGACGATCGGGGTGGAGGTGGTCGACGCCGCTGCCTCGGTCGACGCGATCATCGATCTCGCCAGTAGCCACGGCGGCCAGCTGTACGACTCCAGCCTCGACCTCAACGACCCGGCGACAGCGAGCGGCGATCTCGTCTTCAAGCTGCCGCCGGCGGAGGTGGACGGTTTCCTGCGCGGGCTGGAGGACGGCATCGGCCGGCGCACGGGGCTGCATGGCACCACCAGCGACGTGGCGGCGCAGCTGACCGACCTCGATGCGCAGATCCTGACCGCCCGCAAGAGCGTCGAGCGCGTCCGCAGCCTGCTCGATGCCGCCGCCGACCTCGGTGAGGTGATCACGCTGGAGGGCGAGCTGACGACGCGCGAGACCCACCTCGAGCAGCTGCTCGCCCAGCAGTCCGGCTTGGAGGCGCAGGTCGCGCTGGCGACGGTGACCGTGCACGTCACCACGGCACCGGCGACACCCGCGCCGGCGTCGGGCAGTGACGACGAGGACGCCGGGATCGGTGCCGCGTTCCGCGCCGGGTGGAAGGCGTTCCTGATCGTGCTCGTGTCGATCGCCCGCCTCGTCGGTTACACGGCGCCGTTCCTGCTGCTCGGCGCCGCCGTCGGCTTCCCTGCCTGGCGGCTCAGCCGGCGCCGGCCCCGTCCGGTGGAGACGCCACGAAATCGATCAGCTGCTCCACCGCCCCCACCAGCTCCGGCCGCAGATCCGCATACGTCGCCACCCGATTCCGCAGTCGAGGCCAGAACCCCCTGACATCGGTGCCGAGGGCGGCGCACATGCCCTCCTTCCAGGGCACGCCGCGCGGCACGTCGGGCCACCGCTGGATGCCCATCACCCGCGGCCAAACGCCGGCCCACACGTCGACGAACGGATGCCCGGTGACCAACACGTGAGGGCCGCTGACCTGCTGCGCCAACCGCTGCTCCTTGCTGCCCGCGACGAGGTGGTCGACGAGGATGCCCAGGCGCCGATCCGGACCCGGACGGAACTCGGCGACCATGGCCACCACGTCGTCGAGGCCGTGCATCGGTTCCACCACGATCCCGGCCTCGCGCAGGTCGTCGCCCCACACGTGCTCCACCAGCTCCGCGTCGTGCTTGCCCTCCACCCAGATCCGGCTGGCGGCGGCGAGCCGCGCCCGCTGCGGTGTGGCGACAGCCACCGAACCGCTGGCCGTCACCTTCTTGGCTGCTGGCGCCGCGGCTGCCGGCCGCACGAGCGTGACCGGCTTCCCCTCGATGAGGAACCCACCCGGCTTGTACACGAACTCCCGGTCGCGGCCCTTGCGGTCGCGCAGGGTGACGGCGCGGGCGTCGGCGCTGACCACGTCGCCGCAGAACCCGCTGCTGCGATCCTCCACCAGCAGCCCCACCGTCGCCGGCACCGTGCGGTACTCGGTCGGCCTCCGCTGCCGGTCGAAGTCGTCCAGGATGTCGCCGCTGTAGCTCATGGTGCACCCAAGGTACGCGAGCATCCGCTGCCACCCCCGTCTCATCCCGTCTGGTCACCAGTCAGGGGGCGGGGACGGTGCGGGCGACGAAGCCGGACGGGGTGAGCACCTGCAGCACACCCTCGCCCGTGTGGCGGCGGTAAGGGGCCCACAGCACATCGGGGCCGGCGGGCATCGCCAGCGCGGCCGGACGGTAGGGCACGCCCCAGACGTGCACGCGGTGGGCCGGCCCCACCAGCTCGAACACCCCTTCAGTCAGCTCGATGCGGGCGTCGATCTCGCCCTCCTGCTCGTAGCCGTGGGCGATCGGGTCAGCGTCGCCCGCCGCGTACCACTCGACGTCGAACGTGACCGGCACCGGCGTGCCGTAGGGGCGGCGAAGGGCAGCCATCGGGTCGTCGAGCAGCACGCCGTGCGCCTCGTTGCCCAGGCTCCACTGGCGCATCGGCACATCGCAGCTGTGGTCCGCCCACATCTCCGACGGTTTGATCTCCAGGCCCTCGCGCCGGTCGGCGCCGTCGAGCTCCTCGATGTAGAGGTACGGATGACCCTCGCGCACGAGACCGGCCCGGTAGTCGAAGCGGCGCCCGCGCACCTCGAAGCCGATGAACAGCCCGGCACTCGCGTCGGCCGACCAACCCCACCACCACCACGCCTCGACCGCGACGTCGCGATGCTCCAGTTCGTCGGCATTCGTCGGCACGCGCGCCAGACTATGCACGTGATTCGATACCTCAGCCTCGAGTGGCTCACCGCCCTCTCCACCGAAGTCGCGGAGAGCGCGGCGCTGAAGGTGCTGGCTGCCGAGCACACGATCGGCGTCACCCAGGTGGTCACGGACGGCCCGGAGGGCACGGTGGTGTACCACCTGCAGGTGGGCGGCGGCGCGGCGGAGTTCGGCCCGGGCAGCGCCTTCCCCGAGGACGTGCGGATGGAGCAGACGTGGGACACTGCCGTCGGCGTTGCGACGGGCGAGCTCAACGCGCAGGAGGCCTTCATCAAGGGGCGCATCCTGCTCACCGGCAGCCAGCAGAAGCTGGTGGAGGCGCAGCCCGTGTTCGGGGCGCTCGACGCCGTGTTCACCAGCGTGCGCGAGCGCACCGAGTACCGGTAGCAGGTCCACCGGCATGCCCGAGCTGCCCGAGGTGCAAGCGCACGCCGAACGGTTGACCGAACAGTTCCGTGGCGCAGTGCTGCAACGGTTCGTGCCGTTCAACTTCACGGCGCTCAAGACGGCGATGCCGCCTCCGCAGGATGCCTACGGCACGGCGCTGCAGAAGGTCGGCCGGCGGGGCAAGTACCTGCTGCTCGACTTCGGCCCGATCCACTTCGTGGTGCACCTGATGCAGGGTGGGCGCCTGCTGGTGGACGACAAGCAGTCGGTCAAGCCGCGCAACGGGCAGGCCCGCTTCGTGTTCGAGGACGGCCCCGCGCTGCTGCTGACGGAAGCCGGCAAGGAACGCCGCGCCGGCGTGTGGTGCGTGGCCACGGATGCGCTCGCCGGGCCACCGCTCGACCGGCTCGGCCCCGAGGCGCTCGACTTCACCGCGGACTCGCTGGCGGCCGCGTTCGCCGCCGACAACATGCGCGTGCACGGCTTCCTGCGCAACCAGCACCACATCGCCGGGCTGGGCCGCATGCTGGCCAACGAGGTGTGCCACCGAGCGCAGCTGTCACCGTTCGCGATGACCGGCAAGTTGGGACGTGAGGGCGCGGCAAAGGTCGTCACCGCGATCCACGAGGCCGTCGACGAAGGCCTCGCCTACGAACGCACGCGCACCGACATGAGCTCGTCCGCCGACCGGCCCGGCCGGGTGCACAACCGCGTGGGCGAGGCGTGCCCCGTGTGCGCCGACACGATCCGCTCGGTCAGCTACAGCGGCTACACGGTTGCGTACTGCCCGACCTGCCAAACCGCCGGCAAGGTGCTCGCCGACAACACCACCTCGAAGTTCTTGAAGTAGTCGCGCCGCGCTGGGGCTGCCACAGGTGGGACTTCGGAAGGGAGTCCTTAGTAGCCGAGCAGCCCGTTAGTTCGACCCCAATCGCGTACGCCGGTGCCGGGCGAGCAGGGCGTCTCTTGAGCGAACCAACCGTCCGAGCCGTGGCCGCGACGGCGACCGTCGTCAGGCGACCTGCACGGCGTCCTTGAGCTTGGCGGGGACCTTCTCGGGGAACGACACGATCAGGTGCCGGCCGAGTGCGTCGGCGACGCGAGCGAGGGTGTCGATCCGGTTCTTGGCGCCGCCGCCCTCCTCGAGACGCGAGATCACCGACTGGGTCGTGCCCATCCGCTCGGCCAACTCACGCTGGCTGAGCCCGGCGCCCGTACGCAGGTCGTGGATCAGCTGGCCGAGCGCGAGGTCGTGCTCGACCTCGGCGCGCACCTCGTCCCTCGGCGCCCGGCGCTTGTTCTTGGTGTCGTCCCAGCGGGAGTAGTTGGCCATCGCGGTCTCCTTCACGGGTTGGCCCGGGAGCAATCCTCGGCGGCTCTCCGCGCCCGGGCGATCTCGGTACGTTCGTTGTTGCGTTGCTTGCGGAACGTGGTCAGCGGTCCTTATCACACCAATGCGATGATCGCACAAGTGCGATTTACGTGCTACCGTTCGAGCGGAGCCTCTCAGCGCTGCGGTGAATACCTGCCGGACGAACTCGCCGACAACACCACCTCGAAGTTCTTGAAGTAGTCGAGTCGCAGGGTTGCCGAGCGCCGGGGATGTTCGGAACGCTTACGAGTCCTGATGAGTCTCAGCGGAGTCGTCGCCCTCAACCGGCAGGCTCGCCGCCAGCTCGGCGAACTGGGCGAGGGCGGCTTCGAGCTCTTCGACGATCTCGGCGGCGAGCACGCCGGGCGCAGGGAGCGAGGCGGCGTCGTCGAGGGACTCGTCGCGCAACCAGGTGATGTCGAGATTGGCCTTGTCGCGGGCGACCAGCTCGTCGTAGCCGAAGCACCGGAACCGTTCGCTCTCGACCCGTCGACTGCGGTCGCCCGATGAGTAGGCGTCGACGAAGCCGGCGAGGTCGTCGGCGCGCAGCGGCTTGGCCTTCAGGGTGAAATGCATGTTCGTCCGCAGGTCGTACACCCACGTCTGCTTCGTCCACGGGTCCGCAGCGGCGGGCTTGCGGTCGAAGAACAGCACGTTCGCCTTCACACCCTGCGCGTAGAAGATGCCGGTCGGCAGGCGCAGGATCGTGTGCAGGTCGCACTCGGCCAGCAGCCGCCGGCGGATCGTCTCGCCGGCACCGGCCTCGAACAGCACGTTGTCGGGCAGCACCACCGCTGCCCGGCCGCCGATCTTCAGCATCGTCTTGATGTGCTGCAGGAAGTTGAGCTGCTTGTTCGACGTCGACGCCCAGAAGTCGTCGCGCACGATCACCAGATCGTCGCGCTCGGTCTCGCCGGCCTCGTTGACCATCGTCATCGACGACTTCCGACCGAACGGCGGGTTCGCCGCAATGACATCGACCCGCACGCCGGGGTCGGCACGCAGCGCGTCGGCGACGGTCACCAGGCTCTTCCCGTTGGCCGTGCCGATGCCGTGCAGCAACAGGTTCATCGCACACAGGCGGGCGGTGCCGTCGACGATCTCCCAACCGTGCACCATCTCGTCGCGCAGGAACCGGCGCTCGTCGGCATCCATCTCGGCGACGTGATGATCGACGATCCACTCGTGCGCGGCGAGCAGGAACCCTCCCGTGCCACACGCGGGATCGGCGATCGTCTCGCCCGGCCTCGGCTGCAGGCAAGCCATCATCGCCCGCACCAGCGGACGCGGCGTGAAGTATTGGCCGGCACCCGACTTCGTGTCCGCAGCACCGTCCTGCAGGATCGCCTCGTACGCGTCGCCCTTCACGTCGGCGTCGACCGACGTCCAGGTCTCCTCGTTGATCAGGTTCACCACCAGCCGCCGCAGCTTGGCTGGGTCCTGGATGCGGTTCTGCGCCTTGCGGAAGATCGTGCCCAGCGTGCCCGGCTGCCGGCCGAGCGACTCGAGGATGTGCCGGTAGTGCACCTCCAGGTCGTCGCCGTCACGGTCGAGCAGCGACTGCCAGTCGAGCCCGTACGGCACCACCTCACCGAGCCCGGCCTTCAATCGTTCGTCGGCCATCTTCAAGAACAGCAGGTACGTGAGCTGCTCGACGTACTCGATCGTCGACACTCCGTCGTCGCGCAGGACGTTGCGGTAGTTGAGCAGCTTCTGGACGAGCTGGTTCGTGGTGGTCATGACGGACGAGCCTTCTTGTGCGTCATTTGCACACCGGCCCCGACGGCTGCCTGAAAGGACCACCGAAACAGCCATTGACCTGGCACGATGTGATGACTTGGCTCATTGCAGCTCATTTGTTCAAGCCCAGTACGGCACATAGCGGCGGTGCTTGAAGCCAGCACCCTCGTCGAACAGGCGAATACGGCCGTCGTCCAGTGCCTCCTTGAGCAGCCGGGATGCGCGAGAGGGGTCGGCGAGCTGGAATCGGTCACGAATCGTACTGTTCGTGACCGGCAGTCGGCTCACGTAGCGGAGGCAGGTGTGCAAGTAGATCGCCCTCACCCGATCCTCGCGGTCCATCGAGGCGAGTGCTCGTGGCCCGAAGATGGTCGACACAGTGTTGTCGCCGTGCACGCGGAACTCGGGGGCCGGCAACTGCGCGAACTCCAACTCGAAGACCACCTTGTCGACTCCGCTGCCACGCTCCTCGCAGACGCCGATTCGACGCATGAAGGCCGCAAGGCACTCGTTCCGCGAACGCGGCGGGGTGTCGAGGAATCGGTCCGTGTCGACCAGCGGTACTCCCGGATTGGTGATCTCGACGCGGTCGATGAAGATCTCCACCATCGGGCCCGCGCCGGCAACGGCGAGATCCTGGTGAACCAGTGCGTTCGCGACGAGTTCGCGCACCGCCAGAGAGGGATACGTATCGACCGTGCGACGGATCGGGTCGATCTCTTCGTGGCTGGGTAGGCGCTCACGGAGATAGGTCAACAGCCCCTCGAATGCGATCGCGTATCCCTTGACCCCGGCCTGCTCGCGCACTCCGTGCATCCGGGTCTCATCGGAGTACTCGATGACGCGTGGTCCCTTGCGGGCCATGCGATCGAACTGTCGGAGGTCCTTCGCAATCGCCAAGGCACCAAAGCGGGTGATTTCCCAGCAGCCACGCTCGTCACGGCGCACCATCTTCTCGGACTCCAGCAACGCGAGTGAGGCATCGGCGGACGACGGGTGTTCTGTACCGACGAGACGGCAGTACCCAGCGACATCGAGCAGGTTTAGAACTCTGTCATCACTGAGACCATCTAGCTCTACGGCATCTTCTGGTGCGGATGCCTGCAGGACCTGCCAGAGCCGTCGCTCGATTGCTGGGTGATCGGCCAGACGCTTCTTGTTCGATCCAACCCGAACATAGGCCGTGCCCTTGAACCGGATCGGTGATGACTCGGCAGCAGCCGCCTCCAGAACAACGACACGAATCCCGTCGACGTCACTGACGTAGAAGCGAATGAGCACCTGCGGCGCGAGTTGGGTCGTCAACCAGTTATCGAGGCTTTGGTTTCCCTTCACCCGCGCGTCGGGATCGAACTCGGTCCCGACGAGAGAGCGGGTGGCATCGTCGACCCCCCATACGAGGTAGCCGTTCGAGCGCCCCGAGAGAGCAGCGCCGTTGGAGAGCGCCGAGACGTACTCGCCGATCTCTACGGGGTCGGACAACTCTCGCTTGAACTCGAGCCACTCGGCCTCCCGAGGCAGCTCAGCGAGAAGCGGGAGCATTCGATCCGGGATCGGATTCGCCGTCATGGTGCGCCGACCAGATCCTCGGCCAGACGATCGAACGTCGCCGCCTTCTTGACGTCGAGCAGCCTGAAGGCCTCGGTGTAGGGCGTGCGCCCTTCGAGTGTGCTGGCGATCAATGCCCGGGCGAACCGTGCGCTCACCTGCGCCGGCTTGGTGTTGTAGTTGGCGCCATCCCCGCGGCCCGCGGGGAACGCGGCGACCCGCTGTCGCTCCACGTCGAGCTCCGTCAGGTACTCGTCCCACGTCAAGGCACCGGCTTCACGGATGCGGCCGAGGATCACCTGGCTGCTCACCCGGAAGTGGTCCGCCAACGGCCGAAGCTGAGCCCGCAGATCGGCGCGCGCGTCAAACCGCTGGCGGAACTCCGCCATCGGCACGAGGAACTCGGCGGCGACCTGATTGCACCATCGCTCCACTGCGTTGCTGCGGATGGACTGCGGGTCGAGATCGGACAACGCGGTCTCTCCCAGCCAGAGGTGGGCCAGCTCGTGCACGAGCGTGAACACCTGCGCGGCCTTGCTATCGGCGCCGTTCACGAACACGACCGCCGCGTACCGATCGACGAGCGCGAAGCCTCGGAACTCCTGCGGGTCGAGCGTGCGATGCGTGTTGGCGCCGACGATGCCACTGATCATCACCAGCATCCCCGCCGCCTCGGCCCGCTCACGCAACCACGTCAGCGCCGCGTCGGAGGTCGTACAGGCGGCGCGGCTCTGCGCCGTCCAGTCGAGCACCTGCCGCATCTGGCCGGCGACGTCGTCGACGGCATCGGTAGTGCTGACTACGCCGACGAACGGCAGCGGCGGTTCGCCTTCGAGGAGCTGGTTGTCGCGGTACCACTCCTGGCGACGCTCGCACGCATAGATCACGTCGAGTAGATCGGCAGACACCGCGGCGCCGGCCGCTGCGACAGGGCGATCACCGATCGTGCGGAAGTCCGGAATCGGGACCGTCTCAACCGGCGGCTCCTCCAAGAAGAAGAACCCCACCGGTGTGTGCGTCTTGCGAGCGAAGTCCTCCAACTGCTTCAACGTCGGCGTCGTCTCGTCTGCGAGCCATGCGGCGTAGCGGGGGAATCGTTGCTCCCAGATCTCGACGTCGATCCCGGACCGAGCGCGAGCCCACTCGAGAACTCTCGGTCTCACTTCAACGCGAACGCTCACGACAGCTCACCTCCCGATCCGACACGCTGTTCACGGCCGACGGTACAGGGAGGGTGTGACCGCGATTCATGCCGTTTGCCTCGCCCGCCGCTTGGCGACCGGCTGCGCTGAGCGCTCCGCCCGGATCCGATCCAGCAACACCGACGCCGGCTCATCCGACGGATCCTGCGACACCAGCCGCCCCTCGAACGCCGCCTTCAACACCGACCGCCGCAAGCCAGCCGACCGAGCCAGCCCGACGTCGACCGCTCGCCCGCAGGCATCGACGAACGAGATCTGACGCTCCACCTCCGAGACGAGCCGAGCCTGCTCCTCCCATGCGGGTATCGGCAGCATGACGGACTCGATCATCGACTGGTTGACCTTGTAGATGCCGGCGGTAGTCCGAGTTGCGCCCTCCAACTGCCGCCGGACAACGGCAGAGTTCCACCAGATCGCGAGCAGTCTTGGCTCAAGCGCCGGAGCCGCCAGCCGCATCCGAATCAGCGTGTCCGGGTAAGCAACGGGCGGACCGTCGTCGACCACCAGTCCCCCACGTCCGACCAGCGCCAGTGAGCCGTTCCCCCGTGATATGAGGAAGTCGCCCGCGCGGACGAGATACGGGGCGGCGTCCTCCGCAGTCCACTCGCCCTCCTTAGTCTCACGCCGGTCGATGGTTCCTTCCTTCAGACACGTCAAGCGCAGCACCGGGAAGCCGCCCGTCTGCGAACGGACTGATCGCCCGTTCGCCAGCGGCTCAGCGAGAAGGTCAACGGCTCGAGCCAGAGCCCACCCGCTCGGCAGGTCTGCTCCTTCGACCGGCTCGGCGCCAAGGTCGGCGAGGAGCTTGGCGGCGGGGGTGTCGGTGGGGTCTTGGGGGACGAGGCGGCCGGTGACGGCGGCGGTGAGGATGGCGTCTCGCATGCGCTTGAGGAGTTGGCGGACGGTGCGGAGCCCGGCCTCGCCGGCGTCGAGCTTGGAGAACGCTTCCTCGATCGCCGTGACGATCCGTTCCTGCTCGGCCGTCGGGGCCACTGGTATCTGGAGCCGACGGAGGTCCCCGAGGTTGATGCGCGGACGGCCAACGCCCTTGATCGATGAACCGACCGAAGCTCTCACGTCAGGTGAGTTCAACGCCCACATCAGGTAGGTGCCTGACAGCTCCGAGTGCGGCCGAACTCGGATGCAGTCGGCCTTCACGATTGCAGGGCCAAGCGACTCCGGAGCGAGGCAGGCCCGCGGGAGCAGTTCGCCGAGCGAAGCGACGAGAACGTCGCCGTCGACCACTTCGTGTTTCGTCAGCCGCTCGAAGTGAGCCTCATCGATGTGCGCACGCTCATCTACGAACCTGCCATCACCAATGTTCTGCAACCTCACGACCCGAGGGCCAGCTGCCGTGTAGTGCTGGGTCTTCAGATTCGAGCCGAACGGTCCATCGGTGACGCCGCGCGGAGCAGACAGTTCATCGACAGTCGCCGACACCCAACCCTTCGGGAGTCCGGTCATGCGACGAGCTCCGCCGTGAGCTCGTCGAGGAGGGGGGCGAGTTGTCCGGCGAAGGTGGTGTTGGCGCGGCCGTAGCCGCCGTGGCCGATGAAGGGTTCGAGCTCGAAGTCGTCGGGGGCGATCGTCAGGCTGGTGGCGAGGTGGTCCTTGATGCGGGTCAGCCAGGCGAGCTGGTCGGCGGTGAAGGTGGTGCCGGCCTGCGTCTGTTGGGCGAGCCAGTTGTGGAAGCGTTCGTCGACGGTGAGCGGGTAGGCGACCAGGTCGCGATCAGGATCGAGGGCCTTGCGGACGAGGCTGATCAGGTTCGTGAACTGCGTACCGGCCGACCCGCGGACGCGTGAGGCTTCGAGTGCTTCGTAGGCGGCCCACAGCCGTTCGGGGGTCCAGTTGTACGGGGGCCGCCCGATCGCCGCGGCGAGCTCCTTGATCGCCTTGAGGGTGAGGCGTTTGCCGTAGGGGCGGGAGTAGAGGATCTGGAGGGCGTCGATGTCGTCGCGGTGCTCGGCAACGAACGCCTGCCACGACTCGATCGTGGTGCGGGCACGGTCGGTGGCGTCGCGGGAGAACCCGGCCTCGATGATCTCGTCCTTGGAGGTCTCGTCGAGCACCTGGGTGTAGCTGTGCCGCACCTCGACCAGCTTCGTGCGCAGCTCCGGCCGCTCGGCCAGCACGCGGCAGGCCGTCTCGATCAGCCCGGCGCGTGCCTCGTGGAGCTGTTCGTCGGTGGGGTCGGCGCCGCCGTTGGCCGCCGCGGCCACTTCCCAGGCCTTGTCGGTGTCGACGGCGTCGGTGAGAAACCGCACCAGATCGGTCAACCCGACACCGCCGGCAGCCGCCGCGATCTCGGTGCGGTCGTCGGGGGTGATGACCCGGTCGAGGCGGGCCAAACGCCCGGCGATCGACGACACCACATCGGCGTCGCGGACGCCGGCGGCAACCTGATCGAGGAGCTTCTTCAGCGACTCGGCCTTGCGACGGTCGAGCGGGTTGGTGTCGTTGAACTCGGCCTCGGTGACCCCCACGGCGTCGACGATCACGAAGTGCGTCTTCGCGATCGCGTCGGCGGAGACGGCTTGGAGGTCGTTCGGGTCGATCACCCGCACGCCGCGGCCCTTCATCTGCTCGAAGAAGTTCCGGGAGCGCACCTGGCGCATGAACATCACGCACTCGATCGGCTTCACGTCGGTGCCGGTGGCGATCATGTCGACCGTGACCGCGATGCGCGGGTTGAAGCTGTTGCGGAACTGGTTCAACAGGTCCTCGGGCTTCACGCCGGTGGTGCGGTAGGTGATCTTCACGGCGAAGTCGTTGCCGCGGCCGAACTCCTCCCGGCAGATCCGCACGATGTCGTCGGCGTGGCTGTCGTCCTTGGCGAAGATCAACGTCTTGGGCACCTCGCTGCGACCGGGGAAGATGCCGCCCTCGTCGAGCGGCTTGAAGAGGTTGTCGCGGAACGTGCGGATGACGGTGCGGATCTGATCGACGGCGACCACGTCGCGGTCGAGCTGGCGGGCGTCGTAGACGACGTCCTCGTCGAGCTTCTCGAGCCGCACCTTGCGGGTCTCGCGCTCACGGAACTTCGTCACCAGCCCAGCCTCGACGGTCGAGCCGTGCTCGCTGATCTTGGTGCGGATCCGGTACACGTCGAAGTCGACGTTCACTCCATCGGCGACGGCTTCGGCGTGGCCGTACTCGACCACCAAGTTCTGGTTGAAGAACCCGAACGTCTGCTTCGCCGGTGTCGCCGTCAACCCGACCAGGAACGCGTCGAAGTACTCGATCACCTGTCGCCACACCCCGTAGATCGAGCGGTGGCACTCGTCGACGATCACCACGTCGAACGCCTCAATCGGGATCGCCGGGTTGTACGCCACCTCCACCGGCCGCTCGGGTTCGATCTCCGCACCCGACTTCTCGTCGACGTCCTCGGGCAGCTCCTCCTCACCGCGCAGCATCGAGTACAGGCGCTGCACCGTGGTGATCACCACCCGCGCCGCGGGGTCGATCCGGTTCGAGGTGAGCAGCTGCACGTTGTAGAGATCGCTGAACTTGCGGCCGTCGCCCGGGGTGGCGAACTGCTGGAACTCGCCCAACGCCTGACGGCCTAGGTTCGCCCGATCGACCAGGAACAGCACCCGCTCCGCCCCGGCGGTCTGCACCAGCCGGTAGGCGAGGTTCGCCGCCATGAACGTCTTGCCCGACCCCGTCGCCATCTGGGCCAGCGCCCGCGGATGGTTCTGGCGCATCGAGCCCTCGACCTTGCCGATCGCCTCCACCTGGATCCGCCGCAACCCGTCCGGCGGCACGGGGCCCAGGCGGCCGAGGCGGGCACGCAACGACCCGCCGTCGGCATCGTCCACCCACTGCCGCAGCCAACGCGTCAGCGTCTCGGGCCGGTGAAACGTGGCCACCGGCCGGGAGCGTGGCTCGGGGTCGAACCCGTCGGTGAACATCGTCTCGTCGCCGGTCGACTCGTACAGGAACGGCAACGGCGACACGAGGGCCGGCAGATCCTTCGAGAGCCCCTCCGCGTACTTCGCCGACTGCGATTCCACACCCGCCAACGGCGTGCCCGACGGCTTCGCCTCCACGGCACCGACCGCCTTGCCGTCCACGAACAACAGGTAGTCGGCCCTGCCGTGCCCGGTGGCCATGATGAATTCCCGGACCGCCACCCCCTGCCCCGCGTACAGGTTCAGGTCCTTGCGGTCCTGCACCGCCCAACCGCACGCCACGAGCTGGCGGTCGATCTCCACCCGGGCGCGCGCTTCGGCCGTGAGGTAACCCTCGCTCATCGCAAGGCCCGGAGCCGGGACAACGACATGGTCCCCCAGAGTAGGCGCCCCACAACCGAGCCGCAGAGCCCTCGATGCATGCGACCTCCCCACAGATCGACGACGCCGGCGAACCCCGCGTTTCCGGAGGTGTTCGACCTCATCGCTGCCAACCGCATGCTCCGCGGACGATGACCACGCCGCCCAGTTCGCTGCCTCCACTGGACAAGACCGGCTATCTCGGCCCTGCCCGGCGACGTTGACGGACAAGGCTGCGTCGTTACACTTACAGCAGTTGTGATTCGATTGCATCGTTTGGAGTTCCATGAATACTGCACTTGTGGACGACGTCAGACTGCTTCGCTCTGGCCTGGCGACCGATGAGGCCGTGATCGAGGTCACGCTCCGTTTGCCGCGCGAGAGCGCCCAGAAGGTGCTCGCCCTCCTCGACGCGGAGCAGTCCGTCGGTGCGGTCGTGATCCCGGCCAAGCAGGAGTTCACCACCACTGAAGCCGCAGCGATTCTCGACATGTCCCGTCCGTCGCTGATGAAGCTGATCCAGGCAGGGCGCATCGGATTCCGCAAAGTCGGCCGCCACCACCGCGTTCCCGCGACGGCGATCCAGACATTCCGCGACCGCCAACGCGAGGAGGGCGCGGCGACCCTCACAGCGCTCGGAGCATTGGCCAATCGGGTCGGACAGCTCGATTGAACCCCCCGATCGCGTTGGTCGACGCCAACGTGTTGATCCCTCGGACGCTTCGCGACTACGTGGTATACGTGGCGAAGGTGGGTGCGATGCAGTTGCACTGGAGCCAGCCGATCCTCGACGAGGTGTCGCGGAACCTGATCGGCAAGTTCGGGTTTGCCCCGGAGGATGCAACCGAACTCGAGTTGCGCCTCACCGAGTACCTCCCGCAGGCACTGATTACGCCGAAGCGTTGAGGGTGGCTCACCGCCTCACCGTGGCGAACTCACCCAAGAGCGAGGATGCCATCCTCGCCACGCTGCAAGCGCAGATCGGTGAGGAAGCCGCCAACGCCGTTCGTCGCGCCGTCCTCGGGTGACCGACCGCCGCGACCCCGACACGGACGGGGCGGGCACACTGGCCCCCTCGTGACGAGTCATCCCACTCCCGGGACCCGCGACGCCGCATGGGTGGAGACGAGCGGTGATCAACCCAGGTGCCGGGCGAGCGCGGCTGCGAGACCGTGGGGGTTGTCGAACATCGGTACGTGGCCGGAATCGGCGATGGTCTCGACGGCGACGCCTGCCTCCCGGAGTCGATCGAGGACGGCCGGCTGGGGCGTGCGCTCGCCCCAGATGACGGCGCGGGGAGAGCTCGACGCGGCGAGCGCATCGGCCATGACCGGATCGGAGCCGACGCAGAGCCCGACGGACGAGCGATGCACGGCGAGGGGGTCGGCGAGGCGGAGGGTTGCCGCCCAGCTCGGATCGGCGGAGGCCAGGAGCCGGTGGAAGCCGTCGCGGACGAACTCGCCCTCGTCCTGGCGCGCGATCATCACGCTGGCGTCGCCGTCCCACGCGAGCAGGTTCGGTTCGATGACGACAAGACGCTCGACCAGGTCTGGGCGTTCGTGGGCGACGACGATTGCGTCGGTGTGGTGGCGGCGTGCATCTGCGCAGAACCTCGTGCCAAGCCCTCAGGGAGCGGGCACGGTGTCGTCGGGCACGGTGTCATCGAGCACGGTGTCGTGCAGCACGATGCGGCAGCCGCCCGCAGCTGGCTCGCGGTAGATCATCCCGCCGACGGTGACGGTGCCGCTGCCATCGGCGATGCCCTCGGCGAGGCCGAGGTGGAGCTCGCAGATCGTCTCCGGCTGGGCCGCCGCAAGGTCGGCGAAGGGGCACGCGCGCAGCACCACCTCGTGGGTGTGGCCGTCGTCGTGGCACTCCGGCCGGAAGCCCAGGCGCTGCGCCTCTCGCTGCAGGGTGGCGACGGGGCCCTTGGCGAGCTGGGGCACGCTGCGGCCCGCCGCGCGCCCAGCCTCGCGAGCGGAGATCTTGCTGCGGACTGCGTCGGCGAGCATCCCCGCCAGCTCGCGGTAGGCGGTGTCGCCGGCGACGGCACCGGCAACGTAACCGGTGCGCGGCCGCCCCCGCCCGACCACCGGCATCGGCTGCGGATGCACCAGGTCGGCGGCCACCAACAGCACCAGGTGCTGGCGCACCGCCGTGTGATGGATCCCCAGCATCGCGGCCAGGTCGGCGGCGGTGAGCGGCCCGTCGGCTTCCTGCAGGTGGGCGAGCAGCTCGACACGGGTGGGAGCCGACAGTGCCCGAGCCCGACGCAACGCCGCACCCTGGAGGGCGAGATCGTTCGTTGCGTCGGGCATCAAGAGCACTCTCCCACTCATGGCGGACACCCATCAACCCGGCTCAGTGACCGCCGAGGGCCGAGGTGTCGACGTCGCCGACGGCGAAGAAGCCGATGGCACCCTTGCCGACGTTGGCGAACTTGTGGGTGACGAACGGGTACAGGCCGTCCTCGGCGAAGGTGAACTCGACGAACCCGCCCTGTGCCGGCTGCAGGTCGAGCACCTGCGAGCCGCCGTGGGTGTCGTCGGGCTGCAACGTGTACGCGCCCTCCTTGAACACGGTGTCGAAGATGGTGCCGACGATGTGGAAGGCCGAGTTCTCGTTCGGACCGTCGTTGACGACCCACATGCGGTAGCGCTTGCCGGCCTCGACGTGGATGGGGGCGAACTTGTACTGCGAGAAG
>CAYZFZ010000059.1:0-16860 GCA_964477795.1 uncultured Bifidobacterium sp.
TGGAAGATCATCGACATCTCCCGGCCCCACACGCTGCGGCGATCCTTGAGCGTGAGGTCGATGATCTCGTTGCCCTCGAAACGCACCGAGCCGGAGCGCTCCGTGTTGCGCTTGGGCAGCAGGCCCATGATCGAGCGGGAGAGCACGGTCTTGCCCGAGCCCGACTCGCCGACGATGCCCAGCGACTTGCCGCGATCGAGGGTGAAGCTGACGCCGTCGACGGACTTGACCAGCCCGCGATCCGTGCGGAACGCCGTGCGCAGATCGGTGACCTCCAGCAGGGGGCCGGTGACCTGGCGTGTGGCTGCCTGTGTCTGCGGGCTCATCCGATCGCCTCACGGGTGTTGAACCGCTGCGCCAGCACGTCGCCCAGCAGGTTGATGGACAGCACGGTGAGGAACATCACGAACGCCGGCATGAGGGAGATCCACCACGCACCGTTGCGCAGCGGCTCGGAGCCGGCGGCGATCATCGCACCCCAGGTGGGCACGGGCGCCTGCACGGAGAGGCCGAGGAAGGCGAGGCCGCCTTCGGCGACGATCAGCAGCGCGAGGCCGGTGAGTGCGAAGGAGATCAGCGTCGGCACGATGTTGGGGAGGATCTCCTTGAACAGGATCCGCCCGCCCTTGGCGCCCAGGCTGCGGGCGGCCACCACGAAGTCGCGCTGCGCGTAGGCGATCGTGTTGGCCCGCACCAGCCGGGTGAGTGGCGGGATGGAGAGGATCACCAACGCGAGGATGATCGGCCAGAGTGGTCGGTTGCTGGCCGAGCCTGTTGTGTCCGGCTCGTTGAAGAAGGTGACCAGGAAGATCGCCAGCAGCAGCGCCGGGAACGCCAGTAGGACGTTGGAGAGGTTCTCGATCACGGTGTCGGCCCAGCCCCTGAAGTAGCCGGCGACCATGCCGAGGAACGTGCCGATGGCGAGGCCCACCGTGATGGCGAGGCCGGCGATGATCAGCGAGTTGCGGGCGCCGAGCATGGCGCGCGCGAACAGGTCGAAGCCGTTCTTGTCCGTGCCCATCAGGCCCATCCGCTCGGGGCTGCCGGCGATGGGCTTGGGTGCGTCGGAGAAGAACGCCCACTTCGGCGGCAGCTGGCCCAGGCGCAGGTTGCCCTGGACAGCCGTGCTGCAGAACTTGTCGGTGGCGTCGCAGCTGTGGCTGATGTAGGGCAGCGAGTTGGCCCCGATGGCGCTGACGGTGATGAACACCAGCCAGCCGATGGCCAGCCACTTGGTGACGCGGCCGCGGCGCTTGACCTTCAGCTGCTTCGCGGGCTGCTGCTCGAGCAGCGGCACCTCGGGTGCGTCCTCGTCGGTGATGACGTCGATATCGGTCATGGCGTTACCCCAGTGCCCGGCTGGCGCGGACTCGCGGATCGATCCAGGCGTAGGCCAGGTCGACGAAGAAGTTGATGAAGATGTAGATGAGGGCGAGGATCACGACGCAGTACTGCACGGTGGGGTACTCGCGGCGGAAGATGCTCTCGACGGTGAGGCGGCCCATTCCATTGAGCAGGAAGAACTGCTCGACGATGACGACGCCGCCCATCAGCGCACCGATGTTGACCGCGGCCGAGGTGACGATCGAGAACAGCGAGGGGCGCAGCGCGTGCTTGAACAGCAGCGGCCCGGTGCCCACGCCTTTGGCCCGGGCGGTGGTGATGAAGTCGTTCTGCAGGGTGCCGATCATGTCGGCGCGCAGCACGCGCATGTAGCCGGCGTACAGCGGGATCGCGATCGTCAGCGTGGGCAGTGCGAACGCCTTGAAGTGGGCCACCGGATCGTCCCAGAAGCTCGTGTAGATCGACGGGTACGGGAACCACTTGTTGTTGACGCTGAAGAAGAGGATCAGCACGGGCGCCACGATGAAGTTCGGCATGCTGAGCATCGCGAACGCAGAGGTGGTGGCTGCTCGGTCGAAGCGCGAGTTCTGCCGGTACGCGCTCCAGACGGCGGTGGGCACGGCGAGGCTGAGCGCCAGGAACTGGCCGTACACCATCAGGTAGGCCGAGATGGGCAGCGCCCGCTTGACCTCGGTGGCGATGGACTGGTTGGTCTGGAAGGTGGTGCCCCAGTTGCCGGTGAGGAAGTTCTTCAACCAGGTGAAGTACTGCTGCAACAGGGGTTGGTCGAGGCCGAGATCCTTGATCACGGCCTCGGCCTGCTCCTTGGTGGCACCGGGGCCCGTCTTCAGAGCGACGACGACCTCGGTGCCACCAGGGAGGAACCGCAGTGCGATGGAGGTGACGAAGGTGACCACCACCACGACGAATATGGTTTGCGCGAGTTTGCGAAGCACATATCGCATCTGTGGTGGTGGTCCCTTCCGTCCGGTCTTGCTGCTAGTGGTGGATTACTGCTCGACCCAGAGGGTCATCGGGTAGAACGTGCCGGCGAAGCCCGCACCGAACACGGCGTTGCCGCCGTCGTCGGGCAGCGGGAACGACACGGGGCCGTGGACACCCTGCTTGTAGATGATGTCCCACTTCGTGTAGCTGCCCCACAGGTTGTAGCACTGGGTGCCGAACAGCTTGTTGACCTCTTCGGCGATCTCCTTCTTGCGAGCGGGATCGGCGCTGGCGCGGTTCTCGTCGAGCAGGGCGTCGAGCTGCGGGTCGCGGATGCGGCCGAAGTTCAGCGCCAGCTCACCGACGGGCGGTGCCGCGCTGGAGTGCCACCAGTGGTACTGCATGTCGAGGTCGAAGCCACCGTTGTTGCGCCACTGGAACACCTGGAAGTTGCCGAGCAGGGCGGTGACGATGTAGCTGCCCTGGTCGATCTGGTCGATGGTGACCTCGTCGATGCCGGCTTCCGTCCACCACTGCTGCTGCTGCTGGGCGATGGTGAGGTTGGTCTGGTCCTGGGTGGTGGCCAGCGACAGCTTCAGGGCACCGGGGTGCTCTGCCTTGTACGCCGCGATCAGCTCCTGGGCCTTGGCCATGTCCTGCGCCTCGGGGAACCCGGTGTGCTCGAGGTAGCCGACCATCGTGGGCGAGAACGGACCGAACGCGATCTGGTTCAGGCCGGCGCCGATGGTGTCGATGAGCAGCTGCTCGTCGGAGGCGTAGGCAAGTGCGCAACGCACGCGGACGTCGGTGAGCGGCGAGCCCTCCTGCGAGACGTGCAGCAAGGTGTAGGCGGTCTCGGCGTTGTTCTCGATGATCGTCTGGCCGAACTCACCGCTGGCCGTGTTCTCGACGATCGTCTCCGCACTGGTGGTGTGGATGATGTCGACCGTGCCGCTCTTCAGCGCGTCGCGGCGGTTGAGGCCGTCCGCGATCGGGCGGAACTCGATGGCGTCGAGGTACGGGTACGGAGCGTTCCAGTAGTCGGGGTTCTTCGTCATCGAGAACACCTCGTTGGGGCTGTAGTTCTCGTACACGAACGGGCCGGTGCCGACGGGCTTCGACTTCAGCGTGTCGTCGGTGTCGCTGGCCTTCAACCACGTGGGCGAGGCCTGGTAGCCGGCCTGGCCCATCAGCGCGTACGGGAACGCGGCCCACGACGTGCTGGTGGCGACCACTGCCGTCATCGGGTCGTCCGGGTCGAGCGTGATCGAGTCGATCGCGCGGAAGATGTTGCCGGTGAGCACACCTTCCTTCGCACGGGTCATGTTCTCGACGATGGCGGCACCGTCGAAGGGCGTGCCGTCGTGGAAGGTGACGCCCTCACGAGCGGTGATGCGCCACTCGGTGTAGTCGTCGTTGGGTGTGACGGCCGAGGCGAGGTACGGGCTCCAGCCGCCCTGGTCGTTGGGGAGCGTCAGCGAGTCGTAGATGTTGCGGATGACCTGGTGGCAGGAGATCGCGCACACCATCTCTGCCGGGCGCCACGGGCTGGACGTGTCGGCCTCGATGCCGAACACCAGCTTGCCGCCGGGCACAGGCTGCTCTTCCGCCGCCGTGGTGGGCGGCGGGGCGGTGGTGGCCGGAGCGGCCGAGTCGGTGGTCTCGCTGCCCCCGGCAGTGGTCTCCGTGCCCCCGGCCGCTGTGGTAGCGGTCGTGCCGTCGCTGCTGTTGTTGTCGTCGTCCCCGCCGCATGCGGCGCCGATCAGACCTGCGCTGATCACCAAGACGGCCAGCAGCCGGCCCGGCCTGCGCCGAGACGGTGCGTTCAAATGACCCATCCTCTTCCCCCATTCGTTCGATGCGTGAGTGCATTGATCCGAGGCGTGCTCAAGGGCCGGTGTGACCCCCATCACACCTCGGTGGACGCACCTTAGCCAGAACGGCCACGCCGTGGTCAACATGGAGGTACCGTCGCCGTGTGCCGGCCCTGAGAGACCAACATTTGGTGCAGCCGCTGCCTCGGCGGTACTCGCCGAAGCACCGCGGCTACGACGTCGGCATGCGTCGCCACGCAGTCGCGGTGGCCGCAGGAGTGCCCGCCTACATCGATCCGATCACCGGTCAGATGGTGTTCACGGCACGATTCCTGGCCGAGCGCGAGTACTGCTGTGGCAGCGGCTGCCGCCACTGTCCATACGTGCAGGACGGCTCCTGAACTAGCGTCGGCGACATGGCGAACAACTCGATCGCGTCCCTGCGCGTGGCCCCCGGCAAGTCCTTCTCGTTGCGTGCGCGGGCCACCGACTCGATGCTCGGCTGGGACAAGCAGGACGCCGTCGAGGACCTCGCGAAAGTGAAGCAACGCATCGACGTGCTGCAGCAGCGGCTCTTCGCCGAGGAGCGGCGCAGCGTGCTGCTGGTGCTGCAGGCGATGGACGCGGCGGGCAAGGACGGCACCATCCGCAACATGCTCGCCGGCCTGAACCCGGCCGGCTTCCACATCGCCGCCTTCGGCGTGCCCGGCGGGCCCGAGACGCGCCACGACTACCTCTGGCGGGTGCGCGCCGAGACCCCGCAGAAGGGCTACATCGGCATCTTCAACCGCAGCCACTACGAGGACGTGCTCGTGGTGCGGGTGAAGGGCTTCGTGCCCAAGGCGGTGTGGTCGAAGCGCTACGAGCACATCCGCAACTTCGAGCAGCAGCTCACCGACGAGGGCACGACGGTGATCAAGTGCTTCCTGCACGTCTCCAAGGACGAGCAGCGCGAGCGGCTGCAGGAGCGCATCGACGATCCGGAGAAGCGGTGGAAGTTCCGCCTCGGCGACCTCGACGATCGCAAGCTGTGGGACGACTACCAGAAGGCGTACCAGGAGGCGATCGAGCGCACGTCCACCCGCTCGGCGCCGTGGTACGTCGTGCCCGCCGACCGCAACTGGGTGCGCAACCTCGCCGTCGCCAAGATCCTGCTGCACCACCTCGAGCGCATCGGGCCGCAGCTGCCGCCGCCCGAGGACGGCCTCGACGGGCTGATCGTGAAATGAACGGATCCGGTCTCCGGCGCTTTACGAAATGTAAGGTTTCGAGCGCCATGATCGCCCACGTCCGCTTGCCCGCTCGACCTTTCACGCCGGCCGTGGGCCGGGCCGGTGCGCCATGTCGGTGATCGTCGCCCGCTCCCTGCCCGAGGCCGTTAGCGCGCTCGCCGATGCGCCCGATGCGCTCGTCCTGGCGGGCGGCACCGACGTCATGGTCGAGCTCAACGGCGCCCACCGGCGGCCGGCGTCGGTGATCGCCGTCAACCGCGTGCCGGAGCTGTGCACCTGGCATCACGATCCTGCGGCGGGCGTGCTGCACATCGGCGCCGGCATCACCTACGCCGAGATCGCCACCGGTCCCATCGCCGAGTGGGTGCCCGCACTGGCGCAGGCGGCGCGCACCGTCGGCTCGCCGCAGATCCGCCACGCGGCCACCATCGGCGGCAACGTCGGCACCGCCTCGCCCGCCGGCGACGGCCTGCCGGTGCTCAGTGCGCTGGAGGCGACGGTGCACCTGGCGTCGGTCGCCGGCACCCGCGATGTGCCCTTCGCCGAGTACATGGTGGGGCCGAAGCGGACGGTGCTGCGGCCGGGCGAGCTGATCACGGGCGTCAGTGTGCCGGTGCTCGACGGCTGGCAGGGCTACAGCAAGGTGGGCGTGAGAAATGCGATGGTGATCGCGGTCGCCAGCGTCGCGCTCGTCACCAGCGCCGGCGCAGATGATCCCGTGCGCCTCGCGCTCGGCTCGGTGGGCCCGGTGATCCTGCGTTGCCCGGAAGCGGAGGCCTTCGCCGCCGAACACGCCGACCTCGCCGGGCGGCGGATCAACGACGCGCATGTGCGCGAGTTCGCCGCGCTCGCACGGGCGGCAGCGCGCCCCATCGACGACCACCGCTCCACCGCCGACTACCGCCGCCACGCGATCGGCGTGCTGGCCGGCCGCCTCCTGCGAAGGGCGTTCCCCAATGACTGAGCAAGCAACCAACACCGAGCACGCAAGCAACGCGGTGTACTCGTTGCACGTCAACGGCGAGCTGCGCGAGGTGCGCGACGCCTGGATCGGCGAGAACCTGCTGTTCGTGCTCCGCGAGCGCCTGGGGCTGATGGGCAGCAAGGGCGCCTGCGAGCAGGGGGAGTGCGGCTCGTGCAGCGTCCTGCTCGACGGCCAACTGGTGTGCAGCTGCCTCGTGCTCGCCGCCTCCGCCGTCGGCCAGGAGATCGTCACGATCGAGGGCATCGCCCCGCAGGGTTCGCCCACCGACGTGCAGCAGGCGTTCGTCGATGCCGGTGCCGTCCAGTGCGGCTTCTGCACGCCGGGGCTGATCATGGCGGCGCACTCGCTGCTGGAGTTCAACCCGGAGCCCACCGAGATGGAGATCCGCGAGGAGCTGTCCGGCAACATCTGCCGCTGCACCGGCTACGGCCGCATCATCGATGCCGTGCAGCGCGTCGCCGTGGCCCGCCGTGAAGGAGCGGTGTCGTGACCGAGGCACTCGTGCGCGGCGAGGTGCGCGGCCGCATCGGCGACAGCACCGCACGGCCCGATGGCGTGGCCAAGACGCAGGGCTCGTTCGCGTTCTCCGGCGACCTCAGCGCCGACGGGTTCCTGTGGGGCGCCACGCTGCGCTCGCCCCACCCGTACGCCCGCATCGTCCGCCTCGACGTCTCCGGCGCATGGAAGATCAGCGGCGTCCAGGCGGTCATCACCGCCGACGACGTGCCGGGCGTGCCCACCTACGGGCTCATCTCGCAGGACGAGCACGTGTTCGCGAGCGAGCACGTGCGCTTCGTCGGCGACCCCGTTGCGGCCGTCGCCGCCGACCACCCCGACACCTGCCGGCGGGCGCTCGCCGCCATCGTCGTCGAGTACGAGGTGCTCGCGCCGCTGCTCGATCCGGAGGCCGCGATCGACGGGTCGCACCCGCCGATCCACCCGGACGGCAACGTCGTGCGCCACCAACGCATCGTCCACGGCGACCAGACGATCAGCGGCCCCGTGATCGTCGAGGGCACCTACGAGCTGGGCCGGCAGGACCAGGCCTTCCTCGGCTTGGAGGCCGCGCTGGCGATCCCCGACCCGGGCGGCGCCGGCATCGAGCTGCACCTCGCGACCCAGTGGCTGCACGAGGACCGCAAGCAGATCGCCGCCTGCCTCGCGCTCGCGCCGGAGAAGGTGCGCCTCGTCCTCAGCGGTGTGGGCGGCGCGTTCGGCGCCCGCGAGGACATCAGCCTGCAGGTGCACACGTGCCTGCTCGCGTTGCGCACGGGTCGCCCGGTGCGCATGGCCTACGACCGGGCGGAGAGCTTCATCGGCCACGTCCACCGCCACCCGTGCCGCATCTGGATGCGTCACCACGCCGGCACGGACGGGCGCATTCGGCGCATCGAGGCTCGCTTCGTGTTCGACGGTGGCGCGTACGCGAGCACGTCGTCGGCGGTGCTGATCAACGGCATCACCCACGCGCAGGGCCCCTACAAGTGCCCGGCAGCGACGGTGGACGGCTGGGCGGTGCGCACCAACAACCTGCCCTCGGGCGCCATGCGTGGCTTCGGTGTCGTGCAGGCCTGCTTCGCCCACGAGGGGCAGATGGACAAGCTCGCCGCAGCAGTCGGGCTCGACCCCGTGGAGATCCGCCTGCGCAACGCGATGGAGACCGGCGACACCTTGATCACCGGCCAGGTGATGACGAGCAACGCCCCCGTCACGCGCTGCATCCTGGAGACCGCCGAGCTGCCCCTTCCCGACGAGCCCGTCGGCGGGCACGACCACGATCCGCTGCGCCTGCCCGGTGGCGCCGGTCTCACCGCCGACGAGGGCCACATCGTGCGCGGCATCGGGTGGGGCGTCGGCATCAAGAACCTGATGTACAGCGAGGCGTTCGACGACTCGTCGACCGCTCGTGTGCGCCTCGCCGATGGCATCGCCTCCGTGAAGTTCGCGACCGCGGAGGTCGGCCAGGGCTTCGTCACCATCGCCGGCCAGATCGCGCGCAGCGTGCTCGGTGTGGACGACGTCGTCATCGAGTCCATCGACACCACGGTGGGTTCGGCCGGCTCCACGTCCGCGTCGCGCCAGACGTGGATGAGCGGTGGCGCGGTGCACGGGGCGTGCTCGCTCGTGCGCGACCGGTTGCTCGAGGCGGTCGGCCGCGCCAACGGCCTCGACCCGGCGCAGCTCGCGATCGACGGCCGAGACGTCGTCGACACCACCGGCTCCCTGCGCGTGCCGGTGGCCGCGGCCAGCGCCGGGCTGGAGCTCGACGAGACGTTCGAGCACCACCACGCGCCGACCGAGGATCTCGACGAGAACGGCCAGGGCAACTGTCATACCGCGTTCGCGTTCGTCGCCCACCGCGCCGTGGTCGACGTGGACGTGGAGCTCGGCCTGGTCAAGGTGGTGCAGGTCGCCACAGCGCAAGACGTGGGGCGGGCGCTGAACCCGCTCAGCGTCGTCGGCCAGATCGAAGGCGGCATCGCCCAGGGGCTGGGCCTGGCGGTGATGGAGGAGCTGCTGCAGGTGGACGGCTACGTGCGCAACGCGAGCTTCACCGACTACCTGCTGCCCACGTTCCTCGACATGCCGGGCGTCGTGATCTCCCTCGTCGAGGAGCCCGAGCCGCTCTCCCCGTTGGGGGCCAAGGGTGTCGGCGAGCCGCCCACCGTGTCGTCCACGCCGGCGATCGTGGCGGCGATCCGCGACGCCATCGGCAAGGATCTGCACCGTGTGCCGGTGCGCCCCAGCGACATCTGCGGCTAGACGAGCGTTCCAGCCCACCGGACAAGCTCGCTCTTCGCGTTCACCGGCGCGAATGGGTTAGGTTGGCCGGGATGTCGAACGAACGTGAAATCATGTCCTGGGAGATCTTCGGCGAGGCGTCCCGGGTGCTCGCCCAGCAGGTCGCGGACGACTACGAGCCCGACATGATCCTGTCCATCGCCCGTGGCGGGCTGCTGATCGGCGGCGCGCTGGGCTATGCGCTCAGCGTGAAGAACGTGTACACGATGAACGTGGAGTTCTACACGGGTGTGGACGAGCGGCTGGAGGTGCCTCGCATCCTGCCGCCGGCACCCGACTTCGTGGACGTCAGCCACGCCAAGATCCTCATCGCGGACGACGTCGCCGACACCGGCCACACGCTGCGCAGCGTGCAGGACTTCTGCGCCGGCAAGGTGGCCGAGGTGCGCACCGCGGTGCTCTACGAGAAGAGCCACTCGGTGGTGAAGTGCGACTACGTCTGGAAGCGCACCGACCAGTGGATCAACTTCCCGTGGAGCGACAAGGATCCGGTGGCCCGCCGCGAGTGGTCGGTGAAGGACGCCTGACCGCCCGTCGGGCGCGCGGCCTCAGCCGCCGCTGATGAAACCACCGACCTCCACCGCGTTCGTGTCGATCGCGGAGTAGGGCATGTGCGCGAAGAACTCGTCGGCGTGGCGGGCGAGGGCGCGCACTGCCATGTAGTTGGCGCTGCCGCCGATGATCGCGCCGATGCCCAGCGGAATCGCGGTGCCGAGCGCGACCGCACCGCGGCGGGCGCCGTATCGGCGGGCCAGTTGCGGTGTCAGCAGCCGGTTGACCGTGCGCAGCGTGGACAGCGGCAGCTGCGTGGCCGGCGTCGTGAGCCCGGTGCCGGCCTCGTTGACGGCGCGGGCGAAGCCGTCGCGCGCGGACCCGCCGTAGATCAGCACCGCCAGCATCCACGCCCGTCGTTCTTCCACGGTGGGCGCCGGCCGGCCGTGCAGGGCTGCGACGGTGAGGATCATGTCGCCGACGCGGCCGGTGAACCATGCCAGCTCGACGGTTGCCGCCATCAGCGTGGTGGCGGTGCCGATCGCCGGCGTGGCGGCCACTGCTCCGACACCCGCCCCGAACGCACCGAGCTCGCGGGCGAAGGAGTCGGTGATCGCCTTCAGCTTCTCGGGTCGCACGCCATCGGGCAGCGCCTGTACCCGCTCGACGGCCGCGTCCCACCGGGCGTTGCTGACCTGATCGATGCCGGCCAGCATGCTGCGCGAGACGCGCTCCAGGTCGGAGGGGGAGATGCGCGCCGACAGCCGCTCCGCCCACACACGAGCCCGGGCCGTCGGATCCATCCCGCAGTTGTAGCGCGGATCAGCCGGCGATGCGCAGCACCGTCATCGCTGCGTTGCGGCCACTGGCACCCCACACACCGGCGCCCGGGAACGTCGCCGCTCCCGTGATGTAGAGGCCCTTCACCGGCGTCTCGTAGCGGGTGAGCTCGGGGTTCTTGTTGCGCAGCGCGGCGAGCGGGCCGCCGGCGAAGCTGGTGGCGTGGCCGTGCGGCAAGTGGAACTCGCGCTCGTAGCGATCGGGCGTCATCGCCCGCCACTCCACGAGGCTGTCGGCGAAGCCCGGTTCGCACAGCCCGCCGAACAGCTCCAACCAACGAGCCGGTTCCGGTGACGACGCCCACCCGCCGGCGAGCCCGTACGGCGTGAACAGCGTTTCCAGGCTGAGGATGTGCCGGCCGTCGGGTGCCACCGTGGGGTCTCCCACCGTGGGCACGTTGGCGATCAGTCCCGGCCGCTCGAGCATCTTGTCGGCCGCCATCAGCTGGTAGCCGCGGTGCATGTCCGCGATCGTCGGCGCGATCGCAAAGGTGGCCGTGAGGTCGCCGTCGAGGCCGCCGTCGGTGGCAGCCCGCAGGTGCGGCACGGCCGTCATGATCGCGTCGATCTTGGACTCGTAGCCGTCGTCGTGGGGGATCGTCGTCCAGCGCTGCACGAGCGAGTTCGCCTGCGCCGGCGGGTTGCGCAGCCAGGCGAGGAACGTGTCGTGGGGATTGCAGGCGGACACGACGACCGAGGCGGTGAGCTCGGTGCCGTCGGCGAGGGTGACCCCGCGCACGCGCTCGCCCTCGCACGTGATGGCCTCCACCTTGGTGCTGACCCGGACGGTGCCACCGGCCGCCTCGAACGCGGCCCGCAGGGTACGCGGCACCTCACCGCTGCCACCGATCGGGCGGCCGACGTGGCCGACGTGGCGGAGCGCGTAGGTGAGCGCGCCCAGGCCGGTGCCCGGCAGCTCGGGTGAGATGCCCCACACCATCGGCCCGACCAGCAGGCCGGGGCCCTGCAACGCGTCCGTGGTGAAGAACTCGCGCATCACGTCGGCCGCGCTGCGGCGGCTCCAGCGCAACAGCGTGCTGACCCCGCGGCCCCGGGCCGACAGCACCTTGCGGGTGAGCCCGCCCAGCGTCGGCGGGTTGTTGGCGGCGTCGAACACGAGCCGCACCGCGGGCATGGCGGCCTTCACGTAGCGGCGGTAGCCCTCGACCTCGCGGGGGTAGTGGCGACCGATGGAGTCCAGCGTCTGCTCCAGGGAGTGGTGGCTGGCCCAGGCCGGCCCGCCGCTCCACGACATGTTGACCTGTGCCGGATCGATCTCGAGGTAGCGCAGCCCGTGGTCGGCCAGGGCCAGCTCCTCGATCACCGGTGTGGTGCGGAACGTGATGTGGTCGCAGTTGCAGATGTTCACGGTGGCCCCGGCGAACTCCTCGCTGGCGGCCGTGCCACCGACCGCATGGCGGGCCTCGATCAGCAGCGTCCGCAGGCCACCGCGGGCGAGATACGCCGCGCACACGAGCCCGTTGTGGCCACCTCCCACCACGATCGCATCGAAGTCGCCGCTGTTCGCCGTTGTCGCACTCATCGTGGCCCATTCTGCCGGGCGCTCGCGACGCCCACGGATAACGTGCACACGTGACTCGCGTTCGTTACTTTCCCGACCTCACCGGCCCACAAGTCGCGCAGCGCCTGACTGATCGCACCATCCTGGTGCAGCCGCTCGGGGCCATCGAGCAGCACGGCCCGCACCTGCCGCTGAGCACGGATTCGGTGGTGGCCAGTGCCGTCGCAGAGGCGGCGGTGGCGGAGGTGGGCGAGGAGCTCGACGTGTGGCTGCTGCCCACGCTGGACTACACCAAGAGCAACGAGCACGCCTGGAGCCCCGGCACGGTGTGGCTCGGCGCCACGACGTTGCTGGCCGTGCTCGACGATCTCGGCCGCTGCGTCGCGACGACACCCGCGAAGCGACTCGTCTTCCTCAACGGACACGGCGGCAACAGCGCGCTGCTCAACGTGGCCAACCGCGAGCTGCGGCTCGCGCACGGCCTGATGACGTTCCTCACCCATCCCGGTGTCCCGCCCGACCAGGGCGGCACCTCACCGGCCGACGAGCTGGGCATGGGGGTGCACGGCGGCACCGACGAGACATCGATCATGCTGCACCTTGCGCCCCACCTGGTGGACATGTCGCTCGCCGAGCGGCGCGTGCCGGAGTCGATCGCCCGCAACCAGTACGTGCGCTTCGGTGGGCGGGTCAGCTTCGGCTGGATGTCGAACGACTTCTTCCCGGACGGCTACATCGGCGACCCGACGGCAGCCACCCCCGAGCTGGGCAAGCAGCTCTTCGAGGGGGCTGTCCGCGGGTTCTGCGAGGCGCTGCGCGAGATCTCGACGTTCGACTTCGGCCGGCCGCTGGACGCGTGATGGGCACCGAGGAGCTGCGCGTCGACGGCGCCCGCCTGTGGGACCGGCTGCAGACGCTGGGGGAGATCGGTGCGATCGCCGGCCCGGCCGGCGAGCACGGCTGCGCCCGGCTCGCGCTCACCGACGCGGACCGTGACGGCCGTGATCTGGTGACGGGCTGGATGCTCGACCTCGGCATGGCCGTGTCCGTCGACGCGGTCGGCAACGTCGTGGCCGTCCGCGCCGGCGCCGATCCTGCGGCTGCGCCGGTGATGGTGGGTTCGCACATCGACACGGTGCGCACCGGAGGCCGCTTCGACGGCAACCTCGGCGTGCTCGCCGGCCTGGAGGTCGTGGAAACGCTCGAGCAGCACGGCATCGTCACGCACCGACCCGTCGCCGTCGCGTTCTTCACGAACGAGGAAGGCGCCCGCTTCCAGCCGGACATGCTCGGCAGCCTCGTGTACGTCGGCGGGATGGGCCTGGAGGACGCGCTCGACGTGCGAGCCGCCGACGACGGTGCCCGCCTCGGCGACGAGCTCGCCCGCATCGGGTACGCCGGCCCCACGCCGTGCCCCACGGCAGCCGCGCCGCACGCCTACTGCGAGCTGCACATCGAGCAGGGGCCGGTGCTGGAGGACGAGGGCTTCACCATCGGCGTCGTGACGGGGGTGCAGGGCATCTCGTGGACGGAGCTGACGATCATTGGCCAGTCGGCGCACGCCGGCACCACGCCGATGCGCTTGCGCCGCGACCCGGGGTACGTCGCCGCCGCGATCGCTACCGGTGTGCGCGCGCTCGCCACCGAGATGGGCGGCACGCAGGTGGCCACCGTCGGCCGGCTCGAGCTGCACCCCAACCTGGTGAACGTCGTCCCCGCGCAGGTCACCATGACCGTCGACCTGCGCAACACCGACGATCTGCTGCTGCAGCAGGCCGAAGCGGTGCTGACCGCGCTGTGCGAGCAGCTCGCCGTGGAAGAGGGCGTCACGATCGAGCGGCGGACGCTCGCCCGCTTCGAGCCGGTCGAGTTCGACCCGGGGATGATCGACCTCGTGGAGAGCACCGCCACCCGGCTGGGCCACACCACACGGCGCATGCCCAGCGGCGCCGGCCACGACGCGCAGATGCTGGCCCGCGTCTGCCCCACGTCGATGGTCTTCGTGCCCAGCGTCGCAGGCCTCTCGCACAACATCGCCGAGTACACCGAGCCCGCCGACATCGCCGCCGGCGCCGACGTGCTGCTGCAGGTCGTGCTCTCGCGCGCAATGTCCTGACAGAGGTCCCGGGAGCCACGCGGCTGCGTCCGATAGAAAGGACGCCGTGAGCGTGCTCATCGACAACCCGCTGCTGTTGCTGTTCCTCGTGATGGGCGTCGGCGCCGCACTGGGCACGGTGCGCATCGGCGGGGTGGCGCTCGGTCCGGCGGCCGCGCTGTTCGCCGGGCTCGCTGTCTCCGCCGTCGACGACCGGCTGGCGAACACGCCGGTCATCGTCACCCAGGTGGGGCTGGCGCTGTTCATCTACACCGTCGGGCTCGCCTCCGGCCCGTCGTTCCTCGCCGAGTTCCGGCGCGGCGGGGCGAAGGTGCTCGCCGGTGTCACCGTCCTGCTCGGCCTCGTCGCACTGGCCGTTCCTGCGGTGGGTGGCCTGCTCGATCTCGACAAGGGGGCACAGGCCGGCCTCTTCTCCGGCGCGCTCACCAACACCCCTGCACTGTCGGCGGCGATCGGCGGACTCGGCGACAAGGTCACCGACGGCACCGTCACCGACCCGGTGATCGGCTACTCGCTGGCCTACCCGTTCGGTGTGGTGATGATGCTGCTGGCCGCGCACTGGTCGCTGCGCCGCAGCCATCGCTCCACGGCCGGCGGGCGAGCAGCACAGCCCGCTGACTCGAACCGCAACGCCACCAACGCCACGCTGCTCGTGGATCGCGACGACCTACCGTCGCTGGGTGAGTTGCAGACGTGGGACGGCACGAAGCTGGCGTTCGGCCGTGTCGAGCACGCCGGCATGGTGGAGATCGCGACGAGCGACCTGATGCTGGTGCGCGGCGACCTGTGCACCGTGATCGGCTCGCCCGACGACGTCGAGCGCTTCATCGCATGGGCGGGCATGCGCAGCCGGCGCCACCTCGCACTCGACCGGGCGCTGCTCGACTTCCGGCGCATCTCGCTGTCCAACCGCAAGCTGGCCGGCACGCCACTGCGCCAGCTGCGGTTGGAGAGCCGCTTCGGGGCCACCGTCACCCGTGTGCGCCGGGGCGATCACGACCTCGTCGCCGACGGCGACTTCGTGCTCCGCCTGGGCGACCGGCTGCGCGTGGTCGGGCCGGCGTCACGCCTCGGCGAGGTCGCGACGCTGCTCGGCGACTCCGACCGCAGCCTGGGCGAGGTCGACGCGATGGGCTTCGCGCTCGGCCTCTCGATCGGGTTGCTGATCGGCCTGATCGAGGTGCCGCTGCCGGGTGGTGGCTCCATCGAGCTCGGCGTCGGTGGTGGCCCGCTCATCGCCGGGCTGGTGCTGGGCACCATCTCGCGCACCGGGCCGATCACCTGGCAGATCCCGCACGCGGCGAACCTCACGCTGCGGCAGCTGGGCATCCTGATGTTCCTCGGCGCAGTCGGCATCCGTTCCGGCGCGACGTTCGCCGACGCCGCCGGCACGGGCCTCGGCGGGCGGGTGGCGATCGCCGCCTTCGTGCTCACGGCCCTGCTGGCGGTTTCGTCGCTGCTGCTCGCACGGGTGCTGCGCAGCGATCCGGTGACAGCCGCCGGCCAGATCGCGGGGATCGAGACGCAGCCCGCCGTGCACGCGTACGCGGCGGAGGCGACGAAGGGCGACGAGCGCGTGGACGCCGGCTACGCGCTGGTGCTGCCGCTGGCGATGATCGTGAAGCTGATCCTCGTCCAGCTCCTCATCTGAGACGGGAACGAACGCGCAAGGGGCGCCGGCCGCAGCCGACGCCCCTTTACGGCATTCAGTTCGGTTCACTGCACGTGCGTGCAGCCGAGCTCGATCAGAGCTTGATCGAGGGATCGATGAACTGGTTGGTGACGATGTCCTCGGCCTTGAGGCCGTCCTTCGGCTTGGCACCCATCGCCTCGTAGATCGGCACGGCGAGTGCGATCAGCTCGTCGACCCGGGCGTTGTCGAAGCTGCCCATGCCGTCGGGACCGTTGGCCATGAGACCGTCGTTCTTGATGGTCTCGACGCCGAAGTCGGCGGCGCCCTGGGTGTACGTCCAGCCGAAGTCAGCGCCAAAGGTGGTGCTGGCATCGAGGATGATGGCGTTGGCCCGCGTCGGGTCCTTGAGGTAGTCGACGCTGGCCTGCTGGATCATCGGAACGACCTTCTTGAAGCAGTCGCTGTACTTCTCGATGTTCTCCGGCTTGGTGGCGATGGACTCGGCGTAGTTCTTCCAGCCGGCGTCGTTGATGTACTGGAACGCGACTTCCTTGCCCCAGTCCTCGAGGACGTTCTTGTACAGGTACGGCTCGGCCGAGCCGAAGCCCTGCTGTGCCGCCTTGCCCTCGTCGGCGATGAACAGCGACGGGTCGCCGTTGTACGAGCCGTCGACGTTGTTCTTGTCGAGGACACCGGTGCCGGTGAGGAAGTCCATGTACGCCGCGCCGCTGAAGTAGCGGACGGTCGCGTCGGTCTTGCCCAGGTCGGCGATGGTCTTCACGTCGGGGTAGGTGCCGGGATCCCACATGATCATCTGCGGGTTCTTCTCGAAGCCGGACTCGATGGCAACGGTGGGGAACTCGCCGGAGAACTGGATCGCCTCGTCGGTGTAGACGTAGCCGAGCAGTGCGTCGCCGTTGTACAGCAGCTGGGTGACGGGCTGGAACTGCTGCGGTGCACCGCCGGAGCGGATCTGCACCTTGACGCCGGTGTCGGCGCCGGTGGAATCCACCAGCGGGCCGGTGACGTACGCCAGGCTGGAGTCGATCTCGTAGCCCTCGCCGACGAGCTGGTACAGGAAGCCGTGCTCGGCCTCCGGCATCCAGTCGGTCTGGATGGCGATGGTCTCCGGGCAG